>WOZM01000177.1 GCA_011620265.1 Paracoccaceae bacterium
TCTGATGTTCCGGGGCGAAAGACTGGCGGCGCGGATCGCCTCGCTGGGGCGGATCGGCGCGCGTCCCGGCGGCGGGGTCTGCCGTCTTGCGCTGAGCGACTCCGAGAAACAGGGGCGGGACTGGCTGGTGGCCGAGATGGAGGCTCTGGGGCTTCGGATCGCGGTCGATCCGATCGGCAACATCTTCGGCACCCGCGCCCCGCGCCCGGGCACCGACGCGCAGGCGCCGCATGTGATGATCGGCTCGCATATCGACACGGTCGCGACGGGCGGCCTTTACGACGGTGCCCTTGGCGTTGTGGCAGGGCTCGAGGTGATCGCCGCGCTGAACGACGGGGGGACGGAAACCGATCTGCCGGTGACGCTCGCCGCATTCTCCAACGAGGAGGGCGCGCGCTTCGCCCCCGACATGCTGGGCAGCCTGGTCTATGCCGGCGGTCTGCCACTGGCCGAGGCGCTCGACATCGTGTCCATCGACGGCGCCCGGTTCGGGGACGAACTGGCGCGGATCGGCTATGTGGGACATGGCCGCGGGCCGGCGCGGGTCGCCGCCTATCTGGAACTGCATGTCGAGCAGGGCCCGATCCTCGAGGACGAGGGCGTGCAGATCGGCGTGGTCGAGGGCGTGCAGGGCATCTCCTGGACGGAGGTGGTGCTGAAGGGCCAGTCCTCCCATGCCGGCACCACGCCGCTCCGGCTGCGCGCCGATGCGGGCTTCGGCGCCGGGATCATCGCCGCCGGGCTGCGCGATCTGATCGGGGCAGTCGGGCCGTCGCAACTGGGGACCGTGGGCGCGATCACGCTTTCGCCCAACCTCGTCAACGTCGTGGCCGAGGAGGCGAAGTTGACCGTCGATCTGCGCAATCCCGACAACACCGGCCTGAAGGCGGCCGAGGCCGGGCTTGCCGATCTGGTCGCCAGGGCGGCGGCACGGGCGAATGTCCGGGCGACGACACGCAGCCTTGCCCGCTTCGAGCCGGTGGATTTCGCCCCCGATCTGGTCGCCATGGTCGAGGAGCAGGCGGCGGGAATGGGCTTCAGCCATCGCCGCATGTTTTCCGGCGCGGGGCATGACGCGCAGATGATCGCCCGCATCGCCCCGGCCGCGATGGTCTTCGTGCCCTCGAAAGGGGGCATCAGCCACAATGTGCGCGAGTTCACCACTGCCGAAGACTGCCAGCGCGGCGGCGCGCTGCTTCATGCGCTGGTCCGCCGCCTGAGCCTGAGAAACTGAGGGGAACGAATGAGCCGTATTATCACAATCGGGGTGGCCCAGCTTGGCCCGATCTCGCGCGACGAAAGCCGCGGGGCGGCGGTCGGGCGGATGCTGGCGCTGATGGAGCGGGCCGTGCGCCGTGGCGTCACCATGCTGGTCTACCCCGAACTGGCGCTGACCACGTTCTTTCCGCGCTGGTTCATGGCGGACCAGTCTGAAATCGACACGTTCTTCGAGACCGAAATGCCCAGTGCCGCCACGCGGCCGCTGTTCGACCGCGCCCGCGAACTCGGCATGGCCTTCACCTTCGGCTATGCCGAGAAGATGGTGATCGACGGTCGGCCGAGGCGCTTCAATGCCTCGATCCTCGTCTCGCCCGAGGGCGAGATCGTCTCGAGGTATCGCAAGATCCACCTGCCGGGCCATTTCGAGAACGAGCCATGGCGCGCATTCCAGCATCTCGAGAAGCGCTATTTCGAACCGGGCGAGGAGCCCTTCAGTGTCTGCGACATGATGGGCGGCAAATGGGCGATGGCGATCTGCAACGACCGCCGCTGGCCCGAGACCTACCGCGAATGTGCCCTGCGCGGCGCCGAGGTTTTGACGCTGGGATACAACACGCCGCTGCACTATCCGCTGGCGCCCGAACACGATCATCTTCAGGCGTTTCACAACCATTTGTGCATGCAGGCCGGCGCCTATGCCAACGGGCTGTGGGTCGCAGCCAGCGCCAAGGCCGGCCGCGAGGAGAATTGCGACCTTCTGGGCCAAAGCTGCATCATCGCGCCAACGGGCGAGATCGTGGCCATGGCCTCGACCGTGGGCGACGAGCTTGTCTGCGCCGATTGCGATCTCGATCGCACGCGGGAGATACGCGAGAACATCTTCAATTTCGCCATGCACCGCCGCCCCGACATGTATCCTCTGCTCTCGGGTGCGACGCGACCCTGAAGCCATGGCCAGCGCCGGAGGGCTCTGCTGCCGCACGGCTCTGCTGCCGCACGGGGCGGAAGTTCAACCGCGGCGGCCCCTGTCCCTCAATCGCACGTATGCGCGAACTGACGGCGCACGCGAGAGGCGCGGCGCTTCCGCGTTGACCGGGCCGGCTGCGCGGTGACAGATCCCGACGAAGAAGGCCGGGAGGAGCCCGGAAAGCGTCGGCGCCCGTGAGGTAACGGCCGGGACGGGGAAGGAGGAACGACCATGACCGCAATGACCGGAGCGGATCGGCCTGCCGCAGGCGCGGCGCTGGTGATCGCGGCCGCGCTGGCGCCGCCGGCCGTGCTGGCCGGGGTGACGGCCGATCCCTTTCCGACGGGTCCCTGCATCGTCGAGACCGGCGCCAGACACGGGATGGACCGTGCGACCGAACCGACCGATGGCGCGGTCGAGCTCCGGTTCGGAACGCCGGCGTCCTTCGACAGGGAGCCGTCCGCCCTGACCCTGCAGAACCGTTTCCCTCGGAGCAAATGATGGCTCTACCATCAACACAACTGGTGAGACTTCTGGACCGACTGGAAAACGTGGCGATTGTGGCTGCCGGCCTGTGCCTTGCAGTGATGATGCTTGTCGTCACGATGGACGTCGTGATGCGATACGGCTTCAACGCTCCGCTCGGCTGGGTATACGATCTTGTCGGGAAGTATCTTGTGGTGGCAGCATTTTTTCTTGCTGTTTCCGAAACCTTCCGGCGCGGCGGGGCTCTGTTGCACAAATCCCATGAGGGATTCATCTTGTGAATCCAGTGTGGTAG
>WOZM01000190.1 GCA_011620265.1 Paracoccaceae bacterium
TAGTTGGCGTTGATCTTCACATAATCGACAGAAAAATCACAGGTGTAAATCTCTTCGCAGCCCGCCCCGTCCTTGAGGTCGACGCACACGGCGAAATTTTTCTCCTTGAGCACCCGGGTGGCGGCAGACTCGGCTTCCTTGCCGAGGCCCTGGCCGTTCTTGACGATCAGCACGTCGTTGAAGGCGATGTCGACCTTGTCCGGATTGAATCGCACGCCCGAACGTCCCATGGCGGCGATGATCCGGCCCCAGTTGGCATCCTCCCCGAAAAAGGCGGTTTTCACCAGGCTGGAATTGGCGATGGTCCTGGCCAGACGCTCGGCCTCCTCGTTTTCTTTCGCCCCGCAGACCCGGATGGTGATGGTCTTGGTCGCCCCCTCGCCATCGGTGACGATCATCAGGGCCAGTTCCTTCAGTACCTCTTCAAGGGTATCGCGGAAGAGCTGCCGGTCCTGCTGCGGGGCATCCTCGTCGATCCAGGGGTTGCCGGCACAACCGTTGGCCATCACCAGGGCCATGTCGTTGGTGCTGGTATCGCCATCGACGGTGATGCGGTTTAAGGTACTCGCGACACCGCTGACGAGGGCGGCGTGGAGTTCGGGAAAACTGATCTGGACATCGGTCAGGACAAAGGCGAGCATGGTCGCCATATTCGGCATGATCATCCCCGAGCCCTTCGCCATCCCGGCAATATTGACATCCTTGCCGCCGATATTGATCGTGCGGCAGACCGTCTTCGGGACCGTATCGGTGGTCATGATCGCTCGAGCCACCTGTTCGAAATTGTCGGGCGACAGCCCGGCAACGAGCTGATCGACGCTGTTCTCGATGGCCGTGACGTTCAGCTGTTCGCCGATCACCCCGGTCGAGGCCAGCTGGACCAGGACATCCTGGATGTTCAGCGCTTGCGAAACCAGCATGCCGGCATGGCGGGCATTCTCCATGCCCTGCTCGCCGGTGCAGGCATTGGCGCAGCCGCTGTTGACGAGGATCGCCTGCGCTCGTCCCTGTTTCAGGCGTTCGACATCGATCAGTACCGGCGCCGCCTTGATCTGGTTGGTGGTGAATACCCCGGCGGTGACTGCCGGCGTATCGCTGAAAATCAGTCCGAGGTCAAGCCGATCGTCAACGACCACTGGGCGCGTGCCGAGTTCTTCCAGCAAAGTGAAGTGGCGCGGGTCGGCGCGCATCGTCTCGATCCTTTGCCAGAACAGAAAGCCCGCCCTTTAGGGCCGTGCCGCGATTCTGTCACGATCAGACGAGCACGGGCATGATGCGCTTCATGAACTGGTCGAACATCGGCACGGTGAAGGCGGTGTCGCCATGGGCGGGCGAATAGAGCATGCCCTTGCGGATGAGGCTGCTGCGAATGGGGGCGAGCTGGTTCACTTGGCGTCCCAGCCGCTCGGCGATCCCGCCCGAGCGGTGCGACCCCGGCCCGAGGTCGGCCATCGCCCGCATGTAGCGACGCTCGGTCGGGGTCAGTCGGTCGAAGCGGACGCGAAAGAAGCTGGCGTCGAGCTCGGCCAGCGCCGTCACGCTCGCATTCTCGACATCGCGCACCGTGATCGGCGAGCAGAAGGCGAGATCCCAGGCATGTTTTCCCCATTCCTGCAGGAAATAGGGATAGCCCTCGGTCGCGGCGATGATGGCGCGGACCGCCTCGGGCTCGATCGCTTCCTCCTCGCGCTCGATCGGCAGGGTGATCGCGTTCCTTGCCGCCCCGGCATCGAGCCGCGCCACCTCGACATATTCGAACATCCGTTCCGAATAGCTCTTGGCCCGGCCCATCCGGCCGAGAAGCGGCGGCAGCCCGGCGCCGACCATCGCGACCGGAAGCCCGGCCTGCGCCACGGCATGCAGCGCCGCGATCAGCGCGCCCATCTCGGCTTCGCGCACATATTGCAGTTCGTCGATGCAGAGGATGACCGCGGTCTCCCGCTCGCGCGCGGCCTCGCCGATGGCGATCAGCAGTTCGGAGAGATCGAGTTCGAGGTCCCCCGAATCGGCAAGCCCGGGCTCCGGCTCGAAATCGAGACCGACCTCGATGTCATGGTAGGTGACCTTCAACCGCGCGAAGCTCGCCAGCGCCCGAAGCGCCCGGCGCGCGCCGGCGGCGGCCGCCGCCATGCGGTCGAGCTTCAGCAGCGCGGCGCGCAAAGGAGCGGCGAGCATCGCCGGGAGGCTGCGATCCTCGGGCGCCTCGATCCGGACCGTCAGCAGCCCGCGTGCTTCGGCGTCGGCGCGGATCTGGCCGAGAAGCACGGTTTTTCCCGCGCCGCGCAGGCCGTGCAGCACGAAACTCCGCGCCGGCCGGCCCAAAGCGATGCGGTCGAGGGCGATCTCGGCGCGCTCGATGAGGTCGTCGCGGCCGGCCAGTTCGGGCGGGCGGGTGCCGGCACCCGGCGAGAAGGGATTGCGGCGGGGGTCCATGACTCTTTCTGACATATTATCTCGGGAACATAAACCACCCTAATCTCGATAATTCGGGGGCGACGCGATAATCGCCGGTTCAGACGGCGCCGGGCTGTGCTATCGGCGCCCGCACCACCATTTGGAGAAGATGATGCGAAGCCTGATCCCAGCCTCCAGCCTGCTGCTCGGGCTCGCCCTCGTCCATTCCGCGCCGGCCGCCGCCCAGGCCGGCGGCAATTACCGCACCCGGACGGTGGTGGTGTTCGGGACCGACGAATGCCCGAAGGCGACCAACCCCGACGAAATCATCGTCTGCGCCCGCCGCCCCGAGGAGGAGCGCTACCGGATCCCGAAGACGCTGCGCGACGAGGAAAAGGCGAAGCGCGAGGACATGGGGACGAAATGTAGCACAGGCAATTGAAAGTGTCGGTCAGGCGGTACCGCCCACCGTCAAGCCATCGATCAGCAGCGTCGGCTGGCCCACGCCCACCGGCACGCTCTGGCCTTCCTTGCCGCAGGTGCCCACACCGCTGTCGAGCC
>WOZM01000067.1 GCA_011620265.1 Paracoccaceae bacterium
TGTTGCACGAGGCCCAGCGAACATCGGCGCCGAGCGCGGTCAGCGTCTCGATCAGGACGGCGGTCTGGATGGTCATGTGCAGGCTGCCGGCGATCCGGGCGCCCTTGAGCGGCTTGGCCTTGCCGAATTCCTCGCGCAGCGCCATCAGCCCCGGCATTTCAGTTTCGGCGATGTCGAGTTCCTTGCGCCCGTAGCCGGCGAGCTTGATGTCCTTGACGATGTAATCCTTCGGCATGTGCCGCACTCCCGCGAAATAAAAGTTAGCGGTCAGATAGCATTGCCGTCGCTCAGCGGCAATCAGTCCGGCGGATTGTGTCGCGCCGGGGCACCAACCTTGCCCCGCAAGAGCAACTGGAGCGGGGCCGGCGCATGGTCGAGAGCCCGCCCGAGCCAGCTCGCCAGCGCGAAGACCGCGACCGGCGCGCCGAGATAGAACACGAGGTAGCTGCGCGCATCGCCGTCGCCGCCGAGTTCGAGCCACATCACCCAGAGGATGCCCATCACCGGGACATGCATGAGGTAGGCAAGGAAGGCGTGTCGCCCGTGACCGGCAAGCGTGGTCCGGGGAAAGAGCGCGAGGAAGGCGGCGGAATAGGCCAGCAGCAGGAAGCCGATCCCGGCGCGACGCAAGAGGAGCGGCAGATGCAGGAACTGAAGCGCGGGGATGCCGGGATCGGCGATGGCTGCAAAGCCCGCCACCGTCATCAGATAGCCGAGCGACAGCGCGACGAGCGGCCGCGACAGTCCGGCGATCGTATAGCCGAGCCGGGCGGCGATCGCGCCGAAGAACAGGAACTGCAGGATGCTCGAACGGTAGATCACCGGCGCCAGCGCATCGTTCGACGCGACAATGAGGATCGCGAGAGCCGCGACGGCCGGCACACGCTCGATCAGCGGCACGGCGGCGCGCAGGATCAGCGTGGCGACGAAAAGATCGCGCAGGAAGAAGAGCGACCGGTTCGCCGTCGGCCCGGTCAACCCGCTCCAGGCGTCGATCAGCGGCCAGAGGCGCAGCTCCACCTCCGCCACCGCATTCGCGCCCTCGCCGGTGATCCACTCCTTCGCAAGGGCGAGGACGAGGAAGACCGCGCTCCAGACCAGCATCGGGACGATCACCGTCCGGAACCGGCGGAGCGCGAGGTGCCCGAGGCTTTCGTGGCGCAGCGTCTCCCAGATCAGATAGCCGCTGACGAAACTCAGAAGCGAGACACTGATCCGGCCGAGCGTGTTGCCGAAGATCGTGCCAACCAGATGGTATTCGCCCGCGGACACGATGGTTGGCGTCGACAGGCCCGGATTGACGTGGACCCACATCATCGCCGTGATGCAGAGGACACGGAGAAATTCGATCTGTCGGCTTTCCCCGGGCTGCATGTCTTCGCGCTGGCGTCCCTACCTTTGCGGCAGAATGGGTTCTAACCGGGTCCTCGGCCAGACAATATGGCACGGCCCGGGCTTTTTCCGGCGGGCGTCGCGCGGTTGCATCGCCCGTCGGGCAGGGGAGGATCGCGTCGAAGCCGCATTTTCAACGCGGCACGGTTTCGGTTAAGAGGTTTTCGGCCGGACATGTAGTTGCCGGTCGCATCAACGGCCCCGGACGGGGCAGGCTTCAGTCAGGGATCCGCGCCACGATGGCACCGAAACAGACCCGCGCCTGGCAACGGATGCTTTCGGGCCGCCGGCTCGACCTTCTCGACCCGACGCCGGTGGATATCGAGATCGAGGACATCGCCCACGGACTTGCCTTCGTCGCCCGCTGGAACGGGCAGACGGTCGGCGATTTTCCGTTCTCGGTGGCCGAACATTCGCTGCTGGTGGAAGAAATCTTCACCCGCGCCAATCCCGGCATTCCGGTCCGCTGGCGGCTGGCGGCCCTGCTGCACGACGCGCCGGAATATGTGATCGGCGACATGATCAGCCCGGTAAAGTCGGCAGTCGGCCCCGGCTACGGCGCGCTCGACGAGCGGCTGACGGCGGCAATCCATCTCCGCTTCGGCCTGCCCGCCCTGCTGCCCGCAGCGATCAAGAAGGAGATCAAGCGCGCCGACCATGTCTCCGCCTGGCTCGAGGCGGTGCAGATCGCCGGTTTCAGCCGCGCGGAGGCGGACCGGTTCTTCGGCGCCCCGGACGCGGCGATGGTGCGCGGGCTGACGATCCGCCTGCGCGCACCGGTCGATGTGCGCGCGGACTTCGTCGCACGGCATGCAGCGCTTCTCGCGGCGGCATCCTAGAGGTGCAGCCCCGCGATCCAGTCCCCGCCGCGGCGCGCTATGTCGTCGTCGGCGGCAAGACGGAGGTTGGACGGGGGGAGATGCTGGCGCTTCCTTGGGTGTTGGAACCCGCCCGGACGTTCCTTCGATGGCTGAGGCCGCGATCTAGATCGCGAGGTCGTCGAGCGTCTTGCCGGCCTTGAGCGCGGCTTCGACCCAGCGCGGCCTGCGACCACGGCCGGTCCAGGTTTCCGACTTGTCCGCCGGATTGGCGTATTTCGGATTCGCGGGTCTTCTTTTCCGCGGTGCACCGGCACCGACGAGTTCGGTCAGGGAATAGCCCAGCGTCTTCGCCTGTTCTTCCAGAGCGGTCAGCGCTTCGCGCTTCTTGCGCTCTTCAAACCCGTCGATCTTTTTCGCCACCTGGGATCGAAGAGTTTTTAGCTCTTTCAACGTCAGTGAATCGAGATCAATTTTCACTCTGTTTATCCCCTTTGTTGCCTCTCGCGCGCCAATTAATGACGGCAAATCGGGAAAGGCAAGGGGATCGCTTCTGTTTATTCGTGTTTTAACGACTGCAGGCCTATTTGGGACTGCGCTTGGCCAAAATCCGCTGGAGTGTGCGGCGATGCATGCTGAGGCGACGCGCGGTTTCGGAGATATTGCGGTCGCACAATTCGTAAACCCGCTGGATATGTTCCCAGCGCACCCGGTCGGCGGACATCGGGTTTTCCGGCG
>WOZM01000072.1 GCA_011620265.1 Paracoccaceae bacterium
GAACGATGTTGAGGCCCTCTACGAAGTCCGTCGCCTCGTCGATTTCCTGCCCCTGAACAACCGCGACAAGGCGCCGACGCGGCCCTTCTTCGATGACGTGGCGCGGGTCGAGGACAGCCTCGACACGCTGATCCCCGACAACCCCAACCAGCCCTACGACATGAAGGAGCTGATCCTGAAGGTCGCGGACGAGGGCGATTTCTACGAGATCCAGAAGGACTTTGCCGGCAACATCATCACCGGCTTCATCCGGATCGAGGGCCAGACCGTCGGGGTCGTCGCCAACCAGCCGATGGTGCTCGCGGGCTGCCTCGACATCGACAGCAGCCGCAAGGCGGCGCGCTTCGTGCGGTTCTGCGATGCCTTCGAGATCCCGATCCTGACCTTCGTCGACGTGCCGGGCTTCCTGCCGGGGACGGGCCAGGAATATGGCGGCGTCATCAAGCACGGCGCGAAGCTGCTCTTCGCCTATGGCGAGGCGACGGTGCCGAAGGTCACGGTGATCACCCGCAAGGCTTATGGCGGCGCCTATGACGTCATGGCCTCCAAGCACCTGCGCGGCGATTTCAACTATGCCTGGCCCACCGCCGAGATCGCGGTGATGGGCGCCAGGGGCGCGGTCGAGATCCTCTACCGCTCGGAACTGGGCGACCGGGACAAGATCGCCGAGCGGACGAAGAACTACGAGGACCGCTTCGCCAATCCCTTCGTCGCCGCCGAGAAGGGCTTCATCGACGAGGTGATCATGCCGCATTCGACGCGCAAGCGCGTGGCCCGGGCCTTTGCCTCGCTCAGGACGAAGAAGCTTTCCAATCCGTGGAAGAAGCACGACAACATCCCCCTTTGAGGACGGGTCGAGGAGGATGAGATGGGGTATGTGGCCGACGATGTGAGGGCAGTCCGCGCGAAGCCCGCGCGCGATCAGGCCGGCGCATGATCCGGGTTGTCGGAATTCTGGGGGGAGCGGTCGTACTCGTCATGCTGTGGTTCGTGCTGACCGGATCGGAGGAGCAGGCGCCCGTGGCGCCGGACGGCATCGTCCCGCCGTCCGGCCAGGCGATCAGCTTTCTCGAGACCGTGCAATCGGCGCCGGGGACCGGGGGGCTGACCGTGCGCTTCCGCTTCCTTGCCCCCGGGATCGCCAGGGCCGGCGGCAGCGTCGATGCCGAGGTGGCGCAGGCGGACATGCTCTGGCTCTGCGATACCTATGCGCTGCCGCGACTGGCGCAGGGCGGGCCGGTGCCGGCGCAGATCGTCATCTCGCTGTCGGATCGCGCCGTGCCCTTCGGCGAGGCGGCCCCCGATGTCACGCAGTTCTTCGAGGCCTACCGCGTCGAGGATGGCAACTGTGTCTGGGAGCCCTTCTGATGAACCCACAATATCTTGCGGGTCCGCGGCCGGCTCCGCGCGGGTGTGATGCGCCCCCGCCACAGGTTGCGAACTTGGGTTGCGCGCCATGTGCGACCGGCGCGGCTTCGATTATAATCGCGTCTGGCCGCGATGCTGCGGCTCATGACAGAACAGATCGGCGGAAGAATGCGGCCTACCGCACATCCGCCACTTTGAGCAGGAGAAAGACATGTCCCGGAAAGCGGTTTACGCTTGTGTGCTCGTTGCGTTCGTTGCGGCATGTGCCGCCAAGGAAGAAGTGGTCTACACCGAAGAGCCGGTCACGACCGAACCGGTGTTCACCGGCAAGTACGGCAGCTGACGCTGCCCGCCGGGTTCCGGCCTCGCGCCGGAACCCGGGCCTGCTGCGCGCCTCCGGCCGGGAGAGCGCAACATGCTGAAGCATCGCGGCTTTCCTGGCCGTCTTCCCGGCACCGATTTCCAGTTCGTCATCCGCCGTGGAAACCCGAAAGGGGCGACGCGGCTTGTCGCGCGCGAACGCTTCCGCGACAGGAGCCCGGCCGACAGGCGCGCCGATCTCGGCTTCATGGCCGCCCTCTGGGACCATTTCGGCGAGGACCCGTTCGAACGCGGCAATCTCGACGCCGGCCGGCTGAGCTGGCTCTTTGGTCGCGAGGTGATTCCGGCCGAGGACCCGTTCGATCCCGAAAGCTATGAATCGCTGCTGAAGATCGACGTCGCGCGCGCCCGCGCGGCCTTCCCCGAGGCCTTCGAGGGGGAAGAATAGGCATGTTTCTGCGCAACCATTCCGTGTTTGGGCGCGAAATCGCCGATCGTTTCCCATTCGGAAACTTTGAGTTTGCGCAAACAGTGGCTGCCGGACATGGTGGCGAAGGGGCGTCACCCTACAGCAAGCATTGCGCCCCGATTTGTCAAAACCGTTACCCTTCCCCTTCTCTACGGCCTGGCCCCTTCGGGGTCAGGCCTCTTTTGTCGGACGGGCCGCTGTGGAAAGTTCGGCAACCCGTCGCCGATTGCGCGTTTTCATGCCGATTTCACTTCCGTGTGTCGGCGGATCGGATAGAATGCACAGTCATAAGAATTCTAGCTGAAGGAAGAGCAGTATGCGGTTTACCAAATCCATCGTCGCGCTGGCCCTCGTGGGTGCCCTTGCCGGTTGTCTCGAGAACGACACCGAGCGCGGTGTCGCCGGCGCCGCTGCCGGAGCGCTCATTGCGGATGCGACCGACAACAGCGCCGTCACCGGCGCGATCCTCGGCGCCGGCGCGGGTGTCTTCTGCGACGACGCGGGCATCTGTAACTGACGCGCTGATCCGGGGCCGCAAGGCATCCGAACCAAGCTATGACCGGACCATCGTGGCCTCCCGCCACGGTGGTCTTTTTGTTTTCGCGACCGGGGCAAACCCCGGTGCGGCCTGAGAAGAAGGGACGGAGATGTTCAAGAAGATCCTGATCGCGAACCGGGGCGAGATCGCCTGCCGGGTCATCAAGTCGGCGCGCAAGATGGGCATCAGGACCGTTGCCGTCTATTCCGATGCCGACCGCAACGCGCTGCATGTCAAGATGGCCGACGAGG
>WOZM01000296.1:0-3029 GCA_011620265.1 Paracoccaceae bacterium
CGCGATCGCGGTCTTGCCGGTCTGGCGGTCGCCGATGATCAGTTCGCGCTGGCCGCGCCCGATCGGGATCATCGCGTCGACCGACTTGAGCCCGGTCGCCATCGGCTCGTGCACCGATTTCCGCGGGATGATGCCGGGCGCCTTCACGTCGGCGACGGCGCGCTTCTTGGTGTTCAGCGGTCCCTTGCCGTCGATCGGGTTGCCGAGGCCGTCGACGACGCGGCCGAGAAGCTCGTCACCGACCGGCACGTCCACGATGGACTTGGTGCGCTTGACGGTGTCGCCTTCCTTGATCGAGCGGTCGTCGCCGAAGATGACGATACCGACATTGTCGACTTCGAGGTTCAGCGCCATGCCGCGGATGCCGCCGGGAAACTCGACCATCTCGCCAGCCTGGACATTGTCGAGCCCGTGCACGCGCGCGATGCCGTCACCGACCGACAGAACCCGGCCGACCTCGGCCACTTCCGCTTCCTGACCGAAGTTCTTGATCTGCTCCTTGAGGATCGCAGAGATCTCGGCTGCCTGGATTCCCATTATCCGACCTCTTTCATAGCATTCTGGAGGGAAGCGAGCTTCGAGCGGATCGAGGTGTCGATCATCTTCGAGCCCACCTGTACGATAAGTCCGCCGATGAGGTTTTCATCGACGGTGGTGTTGAGCTTGACGGTCTTGCCGACGGTCTTCTTCAGCGACGCGGCGAGCTTGTCGGACTGCGCCTTGGTCAGCGCGGCGGCGGCGGTCACCTCGGCCGTCACCTCGCCCTTCTCCTCGGCGATCATCGCCTGAAGCGCGGCGAGAAGCTGCGGCAGGACGAAGAGCCGGCGGTTCGAGGCCATGAGGCCGAGCGTGCCGGCGAGCGTCGCCGAAAGCTTCATATTCTTGGCCAGCGCGGCCATCGCCCTGGCCTGATCGTCGCGCGAATAGAGCGGCGAGGCGATCACGGTGCGCAGGTCCGCGCTGTCGCCCAGCGCCTCGCCCAGCGCCGCGACATCGGCTTCCAGCGCCGCGAGGCCCTTGGCCTCTCTGGCGAGTTCAAACACGGCCGTCGCATAGCGCCCGGCGATCCCTGCGGAAATCGAAGCTGGTTCGGACACGTCCACCCTTCCGATTGTTCTGTCCCATCGCCCCTTTGTCAGGTCAGAGGCCACCCGTGGCGTGCACGAGGGGCGCACGTCCGAAGTCGGCGCGGGTGTAGCAGAGGCTTTCGAGCCTCGCAACCGCCTTGGTGAACTTAATCGGAGCCCGGAAATCCTGTCTTTTCAGGCATTTCACCATCGTGCGGCAAAGTGCGGCAATTCCGGTGCGCGAAGTTTGGGCGTTAACATCTGCCGGGGGCGCCAGAATCCCCCCGAAGGGGTCACGTGTCACGCGCCCGGCATGCGGCCGCACCCTTCCTCCCTCGCCGCCGTCACGCCGGTTCCGCCGCCGGCTTCGGCAGGCCGTCGAGCACCTTGAGCGGCCTTTTCACCGCCGCCGCGAGGCCCGGGCGCTGCGGCGCATGGACCTGCTTGGACACTTCGAGCATCAGCACCCCCCCCGCCAGCACCGAGGCGACCCGGTGGCCGAAGCGTTCCCAGGCCGGCGCGGTCCTGAGCCAGAACCGGCGCGAGCTTGGCGGCGCGAAAAGCGCCGAGAGCTGGCGCTCGGCGGCGAAGCTGTGGCGGCGGAGCTGGGCGTCGAGCTGGCTCATCGAATAGGGCCGGCCATATCCGAAGGGCGTCTTGTCCGAGCGCGACCAGAGCCCCGAGCGGTTCGGCACGATGAAGAGCGCCCGCCCGCCGGGGCCAAGGACGCGCCAGCATTCGTCGAGAAGTGCTGTGGGGTTTTCCGAGGTCTCGAGCCCGTGCAGCAGCACCAGCCGGTCGACGATGCCGGTCTCGAGCGGCCATTGCGTCTCCTCGCAGAGGACCGAGACATTCGCCATCCCGGCCGGCCAGGGCATCACCCCCTGCGGCCCCGGCATGAGGCCGATCACCCGGCGCGCGTCGTCGAGATAGGGGCGCAGGAGCGGCACGGCGAAGCCGAAGCCGGCGACGGTCTGGCCCTTCGCGGGCGGCCAGAGCTTGACGACCTGATCGCGGATTGCCTTCTGCGCCACCCGGCCGAGCTGGGTGCGGTAGTAGAAATTTCGCAGGTCGAGAACGTCGAGATGCATTGCGTCCGTCGCGTCATTCGGCAAAAGTCGAGCGAAGCATACGGAAACGGACACGAAAAGCCATGGCGCTGGATATCGCCACCGTCCCCTGTCTGAAAGACAACTACGCGTTCCTCGCCCATGACGTGGCGACGGGGGCGACGGCGGTCGTCGACGTGCCCGAGGCCGCGCCGATCCTCAACGCGCTCCGCGAGCGCGGCTGGCGGGCGAGCCACATCCTCATCACCCATCACCACGACGACCATATCGCCGGGGTGAAGGCGCTGGCCGCCGCGACCGGCGCCCGCGTCATCGGCGCCGCGGCCGACGCCCACCGGCTGCCGCCGCTCGACGAGGCGATGGCGGAGGGCGACGCGGTGCGGATCGGCATGGACGAAGGCCGGGTCATCGACGTCTCCGGCCATACGGTCGGCCATGTCGCCTACCATTTCCCGGCCTCGAAGGTCGTCTTCACCGCCGACAGCCTGATGGCGCTCGGCTGCGGCCGGGTCTTCGAGGGGACGATGCCGCAGATGTGGCGCAGCCTGTCGAAGCTGGCCCGGTTGCCGCCCGACACGCGGGTCTGTTCGGGCCACGAATACACCGCCGCGAACGCACGCTTCGCCCTGACCATTGAACCCGGGAACGCCGCGCTTATATCGAGAGCCGAAGCGGTGGAAGCGGCGCGGCGCGAAGGTCGTCCGACGGTGCCGTCGCTTCTGTCGGAGGAACTGGCCACCAACCCGTTCCTGAGGGCGGGACTGCCGGAGGTGAAGCGGGCCGTGGGGATGCCCGGAGCCGGCGACGCCGAAGTGTTCGCGGAGATCCGGGGCCGCAAGGACCGGTTCTGAGGGCCGGCCGGTCGCAGGGTGGGTTGAAACCCACCTTACCC
>WOZM01000296.1:3129-14092 GCA_011620265.1 Paracoccaceae bacterium
GGTGGGTTGAAACCCACCTTACCCGGCGGGGGCGCGGAACCGGCCGTTCACGAGATGCGGCGGAATTCCGACATTTCGGTTACGATCGGGCAGAAACCGATCACATTTCGCGCCACTTCCCCCGCAAAGACCAAAATCGGCGAGAAAACACTTGAAGCTGCCCGATTTCCACCGAAGTTTAAGGTTATGAGGCGACGGTAGGATGCGGGCTCCGGCCCGACCTGCCAGAAGGAAAGGAGCACGAAGGTGCCGTCATTTTCGAACACGCTCGAACAGGCAATCCACGCCGCGCTGGCGCTCGCCAATGCGCGCCGGCATGAACTCGCGACGCTGGAGCATCTCCTGCTCGCGCTCGTGGACGAGCCGGAGGCGGCCAAGGTGATGCGCGCCTGCTCCGTCGACATCGAGGAGTTGCGCAAGACCCTGGTCGAGTTCATCGACGACGATCTCTCGACGCTCGTCACCGACGTGGACGGCTCCGAAGCCGTGCCGACGGCCGCCTTCCAGCGGGTGATCCAGCGCGCGGCGATCCACGTGCAGTCCTCGGGGCGGACCGAGGTGACGGGCGCCAACGTGCTGGTCGCGATCTTCGCCGAGCGCGAGAGTAACGCCGCCTATTTCCTGCAGGAACAGGACATGACCCGCTATGACGCGGTCAACTTCATCGCCCACGGCGTCGCCAAGGATCCCTCCTTCGGCGAGACCCGCCCGGTGAGCGGCGCGCAGGAGCATGAGGAACACGTGGCCGAGGCGCCGGGCGAGGCCAAGGAATCCGCCCTCGCCAAATATTGCGTCGATCTGAACGAGAAATCGAAGAAGGGCGACGTGGACCCGCTGATCGGCCGCGAGGCCGAGATCGAGCGCTGCATCCAGGTCCTCTGCCGCCGGCGCAAGAACAACCCCTTGCTGGTCGGCGATCCCGGCGTCGGCAAGACCGCCATCGCGGAGGGGCTGGCACTGAAGATCATCCGCGGCGAGACGCCAGAGATCCTGTCGAAATCGACGATCTATTCGCTCGACATGGGCGCGCTTTTGGCCGGCACCCGCTATCGTGGCGATTTCGAAGAGCGGCTGAAGGCGGTGGTGAAGGAGCTTGAGGACCACGCCGACGCGATCCTCTTCATCGACGAGATCCATACGGTGATCGGTGCCGGAGCGACCTCCGGCGGCGCGATGGACGCCTCGAACCTTCTGAAGCCCGCGCTTCAGGGCGGCAAGCTGCGCTGCATGGGTTCGACCACCTACAAGGAATTCCGCCAGCATTTCGAGAAGGACCGCGCGCTCAGCCGCCGGTTCCAGAAGATCGACGTGAACGAACCGAACGTGGACGACACGATCAAGATCCTCATGGGCCTCAAGCCCTACTTCGAGAAGCACCACGACCTGCGCTACACCCAGGACGCGATCAAGTCGGCGGTGGAGCTTTCGGCGCGCTACATCCATGACCGGAAGCTGCCGGACAAGGCCATCGACGTGATCGACGAGGCGGGCGCGGCGCAGCATCTGGTCGCGGAGTCGAAGCGCCGCAAGACCATCGGCCCGAAGGAGATCGAGGCGGTGGTGGCCAAGATCGCCCGGATCCCGCCGAAGAACGTCTCCAAGGACGATGCCGAGGTGCTGAAGGATCTGGAGCGCACGCTGAAGCGCGTGGTCTTCGGCCAGGATGCCGCGATCACGGCGCTTTCCTCGGCGATCAAGCTCGCCCGGGCGGGCTTGCGCGAGCCGGAAAAACCGATCGGCAACTACCTCTTCGCCGGCCCGACCGGCGTCGGCAAGACCGAGGTCGCCAAGCAACTGGCCGACAGCCTTGGCGTGGAGCTTCTGCGCTTCGACATGTCGGAATACATGGAGAAGCACGCGGTCTCGCGCCTGATCGGCGCGCCTCCGGGCTATGTCGGCTTCGACCAGGGCGGCATGCTGACCGACGGCGTCGACCAGCACCCGCATTGCGTGCTGCTGCTCGACGAGATCGAGAAGGCCCATCCGGATGTCTACAATATCCTGCTGCAGGTGATGGACCACGGCAAGCTGACCGACCACAACGGACGGCAGGTGGATTTCCGCAACGTGATCCTGATCATGACCTCGAATGCGGGGGCCGCCGACATGGCCAAGGCCGCGATCGGCTTCGGCCGCGACCGGCGCGAGGGCGAGGACACCGCCGCGATCGAGCGGATGTTCACGCCCGAGTTCCGCAACCGCCTCGACGCGGTCATCTCCTTCGCGCCCTTGTCGCGCGATGTCATCCTGCAGGTGGTGGACAAGTTCGTCCTCCAGCTCGAAGCCCAGCTCATGGACCGGCATGTCCATATCGAACTGACGCCGGAAGCCGCGAACTGGCTGGCCGAGAAGGGCTATGACGACCGGATGGGCGCCCGCCCGCTCGGCCGGGTGATCCAGGAGCATATCAAGAAGCCGCTGGCGGAGGAACTGCTCTTCGGCAAGCTGACCAAGGGCGGCGTCGTCCGGGTTCTGGTGCGCGACAATGCCATTGCGCTCGATGTCGAGGAGCCGCAGAAGCCGCGCATCGCCGGGTCGAAGCCGCCGCTTCTGACGGCCGACTGACGCCGACTTCCTGAGGACATGAAAAGGCCGGAGCCATCGAGGCTCCGGCCTTTTCGCCTCCGGCGGAGGTATTTTCGAACAGAAGAAGGGAACGGCGCGCATCTCCTCCTTCTTCTGTTTGAAAATACCTCCGGGGGAGTCCCGGACCCTGTCCGGGACGGGGGCGGCGCCCCCCTGCCCGGCCGGGCTCAGCGCTCCGTCAGCTTCAGCTCGATCCGCCGGTTCTGCGCCCGCGCCTCGGGGCTGTCGCCCTCCGCCACCGGACGGTATTCGCCGAACCCCGTCGCGGCCAGCCGTTCGGGCGGAAAGCCGAGGCTGTTTTGCATGTAGCGCACGACCGAGAGGGCGCGGGCCTGGCTCAGCTCCCAGTTGTCGCGGAACTCGCCGGCGCCCGAGAGCGGCACATTGTCGGTATGGCCGTCCACCCGGATGATCCAGTCGATCTCGGGCGGGATCGCGGCGGCCACCTCCTGCAGGGTCGCGACGACACCGGCGATCTGGCTCCGGCCCTCCGGCGCGAGATCGGCGGCGCCGGGCTCGAAGAGCACTTCGGAGGAGAAGACGAAGCGGTCGCCGACGACCCGCACCCCTTCGCGGCCCGCGAGCACCTCGGAGAGCTTGCCGAAGAACTCCGAGCGGTAGCGCGACAGCTCCTTGGCCTCGGCCTTCAGCGCCTTCGCCTCTTCTTCCAGTCGGAGCCGCTCGGCCTCTTCCAGCGCCGCCCGGCGTTTTTCCTCGGCCGCGACGCGGGCGAGGGCGGAGTTGAGCTGGCTGCCCAGAGCCTCGATCTGCACCTTCGCGGCGCTGTCCTTGGCAGCGGAGGCGTCGAGCAGGTCCTGGAGCGAGCCGAGCTGGCCGCGCAGAGCGGTGATCTGCTGGTTGAGGAGTGCGACCTTGCGCGCGGCCTCGGCCGAGGCGGCCTCCTCCTCGGCGAGGCGGTCATGGGCGATGGCGAGCAGGGCCTTCTGCCGCTCGGCCTCGCTGAGCGAGGTTTCGGCCGAGCGTTCGGCGGCGCGTTTCTCCGCGAGGGCGGCGGCGAGCTTGCCGTCGATGTCCTTGCGCGCCGCCTCGGCGGCGGCGAGGAGCGTCAGCGTCTCCTCCGCCCGCTTGCGTTCGGCTTCCAGCGCCAGCGTCATCGCGGTCAGCTCGTCCTCGGCCCCGGTCAGCCGGGCGCGCAGAGCCTCGGCGGCGGCGGCTTCGGTCAGGCGCGCGGCTTCGGCGTCGGAGAGTTTCGCCGCCGTCGCCTCGCCGGTCGCGCGGAGATCGGCGACGAGCGCCTCGAGCGCTTCGCGCCGCGCCGCCGCGAGCCGCGCCGCCTCGGCCTGGGCGTCGATCTCGTCCCGTGCCTTGGCGACGGCAAGGTTCAGCGCCTCCTGCGCCGTCAGCAACTGGTCGCGTTCGGTGCTCAGCGCCGCGGCCTGCCCGCGCGCCGCGTCGCGCTCTGACAGAAGCGAGGCGACCTGGGCCTCGAACGACGTGATCTTCGCCTCGGCGTCGGAGAGTTTCGCGGTCTGGCCCTCGAGCTGCGAGGTCAGCGTGGCGATCAGCGCGGACTGGCGGTCGGCCGTGGCCTTGGCGCTGGTGAGATTGGCCGAGAGCCCCGCGACCTCGGCGTTCAACTCGGCCGTCCGGCTCCGTTCCAGCCCAAGCGCGTCGGCAAGCCCGGCGACCTGGTCGGCCAGCGCCGCCAGTTCATCGTCCTGGGTGTTGATGGTTTCGCGAAGCGTGAACTGGACGATCATGAAGATCGTCAGGACGAACATCAGCACCATCACGAGCGCGGTCATCGCATCGACGAAGCCGGGCCAGATATTGGCCGAGAAGCGCTGCCCGCCCCTGCCCTGCGAGAGCGCCATCTAGCCTCTCCGTGCCGCGTCGGCGCGGGCGAGGGCGCGCACCGCGCGGGTCAGCTCGCCCAGGTCGCCGCGCAGGTCCGCCATGCTTTCCTGCCGCCCCGCCGCCACCTCTTCCAGAAGCTTCAGCATCTGCACGTCGATCGAGCGCAGCCGCATCCGGCTTTCGGCATCGCCGCCGTCGATGCGGATGTCCTGGCTGTTCTTCTCGATCAGCGCGACGAGCCGGTCCTGGCCGTCGGCGATCCGCGAAAGCTGGGCGTTGGACCCGGTCTCGGTTTCGAGCCGGGCGGTCAGGGCCGAGACCGAACTGGCGACCGCCTCGAGCCGCTCGTTGACCGCCGCGCGCCCGGCATCGGTGCGCTCGAGGATCCCCTGAAGCGTCTCCACCTGTCCGGCCATGTGGTCGAGCACCCCCGCCACCGCCTCCTGATCGAAGGCGCCCTCGCCCTCGCCGCTGGTGAAGGAGAGCCGGGTGAAGGAGGTAAGCCATTCCTCGAGCTCGCGGTAGAAGCGGTTCTGGCCGTGGCCGGCGAAAAGCTCCAGAAGCCCGACGACGAGCGATCCGGCGAGGCCGAGGAGCGAGGAGGAGAAGGCCGTGCCCATGCCGCCGAGCTGCTTTTCGAGCCCGCCCATCAGCTTGTCGAAGACCTGGGCGCTGCTCTCGCCCTCCTGCGGGGCCAGCGCGCGGATCGTGTCGACGACCGCCGGCACCGTGATCGCGAGGCCGTAGAAGGTGCCGAGCAGGCCGAGGAAGATCAGCAGGCTGGCAAGGTAGCGGGTGATGTCGCGCGCCTCGTCGATGCGGGTCGCGACGGATTCGAGGATCGAGCGGGCCGAGGAATTGGAAATCTGCCCCGCCCGCGGCCCGCGCGAGCGCAGAAGCGCCGCGAGCGGCGCCAGCAGCCGCGGCGCGATGGTGATCTCGTGCCCCGGCCGGTGGGCGGCGAAGCCCTCGATCCAGCTGACCGAGCGCATGAGCTGCCCGACCTGCCAGAAACAGGTCAGCACGCCGAGGACGAAGACCCCGAGGATCAGCCCGTTCAGCCAGGGATTGGCGATGAAGATCGAGACGATCGGCCCGTAGGCCACATAGGCGCCCGCCCCGACCAGGGCCGAGACGAGGAGCATCATCGTCACCTGCCGCACCGGCTGGGCGAAGAAAGGCTCGGCCTCACGCATGGGTTTGTCCATCAGGATCGCCACCCCTGTCCTGCTTTTCCCGGACAATAGGCGGGGCGGCGCGCTCTCACAAGCGGTTAAGGGCGAGGGCGCGGACCCTCGCGGCGAGCCAGTCGAGATCGGGATCGGCGAGGCCAAGCTCGCCGAGATGGCCGGCGGTGTTCCAGAGGTATTCGGTGTTCGGACCGCGGCCCCCGACGGCGGTGGCGATGATCCGCGCCTGCTCCTCGAGCGGCAGGCCGCCGCAATACTGGACGTGGTCGGGGTCGATGACATAGGTCACCGCCTCGACCTGCCGCCCGTCGGCGAGCGCCACGGGAAGGGTCTTTTCCAGATAGGCAGAGGAGATCAGCTCGCGTTCGCGCAGATAGCCGAGTGTGCGGTCCGCATTCTCGGCCGCGACCGCGAAGGCCACCCCGTCGCAGGCGGCCCCCTCGGCCGCGTCGAGGGCGAGGACGAGGCCCGGCGCCGCCTCGGTCCCGCGGTGGTGGATCGAGCGCATGCAGAACGACCGGTGCCAGCCCGAAAGCCGCGCCAGAACCCGGTCCTGCCAGTCGAAGCCCGGCTCCCACATCAGCGAGCCATAGCCGAAGACCCACAAAGAATTCATGTCCGCCCGCTGGTTTCCGCCGTTCCCGGCCTATAAACAGCATCGAGGCGAGTGAGGAAAGGCCCCTTTCATGCGCATCGTTCTATGGCTCGTGGCGGCGGTTGCTGCGGTCTATGGCGGCTACTGGATCGTCGGATCGCGTGCGCTGATGTCGGGGGCGGAGGCGGCGCTGGCCGAGATGCGGGCGGCGGGGCTGGCCGATTACGGCACGATCAGCCTTGCCGGCTTCCCCTCGCGCTTCGACGTGACGCTGACGAAGCCCGAACTGACCAGCGCCGATGGCAGCTTCGGCTGGTCGGCGCCCGAGATCCGGGTCCATGCGCTGTCCTACAAGCCGCACCATGTCATCGCCGCGCTGCCCGATCGCCAGACCGTGCGGGTCGGCCGCGAGACGATCGAGGTCACGTCGGACGAGTTGAACGCGAGCGCGGTCTTCGGCCTCGACCCCGCGCTGCCGCTCGATCACGGGCAGGCAGTGGGGCGGCGGCTTGGACTTCGGTCCGATTTCGGCTGGGGCTTTACTGCCGATGAGGCGCGGGCCGCGATCCGGCAGGGCGCCGATCCGCTGACGCAGGAGGTGGGCGTGGAACTCACCGGCCTGACCCTCTCCGGATTTCCGGCGGACATGATCACAACCGGCGGCACGCTGCCGGACCGGGGGGAGAGGTTCTATTTCGACGGACGACTCGGCCTCGACCGGCCGCTCGACCGCTTCGCGCCGACCGCGCGGGTGCGGATCCACGCCGCAGACATCCGCGCGCTGGCGCTCGACTGGGGGCCGGTGAGGCTGGCCGGCAAGGGGGCGCTGACAATCGGCGCGGACGGCACGCCAGAGGGCCGGCTCGACCTCGGCGTCGAGAACTGGCGCGCGGCGCTGAAACTCGTGACCGCGCTCGGCCTCGTCCGGGCCGAGACGGCGCCGACGGTGGAACGGGCGCTGGAAAGCCTCGCGCTTCTCGGCGGCGATGCCGAGCGGCTGTCGATGCCGCTGGTGTTCCGGGCGGGGCGGATGAGCCTCGGGCCGGTGCCGCTGGGGTCCGCGCCGCGCTTCTGACCGTCGGCCGGTGCCGGATCAGCGGCAATACGCCCCGCGCCCGCGCGCGGTGTCGAGGTGGAAGTGATCGGCATGGTGGCGGTCCGATCCGGGCCCGAGCACGGTGTTGAACGGCCCGCAGGCCGCCTTGCGCACCGAGGCGAGCGTCTTGCCGTAGCTCTTCGAGTCCCAGCCCTTCAGCACCGTGACCGAGGTGCCGTCGGCCAGCAGGATCGCCGAGATGTCGACCGCCCTGCCCCTGCCATGCTCGCTGACCTTCGCGCCCGTCTGGTTGTTGCGGCCCCGGCAGGAATAGCTCGCCGCGATCTGCAGCGCCGCGACCCCGCCGCCCTTGCGGCCGATCGCGGGCTTGACGCCGGTCTCGACCCAGGTCTTCAGCGCCTTCGCGGTGCTGCAATCGATGGCCGCCGGCTGCGTCAGCGCCACGCCCGCGACCGAGATCACGCTGACCCCGTCCTCGAGGCCGCAGCCCTTCAGCTTCGCCGCGATCGGCGGGATCGTCTTGCCGAGGATCGCCGGATCGCCGCAGACCGCCCCCGTCCGGCCGGTCGTCGCCTCGGGCACCGGCTGGGTGCGGTAGACGACGTTTTCGACGCGGCCGGGGCGCGCGGTCGGCCGGTCCACCGGCCGGAGCGATGCGACGGGCGCGAAGGCGGTGGGGGAGAGGAGAAGCGGCGCCCGGAACGCTCGGGCGACCTCCGGCATCGGCGCCGCCTCGGGGCGCGGCAGCGGCCGCAGGCGGGGCGCGGTCACGACCACGGCCGCCGCGACCACCTCCGCCCGCAGGGCGTGCGGCCGGGGGATCGGGCGCAGCGATTCCGCCATCGGCGCCGCCCCGGCGGCCTGGGCGAGCGCGGCCCAGAGGGCCAGCGCGAAGATCGCCGCCGCCCTCACGGGTCCGCCACCTTGGCGCGGCCGAAATCGGGGGCGTCGGTGTCCTGGCCGGCCTCGATGATGCCGCGCCGGATGGCGCGGGTGCGGGTGAAATAGTCGAAAAGCTCGTCGCCGTCGCCCATGCGGATCGCCCGCTGCAACGCGAAGAGCTCCTCGGTGAAGCGGCCGAGAATGTCGAGCGTCGCCTCCTTGTTGGTGAGGAACACGTCGCGCCACATCGTCGGATCGGAGGCCGCGATCCGGGTGAAATCGCGAAAACCCGCGGCGGAATACTTGATGACCTCGCTTTCCGTCACCCGGCGGAGGTGATCGGCGACGCCGACCATCGTGTAGGCGATGAGATGCGGGGTGTGGCTCGTCACGGCAAGGACGAGGTCGTGATGCGGGGCGTCCATCTCTTCGACATTGGCGCCCATCCCTTCCCAGAAGGCACGGAGCCGCGCCACCGCCTCGGGCCGGGCATCGCCGGGGATGAGAAGGCACCAGCGGTTCTGGAAAAGCGTGGCGAACCCGGATCTTGGCCCGGAATGTTCAGTCCCCGCGAGAGGATGGCCGGGGACGAAATCGACGCCTTCGGGGATATGCGGGCCGACCGCCTCGACCACCGCCTGCTTGACCGAGCCGACATCGGTGACGGTGGCGCCGGGCTTCAGGTGCGGCCCGATCTCGGCCGCGACCGCGCCCATCGCCCCGACCGGCACGGCGAGCACGACGAGGTCGGCGCCCTTCACCGCCTCGGCGGCCGTCGCGAAGACCTCGTCGCAGAAGCCAAGCTCCAGCGCCGCCGCGCGCGTCGCCTCGGTCTTCGCATGACCGGCGACCGAGCCCGCAAGCCCCCATTTCTTCATCGCATGGCCCATCGACGAGGCGATGAGGCCAAGCCCGATCAGCGCCACGCGGTGGTAGATCGGCGCGGTCATTTCTGCCCCTTGAACTGGCCGATCGCATGGGCGACGCGGCGGCACGACGCCTCGTCGCCGATGGTGATGCGCAGGCAGTTGGGCAGACCGTAGGAACTCACCCGCCGCACGATCAGCCCCTGGCCCTGCAGGAACTGGTCGCAGGCCGCGGCCTCGGCCTCGTCGGCGAAGCGGGCAAGGATGAAGTTCGCGGTCGAGGTGTCCGACGGCACGCCCCTTTCCGCCAGCGCCTCGGCCAGCCAGGCGCGCATGCGGGCATTGTCCTCGCGGCAGCGGGCGACATAGTCCTGATCGCGCACCGCCGCCTCGGCCACGTCGAGCTGCACGTTCGAGAGGTTGAAGGGCCCGCGGATGCGGTTCAGCACGTCGATGATCGACCGCGGCCCGTAACCCCAGCCGATCCGGAGCCCGCCGAGGCCGTAGATCTTCGAGAAGGTCCGGGTGATCACCACGTTCGCCCGCGCCGTCGCCAGCGCCGCGCCGGCGTCGTAGCCCTCGACATATTCGGCATAGGCGCCGTCGAGGACGAGGATCGCCTGCTTCGGCAGTCCGGCGGCAAGGCGCTCGATCTCCGGCAGGCCGATCATCGTGCCGGTCGGGTTGTTCGGATTGGCGATGAAGACGAGCTTGGTGTGCCGGGTGCAGGCGGCGAGGATCGCGTCGACATCGGTGGTGCGGTCGCGTTCCCGGACCGCGACCGGCGTCGCCCCCGCCGCCATCGCCGAGATGCGGTACATGAGAAAGCCGTGCTCGGTGAACACGACCTCGTCCTTCGGCCCGGCATAGGCCTGGCAGAGGAAGTGGATGATCTCGTCCGAGCCGGTGCCGCAGATGATCCGGGCGGGGTCGAGCCCGTGGACCTCGCCGATCGCCTGGCGGAGCGCGGCATGGTCGGTCGAGGGATAGCGGTGCAGCTTGTGGACGGCGCGCTGGAACGCTTCCTTCGCCTTCTCCGACGGACCGAACGGGTTCTCGTTCGACGACAGCTTCACCGCGTCGGAGATCCCCGCGACATGCGCCGACCCGCCCTGATAGAGGGCGATATCCATGATCCCCGGCTGGGGGCGGATCGGATCGGTCATGGCAGCGTCTCCGGCAACTGAGCGCTTATTAGCGGGCGGGCGGGCGTTAAGCCAGCGCCTTGTTGGCGCCGACGGCGGAGCAAGGGCGTCCCCGTGCAGCAAGGGGCACGGCACACCGAAAAGGGGCCGCGGCGGCGCCGCGACCCCTCGAAACCGGGTGCTGCCGCCTTGGGCAGATCAGTTCTTGGCGTAGAATTCGACGACGAGATGCGGTTCCATCTGCACCGCGAAGGGCACGTCGCCCAGCGCCGGGGTGCGCACGAAGGTCGCGGTCATCTTGGAATGGTCGGCCTCGATATAGTCGGGCACGTCGCGCTCGGCGAGACCCACGGCCTCGAGGACGAGGGCGAGCTGGCGCGACTTGTCGCGCACCGCGACGACGTCGCCTTCCTTGACGCGGTAGGAGGCGATGTTCACGCGGGTGCCGTTCACGGTGACGTGGCCGTGGTTCACGAACTGGCGCGCGGCAAAGATCGTCGGCACGAACTTGGCGCGGTAGACGACCGCGTCGAGGCGGCGCTCCAGAAGACCGATCAGGTTCTCGCCGGTATCGCCCTTGACCCGCTCGGCCTCGGCGTAGATGCGGCGGAACTGCTTTTCGGTCAGGTCGCCGTAATGGCCCTTCAGCTTCTGCTTGGCGCGCAGCTGCGTACCGAAATCGGAAAGCTTGGTCTTGCGGCGCTGGCCGTGCTGGCCCGGCCCGTATTCGCGGCGGTTCACCGGCGATTTCGGACGGCCCCAGATGTTTTCGCCCATGCGGCGGTCGAGCTTGTACTTGGCAGAGGTGCGTTTGGTCACCGCTG
>WOZM01000307.1 GCA_011620265.1 Paracoccaceae bacterium
ACAGAAAAAGAACAGGCTCTACTTACGAGTGGCCCTCAAAAAGGGGGCAGGTCAATACGGGCGATGTGCGCCATCCCCTTCGGCGAGACCCGCACCTATGGCGATCTCGCGAAGGCACTCGGCGCCCCGGCCCAGGCGATCGGCCAGGCCTGCGGCGGCAATCCGGTGCCCGTGATCGTGCCCTGCCACCGCATCCTCGGCGCCAGCGGCCTCGGCGGCTTCTCCGCGCCGGGCGGGGTGGAGACCAAGATCGCGCTTCTCAAGCACGAAGGGGCGGCATCGCTCTTGATCTGAGGCCGGATGTGGCTTTGGCTGGGTGTGAACGGAGGGTGTTTGGCCTGAGCATGGTGCGGGACTATCGCAGGGATATTGACGGGTTGCGCGCGGTCGCGGTTCTGCCGGTCGTGCTCTATCACGCCGGACTTGGCTTTGGCGGCGGGTATGTCGGCGTTGACGTGTTCTTCGTCATTTCCGGCTATCTGATTGTCGGCCTGATCCACCAGCAGATGGTCGAGGAGCGGTTTTCGTTTCTCGATTTTTACGGCCGCCGGCTCCGGCGCCTCTACCCCGCGCTGTTCGTGGTGTTTGCGGCGGTCACCGGCTGGGCCGTCTGGAAGATGCTGTGGGTCGACCTGACAGGCTATGGCCAGAGCCTTCTGTCGGCCGTTGCCTATGTCTCGAACATCTACTTCTACGCGCAGACGGGGTATTTCACCGAAGACGCAACGATCAAGCCCCTTCTGCACACCTGGTCGCTGGCGGTGGAGGAGCAGTTCTATCTGGTCGCGCCGGTTCTCCTCTTGCCCCTGGTCAGGTTTCTGTCGGTGCCGGGGCGGCTGACGGTTCTTGCCATCCTCGTTGTCCTGTCCTTTGCGGCCTGCGTCGTTGCGACGGGCAAGGACCAGAACCTGACCTTCTTCCTTGCGCCGTTCCGGGCGTGGGAACTGGGGCTGGGCGGACTTCTGGCGCTGGCGGAGGCCGGGGGCGCGCGCGCGCGGCGCTGGTTCGCGGAGGGCTGCGGGATCGCGGGGCTGGTGCTGATCGGCTATGCGGCGCTGACATTCCATCGCTATCTGCCCTTTCCCGGCTGGCGCGCCGCGGTGCCGTGTCTCGGCGCCGCGCTGGTCATCCTGGCAGGCACGGTGCCAGGGACGCTGAGCGCGCGGCTGCTCGCCCTCGGGCCGTTGACCTTCATCGGCAAGATCTCCTACCCGCTTTACCTTTGGCATTGGCCGTTGATCGCGGCCGTGGTCTACGGCCGGCCCGCGCCGCTTTCGGCAGGCGAGGCCTGGGGCATCGTCGGCGCAAGCGTCGTCCTGGCCGCGCTGACATGGCGCTATGTCGAGGGGCCGGTGCGGTCGGGGCGGGTATTGGCGGCGCCTCGGTCCTTGTTCGGCGCGGCGGCCCTCGCCAGCATCGCGGCCGCATGTGCCGGCGGGGCGATCCTTGGCGCGAACGGGTTTCCCGGACGGCACGCGCCCGAACTTGTGCGCATGGTTTCGGAGCGCGGACTTCTCGACAAGGAGCGCTGGCTGCATGACCGGCGGCATTGCCATTTCTCCGATCTCGCGGTGCTGTCCGAGGACCGCGCCTGCATCCGGGGCGCCGAGGGTGTCGCGCCGAGCTTCGCCTTCGTGGGCGATAGTCACGCCGATGCGGCAAGTCCCGCGATGTTCGCCGCGGCCGGACGAGCCGGCCGGGCGGGCTGGTCGATCACCATGCCCGGTTTCATCTTCACGCCGGGACGCTGGCATGCCGGCGCTGGCGACGATGCGAATGTTCGGGCGGTCCTCGATTTCATCGCCCGCCACCCGGAGATTCACACCGTGGTCGTGTCGGCCTGGTGGGGTCGTGCGCGGATCGGCGACAGCTACCGGGATGAGCCCGCGCTTTACGTCGATGCCGACTATGACGGATCGGGGCCGGCCTATAATCCGGGCTCGTTCGACCGGTCGCTCGAGCGGCTGGCGGCAGCCTTGCCTGACCGCGAGATCGTGCTTTTCGACGACGTGCCGGCCAGCCCGCTTCTGGACCTGAAGACCTGGGTGCGGCGCTATGCGGTGACTGGCGCTGAACCGCCGCCCGGACTCTCGCGACCCGAGGCGGATACCCAGCGCGCGGCATATGAGCCGAGCCTGCAGACGCTGGCCGCCCGGCACGCCAATGTCCGCTATGTCCCGGTGTTCGAGGGGCTCTGCGGTCCCGAGGTCTGCGCGCTTTTCGACGCCCAGGGCTTGCCGGTCTTTCGCGACGGCGATCATCTGAGCCAGGTGGGCGCGCTTGGGCTGACCGATGCGATGGCGGCGGTGTTCGAGGCGATGCCGGGCGAATGAGCCCTGCCGTCAGGTGATCGCTTCGAGCCGTTCCTTCGACATCTCGCCCGGCACGATAGTGATCGGGATCGGCAGGCTCCCCGAGGTCTTCGACATCTGCGTGACGAGGGGGCCGGGGCCCGACTTGTCGATCCCCGCCCCGAGGACGAGGACACCGATCTGGGTGTCCTCGCGGATGAGGTCGAGGATCTCGGTCACCGGCTCGCCCTCGCGGATGACGAGCTCGGGGTCGATCCCCTGACGGTCGCGCATCCACTTGGCGAAAACCTCGAAATGCGCCTCGATCCGCTCGCGGGCCTCCTGGCGCATGATATCGGCGACGCCGATCCAGTGCTGGAACTCCTCGGGCGGAATCACCGAGAGAATCGTCACGCCGGCGCCGGTATGGGCCGCGCGCAGGGCGGCGAACCGCATCGCGTTCAGGCATTCGCGGCTGTCGTCGAGCACGACCAGAAACTTGCGCATGATCATCCCCCGTCAGGCGGCGCGATCATGGCTGCTTGTCGCGCGACTGGCAATCCCGGACCGTCGCGGAGCCGGGGATCGGTCCGCGTCGGTCAGGCCGCCGAATGCGCCCAGTCCCAGTAAAGCTCGCGCACCCG
>WOZM01000081.1 GCA_011620265.1 Paracoccaceae bacterium
TGCGGCGCCATCCCACGGGCAGGCGCTCGCCCGGCTTGTGTCGCGCCGGCCGACAGGCCGCGAAGGGCTCGAAGCGGACCAGCACGGTTTCGCGACAGGGACATTTTTTCGAGCGGGCGTGATCCGGCGGGCGCGCCTTGCGGCGCGAAGAGCTTTTCTGGCCCGCCTTGCGGCGGGCGGCCTCCGGCGGGGATATTTGGACCAAGTGGAAACGGTCAGCTTGCGCCCTTCGGCATCGGCAGGCGCCCGGAATTGTAATCCGACCAGTCGGCGATGTCGGGGTAGTACTGCTTGCGCCAGGCCCGCACGCGCGGGTTCATCCGCCGTCGCCAGAGCGGCGGGATCATCGCCATCGCGGTCATCGCAGGGTAGCCGAAGGGGAGTTGCGGCGCCTCGTCCACCGAGTAGGTCTGCAGGAGCGGGAAGCGGCGGTCGGGCTTGTAGTGGTGGTCGGAATGGCGCTGCAGGTTGATCAGCATCCAGTTCGTCACCTTGTGGTCGGCATTCCAGGAATGGCGCGGCAGGACATGTTCGTATTTCCCGTCGCCGAGGTGGCGGCGGGTGAGGCCGTAATGCTCGACATAGTTCACAAGCTCGAGCTGCCAGATCGCGACGAAAGCCTGCCAGAGGAAGAGGCCGAGCCCGGTCCAGCCGCCAAGCGCGAGGGCGAGGCCGAGCGCGACGAGTTGCAGCGCCCCGTAGCGCCAGAACGGGTTCGAGGGGTGCAGGGGCGATCGTCCGGCGCGGGCGAGCAGTTGCCGCTCGGCCCGCCAGGCGGAGCCGGGGCCGTCGGTCAGGATGCGGAAGAACGCCCGGTGGAAGCCTTCGTTGTAGCGCGCGGTCACCGCGTCGCGGGGGGTGCCGACATAGCGGTGATGGACCAGCAGGTGCTCGGTGCGGAAATGGCTGTAGAGCACGGTGGCGAGGAGGAGGTCGCCGAGCCAGCGCTCGACCCGGTTCTTCTGGTGCATCAATTCGTGCGCGTAGGTGATGCCGACCGAGCCGGAGATCACGCCGACGCCGAAGAAGAGCACGATCTTTTCCCAGGCGACGAGGTGATCGCTGTGGGTGACGTACCAGACCAGCCCGTAGAGCGTGACGGCCTGGACCGGAAACCAGATCAGGGTGATGAAGCGGTACCAGAAAAGCGCGCTCTCCGGCGTGTCGGTCGCGGGGTTGTCGTGGTTCAGCCCGGCAATCGCGTCGAGGATCGTGGTGACGACCCAGCCGTAGAGCGGCAGGAGGAAGACCGTCCAGCCGCCGGTGACGGCGCCGGTGAGGGCGAGCGGAATGAGTGCCAGAGACAGCCAGAACGGCAATGCCGCGCCGAGGCGGGAGATAGGGGCACGGTCGGGCATCGGCTGCTCCGGATCGGTGGTTGCGGCGGCAGTCTAGACGGGCTGCCGCCAGGGCTCAATCGTCGGGGAACGCCGCCGCCGCGATGTCGTGGACCTTGCGCATGAGGGTCGGCAGGTCCGACGGGCGAAACGCCGCGCGCGAGAGGAAGAGGCCGGTCCCGGCCGGGGTGTCGTCGGGCAGGCGGGCGGTCATCACCGAGAGAATGAGGTGGAAGTGGGTGAAGGTGTGGCGGACCTCGCCCGCCGCGCCACGCCAGTCGGCTTGCGCGGGCGGCGCGGGGGCAGGGGCGGCCTCGGCCCAGCCGGTGCCGGGCCAGCCGAGCATGCCGCCGAGGAGCCCCTTGTCGGGCCGCCGTTCGAGCAGGACCGCGCCGTCGGCCCGGCGTCCGACATAGGCGATGCCGCGACGGACCGGTTTCGGCACCTTCGGCGCCTTGCGGGGCAGGTCGGCGGCGATGCCCCGGTGCTCGGCCTTGCAGGCGGGGCGGAGCGGGCAGAGGCCGCAGGCGGGGGTTCGCGGCGTGCAGATCGTGGCGCCGAGATCCATCATCGCCTGTGCGTGGTCGCCGGGCCGGTCCGCGGGCGTCAGCCGGGCGGCGAGGGCCGTCAGTTCCGCCTTGGCCGCCGGCAGCGGGGTTTCGACGGCAAAGAGCCGTGCCACCACCCGTTCGACATTGCCGTCGACCACGGTTGCCGCCTCGTCATGGGCAATCGCCGCGATGGCTGCGGCGGTATAGGGGCCGATGCCTGGCAGGCTCAGAAGCGCGTCGCGCGCGGCGGGGAACGCTCCGCCATGATCCCCGGCGACCACGCGGGCGCATTTCAGGAGGTTGCGGGCGCGGGCGTAGTAGCCGAGGCCCGCCCATTCGGCCATGACCTCGCCGTCCTCGGCCGCCGCGAGTGCCGCGACATCGGGCCAGCGCTCGGTGAAACGGTGGAAGTAGGCGCGGACGGCGGCGACGGTGGTTTGCTGCAGCATCACCTCGGACAGCCAGACCCTGTAGGGGTCGGGGCGGATGCCCGCCCGCCGCTCCTCCGGCCCGACGCGCCACGGCATCACCCGGGCATGCCGGCCGTACCAGTCGAGAAGCGCCGCGCCGATCTCCCCGTCACGCAATCTTTATGTCCCCGTCATCCGCAATCCGGTGGGCAAGGCCCCGCCGCCCGCATAAGATAGAGGTTGAGACGGGAAAGGACAGGGATGAGCGTCACGCCCTCCGAACCGAAGCGCCGCCGACGCGGGTTCGAGCCCGCCGCGGGGCTTTTGAAGGACCGCATCCGACAAGCGGGCGAATCGCGCGGCTTCGCGGTGGCGCGGCTCCTGACTCATTGGGCCGAGGTCGTGGGCGACGAGGTCGCCGCGATGGCCCGACCGGTGAAGGTCGGCTACGGCCGCGAGGGTTTCGGGGCGACGCTGACGCTCCTGACTACCGGGGCGGCGGCGCCCGTTCTCCAGATGCAATTGCCGAAGATCCGCGAGAAGGTGAATGCCTGCTACGGCTACAACGCGATTTCGCGCGTGGTGATCACCCAGACCGCGCCGCTGGGCTTCGCCGAAGGCCAGGTGGCCTTCGCGCCGGCCCCGCGTCCCGCCCCGCCGGCGCCGGACCCCGCCATCCGGCGCGAGGCGGCGGCGCTTTCGGGCGAGGTGCAGGACGCGACGCTCCGGGCGGCGCTTGAAGCTTTGGGCGAAAAGGTGTTGTCTCGCCCCGGACCGAAGAAAGGCTGATCTCATGTCGAAGACGTTTCTCATCGCCGGCGCGGTGGCGCTGGTCGCCGCCGGCGGCGCGTTCTGGATGACCCGCGCCGGACCGGCGCTGCCGCCCTCGCTCTCCGTCGCCGCCGAGGCGCAGGAAGCCACCGCCTCGTCCGAGGCGGCGATCGTGCCCGACATGGTGCTCGGCCAGGCCGAAGCGCCGGTGGAGGTGATCGAATACGCCTCCTTCACCTGCCCGCACTGCGCGAACTTCCATGAAACAGTGCTCGGCAAGCTGAAGGCCAATTACATCGAGACCGGCAAGGTGCGCTTCGTCTACCGCGAGGTTTATTTCGACAAGTTCGGACTCTGGGCCGGGATGGTGGCGCGTTGCGGCGGGCCGGAGAAGTATTTCGGCATCTCCGACATCATCTACGACACCCAGAAGGACTGGCTCGCCCCCGGCGAGGCGGCGGGGATCGCCGACAACCTGCGCAAGATCGGTCTGAAGGCCGGGCTTGATGCCGCGACGGTCGATGCCTGCATGAAGGACAACGACATGGCCAAGGCGCTCGTTGCCGCCTATCAGGCCAATGCCACGAAGGACGAGATCAACTCCACCCCGTCCTTCGTCATCGACGGTCAGAAGTATTCCAACATGACCTACGAGGAGTTCGCCAAGATCCTCGACGAGAAGCTGGCGAACTGACGCGATGACGCCGCTTGCCGGGCTGAAAGTCGTCGAACTGGCGCGGATTCTCGCCGGCCCCTGGGCCGGTCAGACGCTCGCGGATCTTGGCGCCGAGGTGATCAAGGTCGAGGCGCCCGAGGGTGACGACACCCGCCGCTGGGGCCCCCCGTTCATCGAACGGGATGGCGACAGGTCTGCCGCCTATTTCCACGCCTGCAATCGCGGCAAGAAATCGGTGACGGCCGATTTCCGCACGGCGGAGGGGCAGGACTTCGTCCGTGGCCTGGTGAAGGATGCCGACATCCTCATCGAGAACTTCAAGGTCGGAGGGCTCGCGAAATACGGGCTCGACTACGAGAACCTGCGCAAGGTGAACCCGCGGCTGATCTACTGCTCGATCACCGGCTTCGGGCAGGACGGGCCCTACGCCCACCGGGCGGGCTACGACTACATCATCCAGGGCATGTCGGGCCTGATGAGCGTGACCGGAGAGCCGGACGGCCAGCCGCAGAAGGTGGGTGTCGCGGTCACGGACATCTTCACCGGGGTCTATGCGGCCACCGCGATCCTCGCCGCCGTGCATCAGCGGGCGCGCGCGGGCGTGGGGCAGCATATCGACATGGCGCTCTTCGACGTGGCGACGAGCGTGATGGCCAACCAGGCGATGAACTACCTCGCCTCCGGCAGGCCGCCGATGCGGATGGGGAACGCGCATCCGAACATCGTGCCCTATTCGGTCTTCGACTGCGCCGACGGCTGGATCATCATCGCGACCGGCAATGATGGCCAGTACCGGCGGCTGTGCAAGGTCCTGGGGCTGGAGGCGCTGGCCGAGGCGCCGGACTACCTGACCAATGCCGACCGCATCGCCAACCGCGCCGCGCTGACCGAGGCGATCACCGCGAAGACCTGCGTTTTGACCAAGGCGGACCTCCTCGCGGCCTGCGAGGCCGAGGGTGTCCCCGCCGGGCCGATCAACGACATGGGCGAGGTCTTCGCTGATCCGCAGATCGTCGCGCGCGGGATGCGGGTGGAACTGGACGGCGTGCCGGGGGTGCGGTCGCCCTTTACCTTCTCGGGCGCGGAACTCGCGCTCGGCCGACCGTCGCCGAAGCTCGGCGAGGATGATGCCGCAGGCGGGGCCGCGACGGGGTGAATAGTAAGGTGGGTTTAAACCCACCTTACGGGGGGCGGGCGGGACGCTGAGCAACCGTCGGTAAGGTGCGTTTAAACGCACCTTACGTCGCAGAGGCCGAGTGCCGCGAGAGCCGTGTCGAGCGGCGTCCAGTCGTCAAGCTCGAGCCGGACCGGGACGCTCAGGACCTTCGGCCGGAAGTCCTGCGGCAGGCGGACGGCGTCCTTTTCCGTCGTCACGAGTTGGGCGCCGAGGCTCTCCGCCTCGCTCTCCAGCCGGTGGAGAAGCGCGGGCGTCAGCGGCTGGTGGTCGTCGAGCGGCACCGCGCGCAGGATCTCGGCGCCGAGATCGCGGAGCGTCGCGAAGAACTTGTCGGGATGGCCGATGCCGGCGAAGGCGAGGACCCTGAGGCCCGGCCAGTCCATACCCGTCGGCAGCGGGATGAGCGCGCCCCGGAGGCGGGGCACCGCGACCGCCGTCCCGCAGGAACGGCTGAACTCCTCCTGCGCCGGCTCCGGGCCGATGGTGAGCAGGAAGTCGGCGCGGGCGAGACCCGCCGCGACCGGTTCGCGCAACGGACCGGCGGGCAGGCAGCGGCCGTTGCCGAAGCCGCGCAGGGCGTCGATGACGACGATGGAGAGGTCCTTCGCCAGAGCCGGATTCTGGAACCCGTCGTCGAGAAGGATCGCCTGAGCCCCCGCCGCCACCGCCGCCCGCGCGCCCTCGGCGCGGTCGCGGGCGATCCATGTCGGCGTGAAGCCGGCGAGGAGGAGCGGCTCGTCGCCGACATCGCCCGCCGCGTGCCGGCGTTCGTCGACGCGGGTCGGGCCGGTGAGCTCTCCGCCGTGGCCGCGGCTGATGACATGTGCCGTGATCCCGCGCGCCGCAAGCCGCTGGGCGAGCGCGATCACCGTCGGCGTCTTGCCGGTGCCGCCGGCATTGAGATTGCCGATGCAGATCACCGGGACACCGGCGCGAAACCCCGGCCCGGCAGCCAGCCGCCGCGCCGTGGCGGCCGCATAGAGCCGGCCGAGCGGGGCCAGAAGGCGGGCCTGCCAGGCGGGCCGGTCAGGGGCCGTATACCAGAAGTCCGGTGCGCGGAGGACCATCAGGCGGCTTCCTTTCCGGCCCGGGCGCGGAGCGTCGCGAGCACGACCTCCGCCACCCGCTCCGTCACCTCGGCCCCGCCGGACGAGGCCGCCCAGGCATTGTGGGCGAGTGTCGCGGCCTTGTCCGGCGCGATGAGGTCCGCGACCGCGTCGGCGAGCGCGGCCGGGGTCGGCACGAGCCGCGCCGCGCGGGCCTCGGTCAGGCGCGCATAGGCGTCGGGATAGGGGCCGGGATGCGGCCCGTGCAGGATCGCCGAGCCGAGTGCGGCCGGCTCGAAAGGATTGCGGCCACCGCCGCCGGGCGCCAGCGTGCCGCCCATGAAGGTGACGGGTGAAAGCCGGTACCAGAGGCCAAGCTCGCTCTCGCCGTCGGCGAGGAAGACCTGCACTTCGGGCTCCGGCTCCTCGTCGCGCGCGCGCTGGGCGGCGGTCCAGCCGTCGCGGGTGATGCGTTCGGCGAGGTCGGGCGCGCGGGCCGGATCGGCGGGAACGAGGATCAGGAGCATCCGGTGGGCGAGCCGCATCGCCTGGGCATGGGCGGCGAGCACCGCCTCCTCCTCGGATTCCGGGCAGGCGACGGCGAGCCAGACCGGGCGGGTCTGCAACAGTTCGGCCAGGGCCGCGCGCTCGGCCTCGTTGCCCGAAAGCGGTTCTGTCGTCTCCTCGATCCGGCCCGCGACATCGACCTGCAGCAGCCGGCCGCCGATGGCGTGGAGCCGGGCCGCGGTGTCGGGGTCCCGGGCGAGGATCCGGTCGAACCGCGCCAGAAGCGATCCCGCCATGCCGCGCCGCCAGCGCCAGTGCGCGGCCGCGCCCGGCGTCAGCCGGATGTCGGCGAGGAGGAGCGGGATCCGCCGCACATGCGCCTCGGTGATCAGCGCCGGCGGCAGGCTCGCCCCGGCGAGAAGCGCGAGATCGGGGCGCCAGTGGTCGAGGAAGGCCCGCAGCGCCGGCAGCCGGTCGGGCGGCAGGACGTCCGTCGCGGTGCCGGCGGGAAACCCGCCGGCATCCGGTGCCTCGGCCCCCTCGGCCGTGATCAGGAACCGCAGGTCCGGCCGTTCCCGGCCAAGGTGCCGGGCAAGCTGGGCAAGGCTGCGCAACCCGGCGCCTTCGCCGAGATGGAGCCAGACGAGGACGCCTTCGCCCCGCTCCGCGCGCGGCGGCGCCGGCGCCGGGCCGCCCCGCGCGGCGGCCATGAGATAGAGTGCGAGGGCAAGCGACCGTCCCATCGCCGCGGCGGCTCAGGAGCCGAGTTCCTCGGTCGGGGCGGTTTCGGTGTCCTCGTCCCGGAGCCGGTGGATATGGGCGATGAAATAGCGCGTATGGGCGTCGTCGACGGTGCGCTGAGCCTCGGCTTTCCAGGCGTTATAGGCCGAGGCGTAGTCCGGGAAGATGCCGACGACATGGATGTTCCCGGGCTCCTTGAAGACGGTCTTCGTGGGGTCCGTCAGCTCTCCGCCGAAGACGAGGTGCAGGCGCTGGGTCATGGGGCTCTCCGGGATGTGGCCGAGGGTTCGGGCGCCACCCTATGCGATGGGGCGGAGCGCCTCAAGGCGGCGCGGGGCACCCGGCCGGCGCGTGGCGCGATTGACGCGGATCATCGCGGCGGGGGCCTATTCGTGCCTGACTGGCCGGGCTTCAGGGTGAAAGGTATGCCATGCCGGAAATTCGGTCGGTCGGAGAGTCGTGGCCCGTCCGGGCAACGCTTGTCGCGGTTGCGGTTGCGGTTGCGGTTGCGTTCGCGCTCCGACTTCACGATCTCGACCTGCGGTCGATCAGCCATCCGGAGGTCTATGTCCCCGGCATCCCGTTGCCGCCCGGCATCTCGGTGCCGCCGCCGCGCCTGACCTTCGGCGAGGTGATCTCGATGCATTTCCACGACGAGCCGCATCCGATGGGCTGGTATGTCGCGATGTTCGGCTGGACCCGGATCGCCGGTGTCTCGGAATGGGCGCTGCGCCTGCCCGGCGCGGTCCTCGGCGCGGCCTCGGTCTGGCTCGCCTTCCTGGTCGGGCGGCGGGCCTTCGGGCCGGCGGGGGGCACGCTGGCGGCAGTGCTTCTGGCACTCCACGGCTTTCACCTCTTCTGGAGCCAGGTGGCGCGGATGTATGTCGCCGGCGCCTTCTGGGGGCTTCTCTCCGCCGTCCTTCTCCTTGCGTTCGTCCATGGCGAGCGGCGGCGGGGCTGGATCGGCGCGGGCTATGTCGCGAGCGTCGTCGCCGGGGCGCAGACGATCGAGCTGATGTGGCCGGTGATCGGCATGCAGATCCTCTGGGCCGGTCTGGTGCTGCCGGGGGCGGTGCCCGTCCGCGCGGCCGACCTCCGGCGGCCGCGGTTCGCTTGCGTGCATCCGGCGATCCAGTTGCAGGCGGTCGCGGTGATGCTCTCGGCGCCGGAGCTTCTGCATTCGGCCTACCGGATGCGGCCCGGCGCGGTCGAGGAGCGGGGGCTGTCCTTCCTCGGCGAATACGCTTCGTTCGGATTTCTCTTCGGGCGCGATTTCGCGCCGATCCCGACGCTGGCCATCCCCGTCGCTGCGGCCGTGGCGCTCTTCGCGCTCGCCGCCGGGGCGCTGGTCCTGTCCCTGCGGGTGCCGGCGGAATGCCCGCGCCCCGCGCCGGCCGGGGCCGACCTGCCGCGCTGGCTGCCGGTCGTCGTGGCCCTGGGCATGACCGGGCTGATGGTCTGGATGGCGCTCATCGCGCATCGCCGCACCGAAGCGCTTCTGGTCCTGAGCGCGGGGCCGCTCATCGCCCTCACGCTTCCCGCGCTGACCCGCGCGGCGGAGGCCGGATTGCGCCTCTGGCCGGGATTCGAGCGGTGGCGGAGCCGGGTGGCCGGGCCGCGCCTTCTGGTCTGGCTGCTGGCGGTGGTGGCGCCGGCGATCCTCTTTGTCCTCTCCGCCAAGGTGGCGATCCTTGCCAGCCGCGCCTTTCTGGTCTTCGTGCCCTTCCTCGTCATTCTCGCGGCGGGATCGGCGGCCGGGATCGCCCGGATCTGGCCGCGCCGGGCGGCAGTGGCGCTCCTCGTCGTGCTGTTCGCGGCGAGCGTGCCCTATTCGTTCGAAAAGCCCGGCAGCCCGCGCGACTACAAGACGCTGGTGGCGGGGATGCGGCGCGACTGGCGCGCCGACGACCTCGTCTTCGTGCTCGAGAAACGTTGGGAGGAGGCGCCGCTGTTCTACTACCTTCCGGACGCCCGCTACATCTGCGCCGACTATGCTGCGGCCCTTCAGGCCGAGCCCGGGGCGCGGGTCTGGCTGGTGACCTGGCCCTCGCCCTACGAGCCGGTGATCGACGATGCCCGGAGGACCGCCCTTGCGGGCTACGAAAAGGCCGGCGCGGTGACGGCGCTCCGCGCCTCGGCCGAGCTTTTCGTGCCGCCGGCGGCGGAGTGAGCGGCCTGGCCGAACGTCAGCCTTGGACGAGCGCGCCCTGAAGGTCGCGCCAGAGCCGCTCGGGTGCCGCGATGACGCCGGCGGCGCGCGGATCGGGCGAGTTGTAGGCGATGGCGCGGCCGGTGCGGTCGGTCACCCGCGCCCCGGCCTGCCGGGCGATGAGGTCGCCGGCGGCGATATCCCATTCCCAGGTCGGGCGCAGCGTCAGCATCGCGTCGAACCGGCCTTCCGCGACGAGGCAGAGCCGCCAGGCGAGCGAGGCGCGGAATTCGCGGCGGAAGGGCGGCGGGGTGCCGTCTTTCCAGTGATCGGGCGCGAGGCTCGGCTTCGAGGTCAGGAGCGTGGCGCCCCGCGTCCGGGTCCGCGCCGAGGCGCTGATCGGCTGGCCGTTCAGCGTCGCCGCCCCGCCCCGCGTCGCAGCATAGAGCGCGTCCTTCATCGGCAGGTAGACGACCGCGGCGGTGACCTCTCCGTCCTCGGCCACGGCGAGCGAATGGGCAAAGCTCGTGTCGCCCTCGATGAAGGCGCGGGTGCCGTCGATGGGGTCGACGATGAAGCTCTTCGCGTGGCCGAGCCGGACGGGATCGTCGGGGGTTTCCTCCGAGAGCCAGCCATATCCGGGTCGCGCCGCCCCAAGCTCGGCATGGAGCATCGCGTTGACGGCGAGGTCGGCCTCGGTCACCGGGCCGGCGCCGCCGGGCTTGTCCCAGACCTCGGGCCGCTGGCGCCAGAACCGCCGCGCGATCCCGCCCGCCGCCATCGCCGCCTCGGTCAGAAGCGCGAGGTCATTCGCCGGCAAGGGTGAGACCTTCGACGAGAAGCGAGGGCACGACATGGCTCAGATGCGCGCGGGCGTCGTTCGCGGGCGTGATCCGCCGGAGCATGTCGCGGAGATTGCCGGCGATGGTGCATTCGTTCACCGGATAGGCGATCTGGCCGTTCTCGACCCAGAAGCCCGAGGCGCCGCGCGAATAGTCGCCGGTGGTGGCATTGATCGACGCGCCGATCATCGAGGTGACGAGAAGGCCGGTCCCCATTTCTTCCATGAGCTGCTCGCGGTTGTGGTCGCCTTGCGTCAGGGCGATGTTGGAGATGCCGGGCGAGGGCGGCGAGGAGGTGCCGCGCGTGGCCGAGCCGGTGGATTTGAGCCCGAGCTTGCGGGCGGTGCCGAGGTCGAGCGTCCAGCCTTTCAGGATGCCGTCGCGGACGATGTCGCGCGCCTCGGTCGCCAGCCCCTCGGCGTCGAAGGGGCGGGAGCCGGAGATGCGCGGCCGGTGCGGGTTCTCGTAGATCGAGAGGCCCTTCGGCAGCACCTCTTCGCCCATCGCGTCACGAAGCCAGGAGGACCCGCGCACGATCGAACTGCCGTTGATCGCCGAGAGGAGATGGCCGATGAGCCCGGCCGCGATGCGTTCGTCGAACAGGACCGGCCAGGCACCGGTCTTCGGCCTCCGGGCGCCGGCGCGTTCGGCGGCGCGGGTGCCGGCGAGGCGCCCGATCTCTTCGGCGGAGGGCAGGTCGGACTGGTAGGTCCGGCTTTCGGCGGCCCAGTCCCGCTCCATCTTCAGGCCCTCGCCGGAAATCGCCACGGCGGAGGTGGAACGCGAGGTGCGCCCGTAGCCGCCGGCGAAGCCATTGGTCGCGGCAAGGAAGATGCGGCGGCGGGAATAGCTGGCCGAGGCCGACTGGCACTGGCTGACGCCCTCGACGGCCAGGGCCGCCGCCTCCGCCCGGCGGGCGTCGTCTTCGAGGGCGGCGGGGTCCGGTTCCGGCGCAGGGTCGGCGAGGTCGAGCGCGACGAGGTCCCAGGCGCTGGCCAGCTCGGCCTCGTCGGCAAGGCCGAGCGTCGCGTCGTCAGGCGCCTCGCGCGCCATCGCGACGGCGCGTTCGGCCATCTCGGTGATGGTGCGGTCCGATATGTCGGAGGCCGCGACGCAGGCCTGGCGCTGGCCGACAAGGACGCGCAGGCCGATCTCGATCCCCTCGGAACGTTCCGCCTGTTCGAGCGCGCCGGCGCGGACATCGACCGAGACGGCGGTGCCGTCCACCGCGATCGCGTCGGCCGCGCTGGCGCCGGCCTTCGTCGCGGCGGCGAGAAGCGCCTCGGTCAGCGGGGCGAGACGGTCGGGCATGGGGGCGGTCCTGATGCGGTTGCGGTCGACTAGCACCTAGTCGGCGACAGCCATCGGCGCAAGGGCACGGCCAAACCGACGGAAAACGGAAAGGCGTAAGGTGGGTTGAAACCCACCTTACCAGGCCGGCCGGGGAAGCGCGGGATCTCCTCCGCCCTGCCGAAAGGTGATCGTAAGGTGGGTCTTGACCCACCTTACCCGCTCAAGCCGCCGATCCGGCCTACTGGATCTGCTGGCCGTTGGCGAAGATGCTGCCGCCTTCCTTGAACTCGATCTTCGAGGTCAGCGTATCCTCGCCCGTCGGCACCGCGAAGAGACCCATCATCATCTTCGCGCCCATCGCCTGGTCCTCGGGCACGAAGCCCATCGCGCCGAGCTTGTCGATGAGGCCGTTGCCGCCAATGAGCTGGAGGTCGACGGCGCCGATGGGCATCGGCCTGCCCATCGAGTTGTCGAAGGTCATGGCGCCGTTGCCCGTCAGCTCGGCGCCGACGGCCGAGACCTTGAGTTCGCCGATATCGAGCGACTGGACCTCGCCCGGCGGTGTGGCGGCGACGGTTTCGGCCTCCTTCGGGTCGAAGATGTTCACCAGCATCTTCGCCGCGCCCTTGACGTCGAGGATCAGCGTCGCGGGGTCGCGGGGAAGCTGGCTCGTCGGGTCGAACATCGACCAGAGCCCGTCGGAAACCTCAAGATCGACGAGCTTGACCAGAAGCCCGAAGGGCTGCGCCGCCTCGCCTTTCGAGACCGGGAGCGTCAGGTTGAACGCCGATTGCACCATCGAGAAGTCGATGGGCAGCGGGAAGGCCGACATCTGCATCGAGACCTTGGCGTCACGTCCCTCGCCGCCATAGGAAAGCCCGTCCTTCGACATCTTGAAATGCAGCGAGCCGCCGCCGCCGGTCGACTGGGCGCTCACGGTTTCCTCGCCGTCCTTGAAGTCCATGACATAGCCGCCGCCGGTATAGCCGAACGTGCCATCGATCGAGAGCCCGGCCTGAAGGGCCGCATTCATGTCGCCCATGTCGATCCCTTCCGGAAGCGAGGCCGAGGACGTGCCCGAAAGCCCGGCAAGCGAACCCGAGGCCGAGAAATTGCCGGTCCCTTCGGGGTCGGTTGCGGCGATCTTGAAGTCGACCTTGTCGGCCTTCATGTCCGAGGTGATCGCCCGCCCGGCGTCGCTGACCATCCGGTAGCTGCCCGAATTGCCCGTGAGCGTCGCGTTGAGCGTCAGCGGCACCTCGGCGCCGTCGACCTTCATCCCGTCGACGATGATCGCCATTTCCGGCGCGGTGAAGTCGTAGGTCGTGTCCCCGGCGCTGCCCGAGACGATCATCGAGAGCCCGCTCTGGGTGATCTTCATCCCCATGTCGACGGTCTCGCCGGTTTCGGGCCTGGTCAGGAGCGCCACCGGGATGTCGTCCGACATCGTCACCTCGACCCGGCCGTCGCCGAGTTCCTTCAGGCGGATCTCGGCGACCGTCGCCGAGAAGCTGCCTTCGGGCGTCTGCGTCGCGAAGACCGCGTCGGTGACGACCAGCGTGTCGCCGTCCATCCCCTTCGAGCCGGCCGTCACCGACTGCCCGAGATCGGCGTAGTAGCCCGCCATGCCCTGCCAGACCTCCTCGGCGGTCACATCGGCGTGGAGCGCCGTGGAGCCGAGCAGAAAGGCGGAAAGCGCGCCGGCGCCGAGACCTGTCCATTGTTTCATAATCAAGCCTGCCTTGTTTCGAAATATCTTCCATAGCATCCGCCGACCGCCGGCGGCGGTCAAGGGCTGCCGGGGGATGGAATCCCGCCATCGGAAGCTGTTACAAGGGAACAATCGGGCGATTTCAAGGCGGTTGAGCATGATCCGGCTGGAGAAGGAGGATGGGCTTTGGCGGGCGGTGATCGCGCGTGAGGCGAAGGCGAATTCGCTGACGCGCGGCATGCTGGCGGAGTTGGCGGAGATCGCCGAGGCCGCCGGGCGCGAGAAGGCGCGGGCGCTGGTGCTGACCGGCGAGGGCAAGGTCTTCTCCGCCGGCGCCGATCTTGACGAGGCGCGGGCGGGGCTTGCCACCGACCCGGTCTGGGAGCGCCTTTCCGGCGCCATCGCGGAATTGCCCTGCCTCACCATCGCCGCGCTGAACGGCACGCTCGCGGGCGGGGCCTTCGGCATGGTGCTCGCCTGCGATCTGAGGATCGCGGTGCAGGGGGCGAAGTTCTTCTATCCGGTGATGAAGCTCGGCTTTCTGCCGCAGCCTTCCGATCCTGCCCGGCTGGCCGCGCTGGTGGGGCCGGCGCGGGCAAAGATGATCCTGATGGCCGGGCAGAAGATCGGGACAGAGGAGGCGCTGGCCTGGGGCCTGATCGACCGGATCGTCGAGCCCGGGGCACTGAGCGAGGCCGTGGCGGTGCTTGCTGCCGACGCGCTCGGCGCCACGGCCGCGCATGTGGCGGCGATCAAGACGCTCGTCCCCTGATCCGCCCTAGTGGCCTGAAACCAGCTTCAGCCCGACGATGCCGGCGAGAATCAGCCCGATG
>WOZM01000138.1 GCA_011620265.1 Paracoccaceae bacterium
GCCGAGAAAGAGAAGTTTCATCCGCCCTGACTAGAGCGGCGCGGGCGGCGACGCAAGCGCCGGACAGCGGGCGGAAGGCGCAGGAAGCGGGTCGCGCGGCCGCCGATCTCGGGCGCCATCCGCATCGCGGGAAGCGCCCATGTCTTCTGGCTCGCCGTCGGGCTCCTGCGCGCCGGGCTCGGCGCCACGGCACCCGCGCCGCGGCGCGCGGGCTTCGTCGGCGGACGTCTTCTCCTGCTTCTCAATCCCAAGGCCTATGTCATCATCCTGCTCCTGTTTTCCCAGTTCCTGACGGGGACGGCCGCCGCCCCGCCCGGCGTCCCGGCCATCGCCACGATCTTCACCCTGAACAATTGCGTGGCCTTCACCCTCTACACCCTCGCGGGCGAGCGCATGGCGCGGAACGTCCGCGATCCGGCCCGCGCGCGTCAGCCGAATATCGTTTTCGGCCTGATGCTTGCGGGCGTTGCTTCAGGGATGGCTCTCGGCTGAAGCGTCGGCGAGAATCCGCCGGGGCATTCGCGCGGGAGTTGACGCAAGGGCAGTCCGCCCCCTAGCGTTTCCATCGGGTGGGCAGTGAGGGATGGATACCATGGAAAATCGCGCCATTGGAAACGCTGCGGCACTCGTTCTGCTGCTCGCCTCGACCTGCGCGGCAAGCGCCGCGACGATCACTTTCAGCGCCCTGCCCGACGAAGGCGCGCTCGCCACCTCCTATACCGAGAACGGCATCACCGCGACGGCCGGCAGCGGCACGCTCGCCTGGTACACCGCGCCCGGCTCCGCCCATGTCGACGATTCCGGCACCGGCTTCACCTCGGACATCACCTTCACCACCGGTGGCCTTTTCGACGCGACGGGCTTCTCGCTCACCTCGCTCGGCTACAACTTCCTCGGCACGCCGGGCACCGTCTCCGACAATATCCTGGTCTCGGGCCATGTCGGCGGCAGCCTCGTGGCCGGCGCCAACTACACGCTGTCGGCGGTCGCGGGCACGCTCCAGACCATCCTGCTCGGCTCCGCCTTCACGGCGATCGACACCTTCACGATCAGCCTGCTTTACCCGCGCACCGGGCAGGACTGCGACGCGCCCTGCGGGCATTTCGACCTCGATTCGGTGACGCTCGCCACCGGCCCGGCCCCGGTGCCGCTGCCGCCCGCCGCGCCCTTGATGGGCGCCGCCGTGCTCGGGCTTTTCGCGCTGCGCCGCCGGCGCGACGCCTGAGCCGCACGCCCGGACCGGCGGTCCGGTCTCAGACCGGCACGATCACCTCGGCCTCGGTCACGACGAGGTCGAGGCGCTGGTCGGTCGCCTCGACCGGCACCGCCTCCACTTCCTGCGCCGCGAAGGCGAAGCCGATCGCTGTGACCGGCCCTTCCGCGCGCAGGGCTTCCAGAGTGCGGTCGTAGAACCCGCCGCCATAGCCGAGCCGGTAGCCGCGCCGGTCGAAGGCCAGCAGCGGCACGACGAGAACCTCGGGGACGATCCGGTCTCCATCCGCCGGGATGAGTGCCCCGAACTCGCCCGCGATCATCGGCGCATCCGGCGTCCAGCGCCGGAACTTCAGCGCCTGCCCCGGCCCGAGGATCACCGGCACCCCGACCGGGCCGGCATGCGCGGCCATCGCCGGCAGGCAGTCGATCTCGGTCCGCATCGGCATGTAGCCCGCAAGCGCCCGGCCGGACTGCGCGGCGAGCACCGCTGCAAGACGGTCCGCATCGCCCGCTCTCCGCGACTGAAACGCCACCTTGCGCCGCGCGAAAGCCTCGGTCCGTGCCGCCGCCTTGATCTCGGCCAATGTCACAGCAAGATGACCGTAGCGAGACCGAGGAAGGTGAAGAAGCCCATCACGTCGGTCATCGTCGTGACGAAGGTGCCCGAGGCGAGCGCCGGATCGAGGCCGAACTTCTCGAGCGTAAGCGGCACCAACACCCCCGCCAGCGCCGCGACGATCTGGTTGACCACCATCGAAAGGCCAAGCACCAGCCCGAGAAGCGGCTGGCCGAAAATCAGCGAACCCGCGACGCCGAGGATAAGCGCCAGGCCGAAACCGTTCAGGACGCCCGCGCCGAGTTCGCGCAACACCACGCGGCGGGCATTCGAGCGGGTGAGGTCGCGTGTCGCCAGTGCCCGAACGGCGACCGCCAGCGACTGGGTTCCGGCGATCCCGCCTGTCGAGGCAACGATCGGCATGAGGGCGGCAAGCGCCACAAGCGTTGCAATGGTCGATTCGAACTGAGAAATCACGATCGCCGACAGTGACGCGGTAAAGAGGTTGACCACGAGCCAGGGCAAGCGCTGCCGCGCCGTCGCGAAGGAACCATCGGAGATCGAGCCTTCCTCGCTGACCCCGGCCAGACGCAGGATATCCTCCTCGTGCTCCTCGTCGAGGACCGCCATCGCGTCGTCGATGGTGATCACGCCCACCAGACGGTCGTCACCATCGACGACAGGCGCCGAGATCAGGTGATACTGGTTGAACGCATAGGCCACGTCGCCCTCGTCCTCGAGAACGTCGATGGTGCGGAAGCTGTCTTCGGCGAGGTCCTTCAGCGCCACTCCCCGCCGTGACGACAAGAGCTTGCCCAGCGTCACGTAGCCCACCGGATGCCAGCGCGGATCGACCAGGATCACATGGTAGAACTGGTCCGGCAACTCCTTGGCATTGCGCAGGAAATCGATGGTCTCGCCCACCGTCCAGTGCTCGGGCGCGGTCACCACCTCGCGCTGCATGAGGCGACCGGCGGAAAACTCCGGATAGGTCAGCGACTGCTCGACCGCGACCCGGTCGCTGTCCTCGAGCGCGCCGAGGATGCGCTCCTGCACCGGCTCATCGAGATCCTCGATGAGGTCGACGACATCGTCGGAATCGAGCTCGCGCACCGCCTCGGCCAGGACCTCGTGCGGCAGCGCCGCGATGACCTCCTCGCGGATCGATTCGTCGAGTTCGGACAGGATCTCGCCGTCGATCCCGCGCGACCAGAGCTTCAGGAGACCCGCCCGCTCGGCCGAACCGATCTGTTCGAGAAGGTCGGCGATGTCGGCCGCGTGGAGCGGCTCCATCAACTCGTCGATGGTGGCGGCATCGCCGGCCTCGACCGCATCGAGGATGGCGTCGACGACCTTCGGATCGAGGCTGTACTCGTTCTCGTCCCGTTCGGCGATATCGTCGTCCAGTTCTGCCATTTCACCCCCGGCCCGATTACCGCGACCTTATCGGAAGCAGTTTCAAAGAAACAGGGGCAAAGGGCGGATTTCCCCGCGCCCCACATGGGCTTAGACTGGGTGCGCGACGGGAACATGAAAGCGCGCGACAATGACGGACCTGCTCCTCGGACAGACCTTGAGCTTCAGCGGAAACCCGATGACCGAGGGCATCGGCGCGGCCCGCCACTCGGCGCGCGGGGGCGTGGTGGTCGAGGCCGGCCGGATCGCGGCCCTGGGCGAGGCGGACGACCTGCGCCGGGCGCATCCCGGCGCGCGCGTGACCGATTACGGCGACGCGCTGATCTCGGCCGGGTTCGTCGACGCCCATGCGCATTACCCCCAGACGGCGATCATCGCGAGTTGGGGCAAGCGGCTCATCGACTGGCTGAACGCCTACACCTTCCCCGAGGAGATGCGGTTTTCCGAACCCGCCTATGCGGCGACGATCGCCGCGCGCTACTTCGACCTGACGCTGTCGACGGGCACGACGACCGTGTGCAGCTACTGCACGATCCATCCCGAAAGCGTCGAGGCCTTCTTCGCCGCGGCGCGGGCCCGGGGCCTGCGCGCCTATGCCGGCAAGACCTGCATGGACCGCAACGCCCCCGAGGGGCTCAGGGACAGCGCGCAGTCGGCCTATGACGACAGCAAGCGGCTCCTCGAGACATGGCACGGCGTTGACCGGCTCTCCTACGTCGTCACGCCGCGCTTCTCGCCGACCTCGACGCCGGAGCAACTCTCCGCCCTGGGCGCGCTCTGGGCCGAGAACCCCGGCTGCCTGATGCAGACGCATCTCTCCGAGCAGACCGACGAGATCGCCTGGGTGAAGTCGCTCTTCCCCGCGGCGCGCGACTATCTCGACACCTACGAGGCGCACGGCCTGCTCGGCGCGGGCGGGCTCTACGGCCACGCGATCCATCTCGAGCCGCGCGAGCGCGACCGGCTGCGCGAGGTCGATGCGAGCCTCATCCACTGCCCGACCTCGAACACCTTCATCGGCTCGGGGCTCTTCGACATGGAAGGGCTTTCGGCCGCCGGCCACCGGATCGGGCTCGCCACCGATACCGGCGGCGGGTCGAGCTTCTCGATGCTCCGGACGATGGCGGCAGCCTACGAGGTGGCCCAGCTCCGCCACCGCGCGCTGCATCCGTGCGAGCTCTGGTGGCTCGCCACGCAAGGGGCGGCCCGCGCCCTGCGCGCCGGCGACCGCATCGGCAACCTCGCCCCGGGGATGGAGGCCGATCTCGCGGTCATCGACCTCGCCTCCACCCCCGCCATCGCCCAGCGCAGCGCCCGCGCCAATGATTTCTGGGAGGCGCTCTTTCCGACGATCATGATGGGCGACGACCGGGCGGTCAGGGCGGTCTGGGTGAACGGCCGGCCGGTCTGACGCCCTTTGATCCAACGGAGGCGCCTTGCGCGGCTCCGTTGCCTCCGGCGGGGATATTTGAGCCAAGTGGAAACGCCATGTCTTCCACTTGGATCAAGTATCCTCGGGGGTCCGGGGGCAGACGGCCCCCGGCCTACCCGATCAGACGCCGGGCCAGCCGGGTCTGATCCTCGATCGCGCGCGGCAGGTCCAGGGTCGCGACCTGACCGCCGCGGACGACCTGCCGGCCCTCGACGAAGAGATCCCGGACCCGCGTCGGCCCGCAAAGGACGAGCGCCGCGACCGGGTCCCAGGCGCCGGCGGCCGCGATCCCCGCGACGTCCCAGACGGCGATATCGGCGCGCTTGCCGGGCTCGAGCGACCCGCAATCGCTCCGGCCGAGCACCTCTGCACCGCCGAGGGTCGCGATCTCCAGCGCCTCGCGGGCGCTCATCGCGTCGGCACCGTTCGCGACCCGCTGCAGCAGCATCGCCTGCCGCGCCTCGGCGATGAGATTGCCGGCGTCGTTCGAGGCCGATCCGTCGACGCCGAGCCCGACCCTGACGCCCGCATCGCGCATCCGGCGCACCGGCGCGATGCCGGAGCCGAGGCGGCAGTTCGAGCAGGGGCAATGGGCGATACCGGTCCGGCTCCGGGCAAGGAGGTCGATCTCCGCCCGGTCGAGCTTCACGCAATGGGCATGCCAGACGTCTTCGCCGGTCCAGCCCAGTTCCTCGGCATAGTGCCCCGGCCGGCAGCCGAATGTCGCGAGGCTGTAGGCGATATCCTCGTCGTTCTCGGCCAGATGGGTATGCAGCATCACCCCCTTGTCGCGGGCGAGAACCGCCGCCTCGCGCATGAGGTCGCGGCTGACCGAGAAGGGCGAGCAGGGCGCGAGGCCGATGCGGACCATTGCCCCTGCGGAGGGATCGTGGAAGCCGTCGACGACCCGCTCCATGTCTTTCAGGATCGCCGGTTCGGCTTCCACCAGCGCGTCGGGCGGCAGCCCGCCCGCGCTGATCCCGATCGACATCGCCCCGCGCGTGGGGTGGAAACGGAGCCCGATCTCGCGCGCCGCGTCGATCGTGTCGTCGAGACGCGCGCCATTCGGGTAGAGGTAGAGGTGATCCGAAGTCAGCGTGCAGCCCGAGAGCGCCAGTTCCGCCAGCCCGATCAGTGCCGAGACCCGCACTTCCTCCGGCCCGAACCGCGCCCAGATCGGATAGAGCGTCTTCAGCCAACCGAAAAGAAGCGCGTCCTGCCCCCCCGGCACCGCGCGGGTCAGCGTCTGGGAGAGGTGGTGATGGGTGTTGACGAGGCCTGGCGTCACGACGCAGCCCCGCGCCTCGACGACCTCGCCTGCCGTCCTGAGCCCCTGCCCCACGGCGGCAATCGCGCCGCCGCGGATCAAGACGTCACCGCCCGCGATCTCGGCGCGGTCGGGGTTCATCGTCACGACGCGCCCGGCGCCCCGTATGAGGATTTCGGCCATCGGTTCCCTCCTCGCCCCTTCGGCATGGCGGAACCGGCCGGCGACAGAAGGGGGAAGGACTCGCCCGGCAGGGTCCAGTCTAGGAAGGAGCGGCGCGGGGCACCAGTGGCCGGGGCCGGAAGGAGTTTCGCCCGAGGCCGGCGAATGGCTCAGACCCTAAGGATCTCCATCGCCGCGCGGTGCAGTTCGGCATTCGCGGCCGCGAGCACCCGCCCGCCCTGATGCACGGGGCGGCCCTGCCAGTCGGTGACGATCCCGCCCGCCGCCTCGATCACCGCGATCGGCGCCTGCACGTCGTAGGCCTGAAGGCCCGCCTCGACCACGAGGTCGATCTGTCCGGCGGCGATCAGCGCATAGGCGTAGCAGTCGAGACCGTAGCGCGTGAGCTTTGCCCGCGCCTTCAGCCGGTTGAAGGCCGCACCCTCTTCCTCGGTCCCGACCTCGGGGAAGGTGGTGAAGAGGATCGCCTCGCTCAGCGGCCGCGCCGCGCGCGCCTTCAGCGGGCGCCTGCCCATCGGCCCGGCCATCTCGGCCAGGCCGAAGCCGCCGCAGAAGCGTTCGCCGATATAGGGCTGGTCGATGAGGCCGAAGACCGGGCCGTTCTCGTCGGCCACCGAGATCAGCACCCCCCAGGTCGGCGTGCCGGAGAGATAGCTCCGCGTCCCGTCGATCGGGTCGAGCACCCAGGTCAATCCGCTCGTCCCCGGCTTCACCCCGAATTCCTCGCCGAGGATGGCGTCGTCGGGGCGCCGCTCGGCCAGGATCTCGCGCATCCGCGCCTCGGAGGCGCGGTCGGCCACCGTCACCGGATCGAAATGCGTCGTGACCTTGTTGTCGGCCGACAGCCCGTCGGCGCGGAAATGCTCCAGCGTCGCCGCGCGGGCGGCATCGGCCAGAGCATGGGCGGTGGCGATGAGCGCCGCGCGCTCGGGGTCGGAAAGGGGGCGCATCGGGGACCTCGCTTGCTGTCCAAGCGGTAGCCCCCTGCCCCCCTTGCGGTCAAGGCGCCTCAGGCGGCGTCCGAAAGGACCTTGGCGAGGTCGAAGAGGCGGCGGCGCTGCGCCTCGGGGATTGCGTAGTAGGAGCGCACGAGCATCAGCGCTTCCTTGTCGGCAAGGATATCGCCGTCGATCTCCTCGACGATCTGGTTGCGCTGGTCGAGTCCTTCGAAGAAGAAGCTGATCGGCACACCGAGCGAATCCGAGATGTCCCAGAGCCGGGAAGCCGAAATCCGGTTCATGCCGGTCTCGTATTTCTGGATCTGCTGGAACTTGATCCCGACCTTGTCGGCAAGCTGCTGCTGGGTCATGCCCACCATCCAGCGCCGGTGGCGGACGCGCTTGCCCACGTGGACGTCAACTGGGTGTTTCATCGTCATCTCCTTACTATCGCTAAAGGCTTATCAAGCAATTTTCATGCCAATCACGCATGGTCACGGAGTTTTCCACAGAAATCTCAAAAGATGCGGACTCCCTCAAGGACTTGCGGGTTAACCCCGGGAATGCCCGCAATTCGGGAAACAGTCACCCTATACGAAAATACATGTCCCTCCGCTCGCCTCGATTCTCTTTTCCATTTTGCATTGCATTTTGCAACTTTCTCGGAGGCGGATCTTTCCATTTTGCGACAGGCCGCCTGCAATGCGGGCTGGAACCCATCCGCCGCGACGGGTAATCTGGCCCAAACGGAGGCGGTGATGCATGCATTCGGACTGCGCGCCTATGGTCAGGCGCCAGAGCTTCTCGACCTGCCGGTGCCCGACCCCGGACCGGGCGAGGTGCGCGTCAGGATCGCCGCCTGCGGGCTCAATTTCGCCGATCTCCTGATGATCGACGGCAAGTATCAGGAGCGGCCGGAGCCGCCCCTGACCCTCGGCATGGAGCCGGCGGGCCGGGTCGACGCGCTCGGACCCGATACCGACGGGCCGGCGGTCGGAACCCGCGTCGTGGTCCATGGCAATACCGGCGGGCTCGCCGAATTCGGCTGCTTTCCCGCCGCGCGCTGCCTGCCGATCCCCGACGCGATGCCCTTCGACCATGCCGCGGCCTTCCAGATCGCCTATGGCACGAGCCACGTGGCGCTCGACCACAAGGCGCGGCTCCGGCCGGGCGAGACGCTTCTGGTCCTCGGCGCCGCGGGCGGCGTCGGGCTGACGGCGGTGGAGATCGGCAAGCGCATGGGCGCGCGGGTCATCGCCTGCGCCCGGGGTGCCGACAAGCTCGCGGCGGCGCGGGCGGCCGGGGCCGATCACCTGATCGACGGCGGCAGCGCCGACCTTCGCGCCGAGGTCAAGGCGCTCGGCGGCGCCGATGTGGTCTACGATCCGGTCGGCGGCGATCAGTTCGACGCGGCCTTCCGCGCCACCAACCCCGACGGCCGCATCGTCGTCATCGGTTTTGCCAGTGGCAAGGTTCCGCAGATCGCCGCCAACCACCTTCTGGTCAAGAACATCTCGGTGATGGGGCTCTACTGGGGCGGCTATCAGAAGTTCCGCCCCGACGTGCTGACCGGCAGCCTCGAAACCCTGGTCGGCTGGTATGCCGAAGGCGGGCTCCGGCCCCACATCTCGCACCACCTGCCGCTCGCCCGCGCGGGCGAGGCGCTGGAGCTATTGCGCAGCCGTCAGTCGACGGGGAAAGTCGTCGTCACTCTCTGAGGCGTGATCGCCCGAGATCACCCTCAGGCAGCATTGCGCGTCGCCATAGGCGCAGCGGAGCTGCGTCACCAGCGCATCGACGACCTCGCCCTTCTGCACCCCGGCCTGATACATGCAGATATCGAGCTGGCCGAGATCGGGCAGCGCATTCGCCCCGTCGACGATCGCGGTGCCGGTGGGCAAGGCGCCCTCCATCCGCGCGGTGATGGAGAGGTCGGCGGCGACGGTCGCATCGGCCACCTGCTCGGATTCGCCCCCCACCGCCATTTCCCAGCGGATGCCCGCGCCATTGAGCGCCGCCTGCGCGATGGGCCGGAAGAAGCAGGTCTCGATGAAGGCAAGCCGCAGGGGCCGCTGCTGCCAGGCATTGCCGTCGGGCGCGCCGACCCAGACCAGCCGCCGCGTGGCGAGCCGTTTGCCGCCCTCGCCGGGCTGGGTCTCGGTGGTGAGGATCACGTCGAAATCGCCCTTCGCGAAACCCTCCTTCAGCCGCGAGGTGAAGCAGGAGACGAGGTTGATCCGCATCCGCGGATATTCCGCCGCCATCGCCTTCAGGATCCGCGGGATCTGCGGATAGACGATGTCATGCGGCACGCCGAGCCTGAGTTCGCCCTCAAAGGCCGTGTCGGTCATCCGCGACAGCGCCTCGTCGTTCAGCTCCAGCATCTTGCGGGCATAGAACAGAAGCTGCTCGCCCTCGGGCGTCAGCGTCAGCTTGCGCTGCGCGCGGGAGAAGAATTCGAGCCCCAGCCCCTCCTCCAGCCGCTTGATCTGCATCGAGACGGCCGATTGCGAGAGGTTGAGAAGACCGGCCGCGCGGGTGACGCCGCCGGCATCGGTGACGGCGACGAGGGCGCGGAGCGCGGTGAGGTCGAGATTTCGGGGCATATTCACATTCCGTGATGGAAGGGGCGACAATCATTCATTTCCATAATCCAGCATAAGCCCGCATATGAATCAAGCCTCCTGATGGATGCATTCCGACATATCACGATCCGAAAGGAAAACCGATGGACCACGCCCTGTCCCGCTCTCCCGTCCGCCGCTCCGGGCTTCTTGCCCGGCTGCGTTTTCAGATGACCAATGCCCGCCACCGTCGCAGGCTCCGCGACCTCGGCGACCACATCCTCGACGACATCGGCATCGACCGCGCAGCGGCCGAGCGAGAGGCGTCGCGGCCGGCCTGGGACGTGCCCAAGGGCTGGCGCCGCTGAAATCGACCTCTCCGGGGCCGGAAAAGCTTGAAATCGCGCGGACCCTTCCCGATATTCAACTGGGACCGCGCGGCCTTCGGGTCGCGCGAACAGGTAACGTAACGGGAGGCTTTGATGGCTGACTACCAAACGATCCGCGCCGGCCGGGCTGGAACCCGGACGCTTGCGATCGACGAAGGGCTTCGCGCCCACATGAACAAGGTCTACGGACTGATGTCCGTGGGCATGCTGCTGACGGCGGCGGCGGCCTGGGCGATCTCGGGCCTCGCGGTGACGACCGACCCGTCGCTCGCGGCCGCGCAGATCGGCGCGGACAAGTACCTCACCGGCTTCGGCGCGGCGATCTACATGTCGCCGCTGAAATGGCTGGTCATGTTCGCCCCGCTGGCCTTCGTCTTCGCCTTCTCGGCGATGATCGGGCGGATGTCGGCGGCGGCGGCACAGCTCGTCTTCTACACCTTCGCGGTGACGATGGGTATCTCGATCAGCTCGATCTTCCTCGTCTTCACCGGCATGTCGATCGTGCAGACCTTCCTCGTGACCGCCATCGCCTTCGCGGGGCTGTCGCTCTGGGGCTACACGACCAAGAAGGACATCTCCGGCTGGGGATCGTTCCTGATCATGGGCGTGATCGGGCTTCTGGTGGCGTCGATCGTCAACATCTTCCTCGGCTCGCCCGCAGTCATGTTCGCGATCTCGGCAATCGGGGTTCTGATCTTCGCGGGCCTCACCGCCTATGACACCCAGAAGATCAAGACCGACTACATCGCCCATGCCCAGCACGGCGATGCGGAATGGCTCGGCAAGTCGGCGATCATGGGGGCGCTGAACCTCTATCTCGACTTCATCAACATGTTCATGTTCCTCTTGCAGTTCATGGGCAACCGCGAGTGACCGGACGGACGGAATGACGGATCGGGCCGCCTTCGGGCGGCCCTTTTCATTTCCGGGATCGGCTGAGACGATACGGAGAGGAGACGCGCCTTGCCCCTGTTCCGCCCCGATCAGATCGCGACCGATGCCTCCGACGGCGACGGCAATCCCTGCGGACCCTGCAAGGAAAACGCGCGCGATGCCGAGGCCCGCTATCTGGTCATCGGCACCCGCAGTCCCGGGGATACGGTGACCTGTCCCGACCACGACCGCATCCTGTATTTCGGCCGCGAAAGCGGCGGCCGCAGATGGACGGATCATTCCGGGCAGCCGGCCAATAGCCCATACCGGTCCGCGACGGACTGACCGCGAAAGCCAGGTCCACGTCTTGAAACTGCGGGGGTCAGCGTCGAGCCCCCTTTGCGGACATGTCGTCAGGCACAGCGCGAGCCGGGCGCGCACCTGCCCGTGGGATGGCGCGGCAACCTCCGTTCGGGGCCGTTTATCGCGCCACCACGTCGAACGCCCCTTCGGCGCGCGGCGTTGCAAAAGCGCCAGCCCGCCGGGACGGGCAGGCGCTCGCCCGGCGGCTTCGCCTTGGTTCCGGGCGAAGGGAGGTCCTCTTCGTCCCGCAAGGCGGACAGACGCGATTTCAGGACATGCCCAAAGAAAAGGCCGCGCAGAAGCGCGGCCCCGTCCCTCGAGAATGGCAGATCTTACTTGATCTTGCCTTCCTTGTATTCGACATGCTCGCGCTTGACCGGGTCGTACTTCCGCACGACCATCTTCTCGGTCATGGTGCGGGCGTTCTTCTTGGTCACGTAGAAGTGCCCGGTGCCCGCCGTCGAGTTCAGACGGATCTTGATCGTCGTCGGCTTCGCCATATCGTGTCTCCTGGTGCCGGACGGCCAGCCGCCCGCGAAATCCTTGAAGCCCGCCTTTTACCGGTCTTCCCGGCCGAGTCAACCACATCTTCGCGCGGAGTTTCGACCCGGCCGGAATGACGATCCTGCGTCAGTTCCACTGGCGGAAGCGGTATTCCCACGGAGTGACACCGTCGCCATCGACGTCCGCCTCCTCGAAATGCACCCGCGCGGCAGTGAGGAATTCCTGCTGCGTTACCGCGCCGTCGCTGTTCGCATCCATCGGATCGAAACGCGTCTTCTTGCGGGCCTGGGCGGCATCCTGCATCGCCTGATTGTAACCCCCGCCAAAGCCCGCGCGGGATGAGAGGTATTCGTCGAAGGTCAGTTGTCCGTCATCGTCGAGATCGAGCAAGCGGAAAACGTCTTCGGCATGCGCCGCAGCCTCCTCGCCAGTGACCTGCCCATCCTGATCCTGATCGACCGGCGCGAAACCGCCCCTGCCCTGCATCATTCCGGGTCCGGGCATACCGCCGCCCCAACCCTGCATCATGCCGGGCCCGGGCATATCGCTCCAGCCGGACCCGCCGCCCCAGCCCTGCATCATGCCGGGTCCGGGCATACCGCCGCCCCAACCCTGCATCATGCCGGGCCCGGGCATATCGCTCCAGCCGGACCCGCCGCCCCAGCCCTGCATCATGCCGGGTCCGGGCATATCGCCCCAGCCGGGTCCGCCGCCCCAGCCCTGCATCATGCCAGGTCCGGGCATATCGCCCCGGCCGGGTCCGCCGCCCCAGCCCTGCATCATGCCGGGTCCGGGCATATCGCCCCGGCCGGACCCGCCGCCCCAGCCCTGCATCATGCCGGACCCGGGCCCCATCCCGTATCCTGGCGACGTCTGCGCCGCCACGGCCGGCGCGAGCGCGCACACGGCAACAATAGCGGCCGCCATCGAGTGCATTTTCATTTGGACACCTTTCCGGATTGCAGTTGCGATCCCGGAAAAGATGCACCCCGCGCATGCACGGGGTGCTGACATGCATCAAGCCCGGATCTCACAACCCCGTGTTGGGGCCGCAGGTCCGCGCTCCATCGGTTCAGGCCTGCGGAACGCTCCGCCCCATCGCGCCATGCAGCCGCGCCCGCGACGCCGCGTCGAGGCCGAGCGCGGTCGCGAGCTGGTCGAGATAGGCCTCTTCGGCCGGGGTATCGACCCGGATCGCCATCAGCGAGGTCGCATAGACCTGCTCGCGCATCGCGGTGCCGGCATCGGCGGCCAGCGACGACACGTCGGCCGGCGCGTCGAGCGCGGCCTCGACGAAGGCGATCTCCTCGTCGCTCGCGTCGGTGAGATGGTCCATGATCTTCTGGCGCTCCTCGGCGTCGATCTCGCCATCCGCCTTCGCGGCCATGATCATCGCCCGGATCATCAGCTTGGCATTCGCCTCGTTCATCGCCGAGGCCGGCGAGGCGCCGGAGATCGTCTCCATCATCTCGCCCATCATCTTGCCGCCGGCCGTGGCCGCCCCGGTCATCGAGGCGATCAGCCCGCCGAGCCCGGCCTCGGCCGCCTCGGAGGCGCCGCCGAGACGCTCGTACATCTCGCGCACGGTCCTCGCGCCGCCCGGGAGGCCCAGCTTCTCGGCCTGCTCGCCCCACTGGTCGACGGCGCCGCCCGGCTCTCCGGCCTTCTTTACCGCGTCCTTCACGCCGGCCATGCCGCCCGCGTCCTTGTACTTGCCATAGCCGCGCGCGGCGGCGAACCCGATGGCCAAAGTGGCCAGTGTCTTGACGAAACTCATCTTCGATGCTCCTTGACAGCCCACCCCATCATAACGCCGCTTCCGGGGCGCGCATCCGACAATCTCGCCTGCGGCGAAAAGATGCACACACGCGCCGGTCCGGGTCGCGGCGCGCCGGGCGCGCGCCCGGCCTCGGGTGGGAAATTTGCGCGGAAGGCCTGTAAGCCGGATTCTGTCCGCCCCGGACCGTGATCCGGGGCTGGATGACCATTCCTCTCGTCCCGCCGTTACCGGCGGGATCAAGCTGCCAACCCGGGCCTCTCGGGCTGAAGCGTCCCTGCGGGCGGTATCCCGGACCGTGATCCGGGACCGGCCCCCGCGCGAGGCCCCTATTTGGCATTGCTCCCGGTGGGGCTTGCCGTGCCGTCCCTGTCGCCAGGTCCGCGGTGGGCTCTTACCCCACCGTTTCACCCTTACTCCTGCCGAAGCCGGAGCGGTTTCATCTCTGTGGCGCTTTCCCTCGGGTTTCCCCGGCCGGGCGTTACCCGGCACCGTTGCTTCATGGAGTCCGGACTTTCCTCG
>WOZM01000152.1 GCA_011620265.1 Paracoccaceae bacterium
GAGCACTCCCTTGGTAAGGGAGAGGTCGAGAGTTCAATCCTCTCTCGCAGCACCATCGTCTTCCCCGCATCCGAATACGCGCCGTTTCAGAGCGGTGGAGCGCACCGTTCGGGTCGGGATGGTCGCCGGTCCGGATCTCGACCCGCGATTGCCCCGCCGCGGGATCACGGATAAATCCCGGGCGAACGTCGCGGCATATGTTGTAAGTTTCCGACAGGGCTGGCAATACCGTGTGGTTGCAGCGCCTTCGCTTTCACGGTTTCGCTGGGAACCGCTCGTTTCGTGGCGTATCTCTATCGTTCATCGAGGTGCGGGCTGGTCGGGACGAGAAGGAACCGCGATGAGGCAGGTGCGAATTCGGCTACCGAACGGTGATCGGGTCGTCTTCCGGTCGCGGCGGCGGGACGGGTCCGGACCGCAATCGGAGGCGTCCGTCGGCGACGGCGCCGAGGGCAATCGTCCGGACGATGTCCGTGATACCGGGATGACGGACAGAGCAGTGACGGACATCGACCGCGCCTATTCAGAGATGATCGATGGCGGCGAGGCGGAGCTTCTGCGCTTCTATCAGGTGCTTGCCGGGTCCGACCTTCTCGTCCTTCTCGACGCGTCCGACGAGAACGAGGTTCCGGAACCGAAGATCATCCCCGTCGAGGCCGGGCATTATGTGCTGGTCTTCGATCTGAAGGAACGCGTCACGGAGCTGACCGGATACGACGCGCCGACCTCGCGGGTCACGGGCCGCGAGGTGTTCCAGCTCATGCGCGGACGCGGCATCGGGGTTGCGGTCAACATGGGCGAGGCGCCCTCGGCGATGCTGATCCCCGGCGACGCCATCGACTGGATCTGCGACACGCTCGACGAAAGCGCCGCCAGGAACCCGGCCCCGACACCCGCCCCCGCGCCCGCGCCCGGACGGTTCAAGGCCCTCTTGGCGCCGCACAACTTTCCCGACACGCTCCACCTCGCGCTGAACGAGAAGCTCGGGCCGGTGGCGGACCTCTACGACAGGGCGCTCTTGCTGCGCGCCGAGTACGACGACGGGCAGTCGGGATATCTCGTGGCCTTTTCCGCCGTCGAGGACGCCAACCGGGGAATGATCGCCGCCTCCGTGAACGACGCGCTGGCGACGTTCAGGGGCAAGGACGTGGCCCTCGACATCGCGTTCATGTCGAGGGACGAACCCCTGCTGGACCGGATCGGCCGGGTCGCGACGCATCTGCGGACGGAGGGCGCGAAGCGGCCCGGCGGCGGGCGCTCCAACCGGCTTTCGGCACCGAATTCGGGAACGCCCCGGCCGCTCAGGCTGAAGTGACGGTCGGTGCGCGGGCTGCCCGGCCATCCTTTTCGGCGGACCGTTCCGCGCGGCCAGGTGATGTGGCGTCCGGAGGCCGGGTCCGGTTGCGGCCACAATTCACCACCGCCGCCGCACGGGCCAGACCTGTACGGCTGATTATAACTTGAAATCAATGGCTTGAATGAATCTCCGGCGCTCCCTTCCTGCTCGCCGGCGGTCCGGGATCGTTACGCCGGCCGGGACAGTAAGGGCGATTTGACCCGTGTCGTCCTCAATTTGGACAAAAATTTCACCAATTCCTCCGCGATATGGCTCCTCAGACAAATCGTTGCTGGGGTAACAACAATGAAAATCAGCGTATTCGGCATTGGCTATGTCGGCGTGGTTTCGGCCGCCTGTCTGGCCCGGGACGGCCATGACGTGATTGCCGTCGACATCGACCCCGGAAAGGTCAAGTCGATCAACGACGGCGTCTCGCCGATCGTCGAGGAAGGGATCGACGACCTCGTGCGCGAGGTCGTGGCCGCGGGCAAGCTGACCGCGACGTCGGATACCGATTTCGCCATCCGGAACACCGACACCTCGTTCATCTGCGTCGGCACTCCTTCCGCCCCGGACGGATCGGTGGGGCTGACCTATGTCGAGACGGTCTGCCGGAACATCGGCGCGGCGCTGAAGGACAAGCCGGGCTACCACTCGGTCGTCGTGCGCTCGACCATCGTGCCTGGCAGCACGGTCCGCTCATGCATCCCGGCGCTGGAAGAGACCTCGGGCAAGACGGCCGGCGACGGCTTCGGCCTTGGCTACTACCCTGAATTCCTGCGCGAAAGCACCGCGATCAAGGATTACTACGATCCCGGCCTCATCGTCTTCGGCACGATGGACCGGCCGACGGAGAACGTCCTGACCGCGCTGAACGAGGCGCTGCCCTGCAAGATCCACAAGGTCGACATCGATACCGCCGAACTGGTGAAATACACCTCCAACGCCTGGCGCGCGGTCAAGGTGACCTTCGCCAACGAGATCGGCAACATCGCCAAGGCATCCGGCATCGACGGCCAGACGGTGATGGAGATCCTCTGCTCGGACGACAAGGTCGCGATGTCCCCCTACTTCATGCGTCCGGGCTTCGCCTTCGGCGGGTCCTGCCTGCCGAAGGACGTCCGGGCGCTGCGCTTCCTCGCGCGAAGCACCGACACGCGGGCGCACTTGCTCGAAGCGGTTCTCGAGGCGAATGACGCACAGATCGCGCGGGCCGAACGGATGATCGAGGCGTCCGGCGCGACGAAGATCGGCTTCGTCGGCATCAGCTTCAAGCCCGGCACCGACGATCTGCGGGAAAGCCCGCTCGTGGCGCTCGCCGCGCGGCTCATCACCAAGGGGATCGAGGTCGACATCTACGATCCCTTCGTGCAGGAGGCCTTCGATTCCGGCACCCCCGGCGCCGGTCGCGGCAATGACGGCATTCCCGATCTCCAGGACCGGATGGTCGATGATCTCGACCGGCTGATCGAGGGGTCGGGCGCCGTTCTCGTCGGCAACTACTACAAGGAGGCGGTGGACAAGCTGAAGGCCGCGGCCGGCAAGCGCCCGATCGTCGACCTCACGCGCCTGCACCGCGACATGGTCAGCAACGGATCCTACGCCGGCATCTGCTGGTGATCCGGCCGTGATCCGGGCACTGACCCATATCGCCTACTTCGCGGTCATCGCGCTGCTGACCCTCGTCGTTCCGGCGTCCTTCGTCGGCGACCCGCGGGCGGCGAAACACGCGATCATCGTGATCGGCGTCCTCGGCGCCTGGCGCTATTCCTGGGCGATGCTCAACCTCTGCCGGGCGATCCTCTTCCGGCGGCTGGTCTATCCGCGCCGCAAGGCCGCCGCCTTCAAGGCCGACCGCGAGAGCGGCCGGCGCCGGCACGCCTTCTTCATGGTGACCTCCTACATGGTCGAACAGGACACGACGCTGATGGTCTATCGCCGGCTCTTTCGCGCCGCAGCCGCGGCGCGGGACGGCGCGACCATCGTGTCGTCGGTGGTCGATGGCGCCGACGAGCGGCTGATCCGCGAGATCTACGCCACGATGCCGATCGACATGTCTTCGGTGAAGCTCGTCATGGACCGCATCAAGTCCAACGGCAAGCGCGACGCGATGGCGCGGGCGCTGCGGCTGCTGGCGAGCTTCTCGCCCACGCCGCATGACATCATGATCTTCGTCGATGGCGACACCGTGATCCCCGAGGACGTGGTCGAACAGTCCGCGCCGTGGTTCCAGGACCCCACCGTCGGCGCGCTGACCACGCACGAGGCGGCGATCGTCGACAAGGACAACCTCTTCAAGGACTGGTTCGTCCTGCGCTTCAACCAGCGCCAGATGATGATGTGCTCGATGGGCCTGTCGCGGCGCGTGCTGACGCTGACGGGCCGCATGTCGGTCTTCCGCGCCAGCCTCGCCACCGATCCCGGTTTCGTGAAGGGTGTCGGCCACGACTTCCTCAACCACTGGCGGCTCGGCCGGGTGACGTTCCTGACCGGCGACGACAAGTCGACCTGGTATTGGCTGCTGCGCAACGGCTACAAGATGCTCTACCTGCCCGACATGATGTCGGCCTCGGTCGAGACCCAGCCGCGCGCGACCTTCCACGACAGCGCCAAGACGCTGATGGTGCGCTGGTTCGGCAACATGATGCGGACCAACGGCCGCGCCCTGCGCCTCAGCCCGCGGACCATGGGGTTCTTCACCTGGTGGTCGATCCTCGACCAGCGGGTCAGCATGTTCACGACCCTCGTCGGCCCGATCTCGGTCCTCGTGACCGCGATCTTCGTCACGCCGACGGTGATCCCGCTCTACATCGGCTGGGTTCTGGCGACGCGCTACATCTTCTGCGCCTTCATCGCGCTTTTCAACGGCGTCTGGTTCCCGGTCACGCATCCGCCGATCCTCTACTTCTCGCAGATCGTCGGCGCCGCGATCAAGACCTTCGTCCTGTTCCGCCTCGACAAGCAGAAATGGACCCGGCAGGCCTCGACCGGCGGCGGGGTGACGGCCGGTCTGTTCGACCGGCTGAAGGCTGCCGAATCCGCGGCGCATCATGCGCTCACGCTCTGCTGGCTGACGCTCGCAGTCATGTATCTGAGTATCATCTGAGGCGATCGCGGTGGGCTTGCACAAGGCAGAACTGAGAGACCTGAACCTGGGCGGCTCCAGCATGCCGGTGCCTTACGAGTTCGGATACGAGAACGAACACCCGGCGGTTTCGCTGCCCTTCACGCTGCATGTCTACGGCCAGCAATTCACCGGCCGGAAGATCTCGCTGACGACGATCCAGCTTGCCGCGCAGGACGAGATCTTCCTGATCAAGGGCACCCGCCACGCGGTCCGGCTGCAGTTCGAGTTCCAGAACTTCTCGCTCTCGATCTATCCCGAGGTCGTGGTGGTCGGGGAAAGCCGGGACGAGCTGATGCTGAAATTCGCCAATCCGACCGGCGATCACGTCGCGCAGCTGCGGTTCGTGCTCAACAGTTTCATCGCCGGCGACTTCGTGACGCTCGGCTCGGTGATGAGCTATTCCGGCCCGATCAAGCCCAAGGACGAGAAGCCCGTCGTCGAGCAGAAATGGACCGAGCGTTACCGCAGCATCGCGGTGGCCCTCGTCTCGGGTCTTCTCGCCCTCGCGGCGGCATCCGCGCTCTATGTCCGCTATACGACCGGCTACGAGATGCACCCGGTCCTGATCGAGCGCGCCGGCCAGCCGATGCAGGCGACGGCGCCCGGCCAGGTGACCTATATCAACCTCGATGCGAAGAAGGGGGAGGTGCTGTTTTCCGTTAACTCGAATAGTGGCGATGTTTTGAATTTCCAGATGCCGTGCGACTGCGAAGCCATTGTAAATCAAGGAATTACGGAGGGTGCGACGGTCCTTCCGACGGACGTAATATTGACAATTTCGGTTAATAACTTTGACCTCAGTGTTCAGGCTTTGATGAGTGTGGAAGGGTTGGCGAGGGCGATGAAGGGCGACCGGGTTTTCCTGGATCTGGCAGACGGCAGATCCATTCCGGTCGAGGCGGTCGCGGGCAAGTCCGCGAACACCGCCGCCATGAGCGGCGAGCTTTTCGTCCCGGTCCGGCTGGTCGCACCCGAAGGGGCTCTGACGGAGGCGGATATCGGCAAGTTCGCGCAGGTGAGACTGACGAAATCCTTCCTTTGGAACTAGGGAGCAGAGAGGCGGCGTGACGTGAGAAAGATCTACCCACTGATCCTTTGCGGGGGAAGCGGAACCCGGCTCTGGCCGATTTCGCGAACGCGCAGCCCGAAGCAGTTCCAGAAGATCGGCGGCAAGGATTCGCTGACCTTCTTCCAGTCCGCGATCCAGCGTCATCGCGGCGAGCATTTCCACGATCCGGTGATCGTCACCAACCTGCGCCACCGCGGCACGGTCGTGAGCCAGCTGCGCGAGATCCAGTCCGGATCGCGCATCATCTGCGAGCCGATGGGCCGCAATACCGGCCCGGCCGTCCTCGCTGCGTCGCAGTCGCTCTTCGGCCGCGACCCCAATGCGATCATCCTCGTCATCCCCGCCGATCACGTGATCGAAGGCGAGATCAACGAGACGATCATCCGCCAGATCGACGCCGCCGCCGCCGGCCGGATCATCATCTTCGGGATCGAGCCGCGCGGACCCGAGACCGGCTTCGGCTATATCACCAAGGGTGCCGAGCTTCCCGAGTTCGCGGGATTGCACGGCGTCGAACGCTTCGTCGAAAAGCCGCCGCTGGCGAAGGCCAGGGAACTCGTCGACGGGAAACTGGCGCTCTGGGCATCCGGCATCTCGATGTTCTCGGCCCGCACGATCATCGAGGAATACCAGAAGTTCGACCCCGAGACCGCCATGAGCGTCAAGCGCTCGGTGATGGGCGCGAGCCCCTTCCCCGAGGCGCTCTACCTCGAGGCGGACGCGTTCAGCCAGACCAGGGCCGAACCGACCGAGAAGGCCGTGTTCGAGAAGACCGACCGCATCGCGACCATTCCGCTCAACGTCAACTGGAGCGATGTCGGTAACTGGTCGGCGATGTTCGACGTCTCCAAGCCCGACAGCAACGGCAACGTCCTGCAGGGCGACGTCATCGTCGTGGACAGCAAGAACACGATGGTGCGTTCGGAAACCCGGCTGGTCAGCATCGTCGGCCTGTCGGACATCATCGTCGTGGACACGTCCGACGCGGTTCTCGTCACCCGCCGCTCCTCCTCGCAGAACGTCAAGGAGGTTGTCGACAGCCTCAAGGCCCGCGGGCGGCCCGAGGCCGAGCACTATGCCGGCGCCGCGCCGACCATGGTGCCGTTCTCGATGCCGCGCGGGCTCGAGCAGATCCACCAGACCGACAGCTTCCAGCTCGGCACCAGCCAGATCCCGATGGGAGCCTGCATCGACCTCGAATCCGGTCACGGCCGGCAAGTCATCGTGGTGAAGGGCATGGTGCATGCGCAAGGCCCGACCTGGCAGAAGACCGTGCGCGAGGGCGGCCGGATCTATTCCGACCCGGACGGGCCGATCCGCATCACCAACTGCGCCGATATCGAGACCGAACTCTTGTTCATGACCTTCGATATCCCGGTCGAATCGCCGAAATCGCTGTCCATGCCGAGCCATGGCTGACACCGGCCGACGCCTCGCCGCGTTCGGGAAAACGACGGTGGCCGCCGGCCTCGGTCTTTTCCTTTGCGCGGCCTCGGCGTCGGCCGCGCCCGACTGGAAGCTGATGGACCTGCGCGCGAAGCTCGCGGCGCTGGCGACGGCACTTAAGACCGACGACGCGGCGCGGAACCTGCCGGTGAGCGCGCTGGTCGCGGGGCTCGGGGGTCATGTGCGGCACACCGCCCGGCAATCGACAGGCGCCTATGCCGCGCCCGCCGGGCCGGCCACGATCGGCTGGACCGACACGCGCTTTGCCCTCGCCACCCTGTCGCAGGTCCATGGCGGCGAGGACAACCTCGCCGTCGTCCAGGCCAGCGGCGTCAACGGCACCGACGCGATCCGGGTCGAATCCGGTGTCGTGACGCTCGATCAGCTTCGCGGCCGGATGACCAACCGCTTCGTCGGGCGCGACATCGGGACCGGCGCCGACCTCCTGCGCATCCCGCTCGTCATCGGCGAGGACGCGACCCTGCGCCTCGGCCCCGGAGACGCGCTGATGCTGAGCCGCAGCGACGGTGCGTTCATCGTCAGCTATGGCCGGATCGAGGTCTTCGGCGCCGAGATTTCCGCGACCGCGGAACCGAGTGCCGCGAACGCGGAATACGTCCCCTTCATCGCCTCGGTCGGGTCGGGGTCGGTGCACCTTTCCAATGCCACGCTGAAGCATCTCGGCTTCGGCAATACCGAGAAATTCTCGGGCCTGTCGATCGTTTCCTATCCGACGATGCGGCCGGCGAACCGGACGGTGATCGAGAACACGCGCTTCGAGAACATGGTCACGCTGGCCGTCGTGGGCGTGACGGATGCCGAGCTGCACGACAACCGGTTCTTCGACATGCGGCGCAATCCCTTGCTGCTGTCGCATTCGCCGAATGCCCGCGTCGCCGGCAACCTCTTCACCGGCGGCTCGCCCACGAATGCCATCCGGGTGTCGAACGGGTCGGGCGGGACCGAGGTCACGGGCAACGTCATCCTCGAAGGATCGCGCGCGGGGCTCCTGATCGCGTCCGGCAGCGACAATGTCTCGGTGACCGGCAACCTGATCTGGCGGCGCAACGGCGGCGGCGTGAAGTTGCAGGACGTGGCCTGCGCCCGCGTCGAGCGGAACGTGATCCTCGACGACAGGCAGAAGGGCGTCGAGGTGCGCAACAGCACCGATGCGTTCGTGCACGCCAACACCATCGTCGGCAACAAGAATGCCGGCGTCTGGGTCTCGGGCCAGAAGACCGGCGAGGTGACCTACATCACCGACAACCTTCTGCGCGAGAACGGCTCCGGGCTGACGACGGCGGCGGGCGCGGCGATCGCGCTCAAGGGCAACGATCTCTCCAATCAGTTCCCGCGCCTTCTCGACGGCGACATCACCCGGCAGTTCCGGGCCGTGGTCGCCGATCTTCGGGGCGAGACGCCGATCCTGCTCGACGCAGGCGGCGCGGTTCCGACCGACAGGCTCGCCCCGGCGGCCTGCGCGCTCTAAAGCGTTTCGGGTTTATGTCGAGATGGCAAGTATCGGAATTCGAACGAAAAAGGTTCGAAATCCGATACAGGGAAAACCCGAAACGCTCCAGGACCGGCGTCCAGGCGAGAAGACCCGAATTGCTTGGCGAAGCGGGACACCATGCTGTAAAACCGCGAGAGGCAGGAACGACGGCGAAGGCGCCGCGGATACGGGCAGTGGAAACGTGCCGATGAAGCGAAGCAGCAATGCCTCGATACGGGCAAGTCGCAAGGTGCGGTTCTTGCGGCGCGCGACGGGCTGGCCGGGACTGGTGGCCTCCGCGCTCGGCCTTGCCGTCGCCCTCCTTCCTGCCCCGCTCGCCGCGCAATCGCTCTACGGCTGCCGCGACCTCGCGTCCGCGCAGACACCGGCGGTCGAGGGCCGTCAGGGCGTCTTCTTCCGCATCGACCCCGACCTTCTGACCTACAACCGCTTCTCCGACGAGGTCGTCGCGGCCATCGGAACGCTCGCGGCCGGTCTGGCGGAGCGGGGCACCACGTTCATCGTCGTCCCGGTGCCGACGAAGGCGCTGGCGATGCCGGAATACCTCGGCCCCGATATCGCCGCCTACGGCTACGACCCCGCCCTTGCGGCGTCGATCTACGACGACACGCTCGCGCGGCTCGGCGCCGCTGGGGTCGAGGCGCTCGACGCCCGGCATGCGTTGCGAACCGCGGTCTCGGGAGAGACGACGTTCTTCAGGACCGACCGCCGCCTGACCAATGCCGGACTCTTCGCCCTTGCGCGGGAGATCGCCGGCCGGCTGGGCGACAGCCCGGCGGACACGGCGCCGGCCGTCTACAAGACCGAACAGGCCGGAGCGCTCACGCTTCCGTCGCAGGACCGCCTGAACCTGCAGATGCACTGCCTGACCCCCCTCCCCGAGGTCACGACGATGGGCTTCGAGACGGTCCGTCAGGAGCCGGCGGCGACCGACGCCGCCGCACCCGTCGTCGTCGTCGGGACCGAACTGACCGGCGCGCCGGACCTCAACTTCGCCGGGTTCCTGTCCGACCTCACCGGCCTCGATGTCGCCGCGCATGGCCCGTCCAGCGACCCGGTCGCGGCGATGTCGGCCTACCTCACCTCCGACGATTACCGCCAGACCCCGCCGGATCTTCTCGTCTGGGAAGTGCCGAGCTGGGCCAATCTCGGCCTTCACGGCGACCAGCCGCTTCGCGAGCTTGCCGCCGCCGCGCGGGACGACTGCGAGCGGGAGCTGGCGGTGACGCAGGCCGGCGACGACCGGATCAGGGTCGAACTTTCCGGCATTTCGCAAGACCGGGCACTGAGCCTTCTGCTCGACACCGGCACCGATGCGGCGCGGGCCGACTTTCACTTCGTCTCGGCAGGCGGCCAGCCAAGGACGCGGCCGGTCGCGCGCGCCGAAGGCCAACCGCGGACCGGGCGGTTCTACATGCCGCTGACCGGGCTTTGGGCCGAGGGCAGCGCCCATGTCGAGATCGAGACCGTGATCGATCCCGGCGCCCTGCCCCGTGTCGCCCTGTGCCGAGGATAGGCGGGATGCGAAACCTCCTCCTCCCGGCACTCTGGATGGTCCTCGCGGCTGGGCCGGCGCTGGCGGAGCGGCTGACGCTGAACTTCCTGCCGCCGGACCTGCCGCCCGCGAATGTGTGCAATGCCGACCCGGAGGAGCGCGACCCCGAGGAGGTGCAGGAAGGTGCTGCGGCGGAAGCGGCCGAGGCACCGGCACCGGAGAACGCCGCGTTCCTCGGCTACCTGACGCGCGATATCCGCGATCTCAGCCATGAGGATGCCGACCGCTGGTTCGACTTCATCATGGTCCTGATCAACTGGCGGGCCGAGCTCGATCCCGGCTTCGCGGGGATCGAGGAAGCCTTCGCGCGGATCGAGCTTTACGTCTCGGCGGGGCGCCTCGATGCCTTGCGGAGCCTTGGCGCGGTCGAGGGCCTGGCCCGGCGGGCCGACGACCTGACGAACAGCCAGAAGGTCCGGCTGGCGCGGCTCTACTGGGCCGGGATCGGTGTCGCGGCGGATCAGACCCTTGCCGAGACGCTGATCGCCACCGCGGCCTTCGCCGGCAATGCCGACGCCCTGATGGAGGTGCTGCGCCTGCAGGTCGCCGGCGAGAGCGTCGAGACCTGGGACCTCCCGCCCGAGGAAACCGCGACACTGGCCTTCGGCGGCATGGTCGGGCGGCTCAACCGGGGGATCTGCGACCGCGCCGAGCGGATGGCGCGCGAATATGTCGATGGCGAGATCCTGACGCCGAACCCCGACCTCGCCTATGCCTGGCGCAGGTTCGCGGCCGACATGGGCGGGGCGGAGTCCGCGTGGCGGGTGGTCGAATACCACCTGTCGGCGACGGCCGCCGAAAAGGACGACGGGATCCTGCTCCGCTACCTCCGGCTCGCGGTCCGGAACGGCTACGCGATCGGACCCGGGACGGTGGCGGAGATCGTCGAGAGCGGGGCCGAGACCGAGGCGGAGATCCGCAAGACACTCGGCCACAACTACAACCGCGTCGGCTCGGCCCGGCGACGGACGGCGGTGCCCTATCTCGATCTCGAGGCCCGTCTGACCGGCGCATTCTCCGCTGCCGAGAACGACTATCTGCGCTACCTGCGCGACATCGCGGCGCTGCCGGACGCGCCCGCCCCGGTGCTGACGCGGCTCGCGAAGGAACTTCTCCAGCGCAAGGGGCGATGGGCCGCCGAGGCCGAGGCGACGGCACTTCTGGAACGCGCGGCGGCGCAAGATGATCCGGACGCGGCCCTGCTCCTGGCCGAGATCCTCCTGCGCTACCGCGACGCGGCGGCGAAGACGAACCGGGCCGAGAACCTGCTGATCGACGCGGTCTCGCGCCTCGGGAAGGCCGATGCGATGAACACGCTCGATGCACTCTATCGCTGCAAGCTTCCCGCCGCGCCGATGCTGGCCGAGGCGCAGTTCTGGGCCGGCGGCTACCGCGCGGCCGACATCGCGCCGGTCGGCGTCTCGCCCACCGATCTCGCCAAGTTCGACCCGGCGATGGAGCCCGAGGCGATCGCCAAGGTGCAAAGCCTCGCGCTTCTCGGTCACGGCAGCTCGACGGCGGATCAGTTGCAGCTCCTGCAGGCCGATCCGGCCACCTCCGACGCCGCGTTGCGCTTCTGGGCCGTGCGGGTGAGCCGCAGCGATCAGGCGCTCGAGGACTACGTGAAGCAGGAATTCGAGCATGCGCTGACGCGCGGCGAGCGTTATGGCGCGATCGAGCTCTTCCGCCGCGCCTATCTCGATATCGGCCCGTCGATCTCGCTCGATCTCGCGGTGGCGCTGGTCAAGCATGCGGGGCGCGACCCGGAGGTCGCGGCCGAGATCGAGGCGCTTCTGAGCCTCTCGGCCGAGCGCGGCGAAGGCGCGGCGATCCGGCTCCTGCAGCGGCTTGCCGGCGCTGACGGCGAAGCGGTCTACCGCACCTATGCCGATGCGATCGAGACGCGCGGCGATTTCCTCGCGCTGATGTTTGCGGGGCCCTATGTCCCGGACGACCGGTTCGATGAATATATGGGCCGGGCGATATCGGTGATGAACTGCTTCACCAAGGATGTGGCCGAACTTGCCGACGCCTACGCAGCCCGCGACCGGCCGGACGAGGCCTATCACTGGCTGCGCGTCGGGCTGGCGATGGAACGGGGCCACGTCCTGTCGAAACTCGGCCTGTCCGACCAGCAACTGTCCGACTTTCGCCGGGGAAGGCCGGCTCCGGTCGCGGTGGCGGGGGACGATCCGGCCGCGCTGCGCCGGCTTTTCCTGACGGCGGCCGATCCTGACGATCCGGCCTACGACCCGGAGGGCGCGGCGGGGTATCTTGAGACCGTCCTCGCGCAGGGCGGGCCGGCGGAGCTCGCCTGGGCGCTCGCGCAGTACCGCCGTGCCGATCTTTCGGTGCGGACGGCGATTGCCGCGCGCATCGACATCCGCGCCGTCGCGGAGCGCGCCGCCGAAGCCGGCGACAGCGCCGCGCAATTCGAGCTCGGGATGCTGCTCCGGGCCGAGGCGGCCGGCGCCGCAGACCTCGACGCCTCGGCCGGCTGGCTCCTGCGGGCGGCCAGGGCCGGCCACAGCGCGGCGATGGTCGAATACGCCGTCGCGCTCGGCTTCGGCCTCGGCCTGCCGGCCGACCCGAAACGCGCGGGGATCTGGCTGCGCGAGGCCGAGAGCCTCGGCAATCCCCGCGCACGGGATCTGATGACCCTCCTGACCGCGATGGCGGCGGAATGACGGCGCGTCGCGGCATCGGTCTGGCGGTCTGGCTCCTGGCCTGGCTTCCGGCGGCGGGCATCACCGCCGGCACCGCCCGGGCGCAAGACCCCGCGACCTGCGACGCGCCGCCCGAGCCCGTCGTCTCGTTGTCCTTCGTCAGCCGCTATGCCGAAGACGACACGAACCGCTCGACGATCGACCCGGCGCGCGAGGCCGAGGCCGAGGACGCGCTGGCCCCGCTCGACCGGTTCATCGACGACCTCGCCGACCGGACCGAGAGCCTCTATTCCGGCCGCGTGAAGGACCGCCAGACCGCCGCCGCCTGCATCCTCGACCGGCTCGGGCGCTGGGCCGAGGCGGACGCGCTCTCCGACCTCGGGACCGAGACGGTCCAGCTGACGATCGGATCGCGCTACGCCGCCTTCGCGCTGATCCTGTGGCAGACCCTGCCCTACGCGCCCGACGATCCGCGCCGCGCCGCGATCCTCGGCTGGCTCGACCGTCGGATGGACGCGCAGATGGCGTTCTGGCCCGAGGCGCCGCGGGGCGCGCGGACGGGCAACCTGCGCGCCTGGGCCGGGCTGGCGGCTGCCGCGCTGTCGGTGCAGACGGGGCAGACGGAGCTGCGTGACTGGGCCGATGCCGCGATCACCGACGTCCTCTGCTCGGCCAATCCCGACGGAAGCCTGCCGCAGGAAATGAGCCGCGGCGAATTCGCGCTGCATTACCAGCTTCACGCCATCGCCCCCCTGGTGACGGCCACGGTGCTTCTGGAGCGGCAGGGCGTCCGCGCGAGCCGCCATTGCGACGGCGCCCTCTACCGGATCGTCGAATTCGCCGTGTCCGACCTCGACGACGGCGCGCGGACGAAGGCCGTCACCGGGGTCGAGCAAAGCCTTTTCAACGGCTCGGAACAGCTGGCCGTGTTCCAGCTGGCCTGGATCGAGCAATACCAGATCCTGCGCAGATCGGACGCGCTGGAAGCGCTGGCGAAGGACCTCCGGCCGCTGATCTATACCAAGCTCGGCGGCAACCAGACGGCGCTGTGGCGACAGTAGCCGGGCCTTGCAGGCGGCTCAGCGGGCCGCGCGCGATTCCTGCAGCACGACATCCTTCAGCCGCTGCGCGAGCGGCGACAGCGGCCGGTCGCGCAGGCTGTGACCTGCCCCCCAGAAACCGGGCCATTCAAAATGAGAGTCTGTTCCCGTAACG
>WOZM01000059.1:0-1653 GCA_011620265.1 Paracoccaceae bacterium
GCGCCTCGATTTCCGCGTGTCGGGAACCCGCCTGATCCAGTTCGACTTCAACAACCTGGCGGCGATCCCCGACCTCGTCAGCGAATGCGCCGGCAAGTTCGGCGCGACCTGCGGCAACCCCTATTCGAAGTGGCGGGGGAATGCCTCGGTCGGCTGGTCGACCGGACCGGCGCTGTTCCAGGTCCGGGCCAATTATGTCGGCCCGGTCGATGACGACGGCAGCTCGGGCTACACGGCCGAGGAGCTCTACCGCTCGCACATCGGCGGCTATGTGACCTTCGACCTCGCCGCCTCCTTTGCGGTGGACGACCATTTCACCGCCCGCTTCGGCGTCAACAATGTCGGCGACCGCAAGCCGCCGATCATCGGCGATGCCAATTCGGAACAGACCAACACCTATCCGGCCACCTACGACGTGATCGGCCGCCGCTTCTTCGTCGGCGTCAGCGCGAAGTTCTGATCTTCTCCCACCTCTCCGCCGGCGGCCTCCTGGCTGCCGGCGGAGTTTTTACCGGGGGAGCACACTTGAACCGGCCCCCAAGGGCAGGCTACACAGGCTGCAAAAGAACAACCTGTCGCAGCAGTCCTCCCCTGGAGACCAATATGAGCTCTCTTGCCCCGGCCGTTTCGGATTTTCCGGTCATCGACGATGATCCGTTCAGCCTCGAATTTCTTAACGATCCCTTTCCGGCGCACGAGCGCATGCGGGCCGCGGGCGACGCTTTCAGCATTCCGAAATACGGCATCTATGGCATGGCGCGCTTCGCGCCGGTCTATGAGGCGATGCGCGACTGGCGCCGCTATGCCAGCGGCCCGGGGGTCGGCATCTACGATCTCCGCAAGGCCCCCAACCCGGTCCTCAAGCGGAAGCTCACCCTCGAGATCGATCCGCCCGAACATGGCCGGTACCGCCAGTTCCTGTCGAAGACGCTGGCCCCCGTCAATCTGAAGAAGATGATGGAGGAGGCGAACCTCGAGGCCGACCGCCTCGCCGGCCGGCTGCTGGACCAGGGTGTCATCGACGTGGTGCGCGATATTGCCGAGGCTTTCGTCCTGAAAGTGTTCTGCGACGCGATCGGCTTCCGCACCGAATATCGCGAACTCTTCCTGCAATTCTCGCACGGCGTCTTCAATTCGATGGGCCCCGAAGGCCCGCTGCGCGAGGAAACCGATGCGATCGGCACCGGCCTCTATAACTGGGTCATCAGCCGCTGCCAGCGCGACGCGCTGGAGCCGGGCGGCATCGGCCGCCTGATCTATGACGCCGCCGACCGCGGCGAGATCGACCCGAAGGACGTCGAGCTGCTGATCCGGCCGCTGACCTCGGCCGGGATCGACACCACTGTCGCCTCGATCGCCACAGCCGTCCACGGCCTCGCCGAACATCCCGAACAGTGGGAACTGCTGAAGGCCGACCCGGGGCTGGCCGCGGCCGCCTTCGAGGAAGGGATCCGCTGGACCTCGCCGATCCAGACCTTCTTCCGCACCACCACCTGCGCGGTCGAAGTCGGGGGCGGGGTCATTCCCGCGGATTCGAAGGTGATGATGTCGATCGGCGCCGCCAACCGCGACCCGCAGCGCTGGGAAAACCCGGAGGAGTTCCGCATCGACCGGCCGCAGCGTTCCGTTGAACGCGGTCGCGGTCGCAAAACG
>WOZM01000059.1:1663-2913 GCA_011620265.1 Paracoccaceae bacterium
CTGCCGCACATGGGTTTCGGCAGCGGCATCCACACCTGCGTCGGCCAGCCGGTGGCGCGCTTCGAGGGGGTGGCGATCCTTTCGGCGCTCGCCCGCCGCATCGGCCGGTTCGAGCCGGTGGGCAAGCCCGTCTACAAGATGAACAATTCGATGCGGGTGCTGAAGACCTGTCCGGTGCGCGTGCACCCCGCCTGACCCGGTTCCACGGGTGCGGCGCCCCGGGGGCATTATCCCCGGGGCGCGCGGCCGCCCGAACGGGTGTCAGGCTTCGATCAGGCGCCGCTCCTTCGACAGGCGCACCATTTCCTTCTGCAGCTTTTCGAAGGCGCGGACCTCGATCTGGCGGACGCGCTCGCGGCTGATGCCATATTCGCGGCTGAGATCCTCCAGCGTCTGCGGCTCCTCGGCCAGCCGGCGCTGCGTCAGGATATGGCGCTCGCGGTCGTTCAGCTGCATCAGCGCCTCGCCGAGGAGGGCGTGCCGCATCTGGGCCTCCTCGCGGTCGGCGACGATCGTGTCCTGGATCGGCGTCTGGTCCTCGAGCCAGTCCTGCCACTCGCCCTCGCCATCCGCGCGCAGCGGCGCGTTGAGGCTGGTGTCGCCACCCTTGGCCATGCGCCGGTTCATCGAGACGACATCGTCCTCGCTGACGCCGAGATCGGTGGCGATCTTCGCGAGCTGGTCGGGCTGCAGGTCGCCATCGTCGACGGCCTGCATCTGGCTCTTCATCCGCCGCAGGTTGAAGAACAGCTTCTTCTGCGCCGCGGTCGTCCCGATCTTCACCAGCGACCAGGAGCGCAGGATATATTCCTGGATCGACGCCTTGATCCACCACATCGCGTAGGTCGCCAGCCGGAAGCCGCGCTCGGGCTCGAACTTCTTCACGCCCTGGATGAGGCCGATATTGCCCTCCGAGATCAGCTCGGAGACAGGAAGCCCGTAGCCGCGGTAGCCCATGGCGATCTTGGCCACCAGCCGCAGGTGCGACGTCACCAGCCGGGTCGCCGCCTCGGGGTCCTGATGCTCCTGCCAGCGCTTGGCCAGCATATATTCCTCTTCCGGCGCCAGCAGCGGAAACTTGCGGATCTCGGCCAGATAGCGGTTGAGACCGGCCTCGGAGCCCAGCGCCGGGATGCTCTGCGGAAGGTTGGTAGACATGGCAGCGACCTTTCTTGCCCTGGCATCGTCAGACAGCGAAACGGCTTGCCAAAGCCTGAATATCTTCGGGCAACGGGCTCTCGAACACAAGT
>WOZM01000103.1 GCA_011620265.1 Paracoccaceae bacterium
CTGCAACGCCGATCTGCGCACCGAAGGTCCAGCGGGGCGGGGCCGGTGTGCCTGTTCTCACTGTGGACATGAGAACGTGTACCCGCGACCCGGTGAGGGTCCGCTGCGGCATCGTCCGTTCGCGATGGAGTACTACAACCCGTACCGCAAGGCGCAACACAAGGGGCGCTTCTTCAAGAAACCGGATACGAAGGATCTGGCGCGCGTGGCTGAGGCTGAACGGCGCTTGCAGGAGGCGGAGGCCCGCTTCGTTCCAGACCAGGAGATCCTGTCGGGGGATGAAACAGATCGGCTGCATCGCTGGGGTTACAGCCACTACCGGCAGATGTTCAGCGCCCGGCAGCTACTCGGGCTTGAACTTAGTTGCCGGCTGATTTCGGAAATAAACGATGAGCGCGTGCGCCATGCGTTGGCGACGAACCTCTCCGACCTCCTTCGCTATCAGAACCTTCTGTGCCGCTACGACACGTGGGCGCTGAAATCTCTGGACATCTTTTCAGTGCACGGTTTTCCCGTCGGCCACGTGCAATGCGAGTCCAACCTCCTAGGGATCGTCAACGGCAACAGCACAAATGTCGGCTCCGGTGGCTGGACGAACATCATCGACAAATACGCAAAGGCCAAACGCTACTGTGATGCACCCTTCGAGGTTCAGCGCCAGGGATCGCGAAACGTCCAAATCCCTGTTCAGGGCGAGTGGATCGGTGAAAGACTAAACGGGAGCCGACCCCGCGACGTAGTCATTCATTGCGCCGACGCCACGTCCATCGAACTCGAACCCAACAGCCTCGATGCGGTTTTCACCGATCCGCCTTATTTCGGAAACGTTCAATACGGCGAGCTAATGGACTTTTGCTATGTCTGGCTGCGACGGCTCGCCGGTGATAAATCAGAAGGCTTCTGGCGACCATCGACCCGCACCGAGGAAGAACTGACTGGTAACGTCACCAAATCGCGCGGCCTTGAACACTTCACGGAGGGCTTGGCGCGCGTGTACCGACACATGGCGGATGCTCTCAAACCGGGCGCGCCGCTCGCCTTCACTTACCATCACAATAAGATCGATGCGTACTATGCCATCGGCGTGGCTATTCTCGACGCCGGGCTGACCTGCTCAGCCTCCCTCCCTTGCCCTGCCGAGATGGGCGGGTCTATCCACATCCATGGCACCGCTTCCTCCATCATTGATACCGTCTTTGTCTGCCGCGATACCGGGCAGACGCCGCGTGAATGGCTATTCGCATCTGCCGACGAACTTATGCCCATTCTCGCCCACGACCTTGCTCAACTGACCGAGGCGGGCCGCAAGCCGACAACCGGCGACACGCGTTGCATTGTTTTTGGTCACCTAACGCGCATGGCGATCTGGAACCTTAGGAGCGAGTGGGATCCAACGCTGCCCACGAAGGACAAGCTTGAGCGGTTTGCGGATGCGGTACGCGCCCTTTCCAATCCCGAAGAATTGCTTGCCAGGCTCAAGACTGCCCCGGCCACGGACGCGCCCGCAGGGCCGCTCTTTTCGGCGGCGACCACACTGAAGAGGACCCGCGATGCCGTTGCGTTTTGATATCGATTACGAAGATCCTGGCATCGCCTGGGAACCGCTGGTCGACGAAGTGTTTGGCGAGCTCACTTCGAGCTTCCTTGAGATGCCAAAGGGCGAAGGGTTCATCGACTATCCGACCTTCGAAAAGGGCTATCAGGCGCTCAAGCGCCGAACCGATGCCTTCGCAGCCCTCACGCCGGAGAATGTCCTCGCCGCTGTTCGCGAAGTTCCCATAGCCTTCATCGTGTTTCGCTGCATCCTCGGCTTTTCCCCACCTGAATGGGCCTACGTCACGACTGAGATGGTCGGAGTGACTGTGGATCAGGGAGCGGCCAGGTCGATTGACCGAAAGTTCCGCATGAACCCAATCGGCGCCGTGAGCGAGGGTAACGGCGTCACGGCCACGCGCATCCGCGCCATGATTGAGGCGGGCGTGCGCACTATCCATCAAGGTGCAGGCGTCGTCTCACCGGGAATCGTACATCGTCTTGACAAGGCCGACACTGCAAGGGGACAGCCGAGCCTCCAAAGCATCGCTGACTTGGGCGCCCCTTACCCCGTCCTTCTCTACGAGCGATTCCTCGGGAGGCCCTATGCCACCCATCGCGACTCCGTGAGTGAACTGGTCGGCGAAGTGGTCGAGGTAGCGGTAAAAAACGTTCTCTCGGACGCCAAGATCAGCTTCCGCGAAACGAAGCGCGCGGAGCGCATTCCAGGCTTCGATCAGGCCCCCGATTTCATCATTCCGGACGAGTTCACGCCGGTGGCACTCATCGAGGCGAAGCTGACCGAGGATGACGGAACGGCGCGGGACAAAGTGTCCCGCGTGCAGCGTCTGCGCACACTGCGAGACGCCGAAAGCAAGGACTACGATGTGATCGCCTGTATAGCCGGGCGTGGCTTCAAGGTGCGCCGGGAAGATATGCGCCGCTTGCTCCAAGCAACCGACGGAAAAGTGTTCACGCTGACCACGATGCACCTGCTCATCGACCATACCCGGATTCGAGAGTATCGGGTTCGATGAGAGCAACGGAGTTGCGCTTACCAACAGTGAAAATGCGGGCGCCATCAAGGACTCCCAAACATTCCCAATAGCTTGAGGGTCCGTTTCGGGCGATTCTGCTGCCCATGCGGACCTTCCTCCATCGCCTTCTGGGCCTCGCGCGGGCTCGCGGCTTCGACGCTGCGGGTGGCGGGCGGCGTTGGGAAGGGGCGCGGCTTCCGAGCGTTCCCAACCATTCCCGACCGCTCTGATACCCCGGAGGCCCTGGAAATGAGACACTCCGCGGCATGCGGACGCTCCTCCATCGCCTTTTCGGCCTCGCGCGCACGCGCAGCTTTGATGCTGCGGGTGGTGG
>WOZM01000227.1 GCA_011620265.1 Paracoccaceae bacterium
TCGCCGGACGCTTGATCGCCGAGAAGCAGGCGACGCTCGGAGTCGCCGCAATCGCGCTCGCCGCCGAGCGGATCGCCGGGCTGCGCGGCGAGTTCCTCGGCGACGGCCCCGAGCGACCAGCGCTCGAACGCGCGATCATCGAGCATGGGCTGCAGCAGAGCGTCTCCGCGCCTGGCTTTGGCGACGCCGCGACCGTCGATCGGGAGATGCACCGAGCAATGTGCCTGCTCCTCCCCTCGCTGCGCGAGGGTTACGGCATGGTCGTGGGGCACGATCTGGAGCGGGCCATGGCGATGGCGGTGGTCGATGCCGCCGCCAGCCTTGGGCAAACGCCGGAGATCCGAAGCTTTCTGCACAATGAGGCCGCGGAACTCGCCGCCGCCGACACCGCGCGCCTGTGCGAGATCGAAGCCACCCGCGTTGATATGGAGACGTTCTGATGCCCGTACTTGCCGCCGTTCCTGTGCCGGACGATTTCGAAGTGCGGACAAACGCCACGTTCGAAGCCCTGATGTGGGCCCTGTCGCGGCCCGGCACGGTGCAGGCCCTGCCGGTGCCGGGCATGGCGGGCATCGCCGAAGCGCTTCTTGACCGTGAATGCCGGGTGTTCTGCGAGGATGCTGCGCTCGCCGATCAGATCGCGCCCTTTGGTGCCTTGCCGGTGCCGCTGCCGTTGGCCGACCACGCTTTCCTGTCGCTGGCCGACCTGGAGCGTGTGGTGCAGGTGCTGGTGGGCGCCGACCTCTATCCCGACGAGGGTGCAACGGTGGTGGCCCCGGCCCTCTTCGGCACCGGGCAGAGGCTGCGGCTGACCGGGCCGGGGATCGAGACGGCAACCGAGATTGCCATCGACGGACTGGCCCCAGGGCTCTGGTCCCTGCGGGCGGCGCGCTGCCGCTATCCGGCGGGGTTCGACCTGTTCCTGATCTCGGGCACCGAGGTGATCGGCCTGCCCCGCTCTACCATGATTGAGGTGCTCTGATGGCCTATGTAGCCACCCGCGGCGGCGAGCGGGCCATTGAACAGTCCGAACGGCTCTACCGCGCCGAACTGGGCCAGATCGACGCCGCGCGCATTCAGGCGCTGCGCGAGGCGCTGCCGATGCTGATCGACCGGGTGATGGGCGAGGCGTCTTTGTATGAGCCCGACCTTGCCGCTCTGGCTTTGGCGCAGGCCGGGGGCGATCTCTACGAGGCGGTGCTATTGCTCCGCGCCTGGCGGACGACGCAGCCCCGCCTTGCCGTTGCGGCGCCGGTCCTTCAGGAGCAGCTTTTCACCCACCGGCGAATTTCGGCGGCCTTCAAGAACATTCCCGGCGGGCAGATCCTGGGGCCAAGCCTTGACTACTCGCACCGCCTGCTGGCGACCGGCGTGCTGCAGGGCCGACCGTTCGAGCCCGCGCCGGTGGAACCTGCCGCCGACCCCGCGCCCGCCCGGCAACCCTCGCTGGCCGCGTGGCAAAAGGCGCAGGGGCTGGTCGCCGATCCGCCGCGGGCCGAGGTCGCCCCGGACGACATTCCCGACCTCACGCGTGAGCCGCTGCTGTTTCCCGCGGCGCGCGCCCACACGTTGCAGAGCCTTGCACGCGCCGATACCGGGGGGATGCTGGCCTTGGGATATTCCGCGATGCGCGGCTATGGCAATACCCACCCCACCGTCAACGAATTGCGGCTGGCCGAGGCAGAGGTTCGGGTGCGCCACCCGCGCGGCACCGAATTTTCGGCGGGCCGGGTGAAGGTCAGCCAGGCCGAGGTCATTTCCAAGGGCAAGTCCGGCCTGCTGGAACTGGGGTTTTGCGCCACGCTTGGCTGGAACGAGGTCAAGGTGATCTCGGGCGCCACGCTGGACCTGAACGCCCCCGGCGCGGCCAAGGGATCGCCGGTGGAGGAGGAGTTCTTCCTTTACCACACCGAGCCGGTCGAGGCCTCGGGCTTCTGCATCCACTTCAAGCTGCCCCATTACGTCACCTTCCAGTCCTCGCTCGATGCGCTGCGCGGGGCCAAGGCCGCCGCCGTGCCTGCGCCCGAACCCGAAGAGGTCACAGCATGACCATCGCCACCCTGACAAAACCCTGGGAGGCGTTTTCCTACGGTTTCCTCGACGCCTCGGCCAAGCGCGAGCTGCGCCGCAGGATGCTGAAGGCCATCGCCGTGCCAGGCTGCCAGATGCCCTATGCCAGCCGCGAAGTGCCGATGGCGCGCGGCTGGGGCACCGGCGGGTTGCAGGTGACGCTGACGCTGCTGAAGCCGTCCTCGGTCGTGAAGGTGATCGACCAGGGCGCCGATGACAGCGTCAACGCCGCCTCGATCCGGTCCTTCCTGTCCAAGGTGTCCGGCGCGGCCGAGACCTGGGACACGCTGGCCGCCACCCTGATCCAGAGCCGTCACCGCATCCCCGAGGAACGGCTGCGCGCCGATCAGGTGCTGGTGCTGCAGGTCCCCAACCCCGAGCCGCTGCGCCCGGTGGAGCCCAACATGAGCGTCGCGCGCCAGATGCATGCCGATGCCGATTACGGGCGGCTGTGGCTGATCCTCTATGAGCAGATCGTGCGCTCGGGCCGGATCATGCAGGGCGCCTCCTATCCGGCGCTGGTGAACGGGCGGCATGTGATGACGCCCTCACCCATCCCCCGCTGGGACCTGCCGAAACTGCACATGGCGCAGCACCTGACCTTCCTGTCGGCGGGGCGCGAAAAGAGGCTCTACGCAGTGCCGCCGTTCACGCGGGTGGACCCGCTGGTATTTTCCGACGTGCCCTACAAGGTCGAGGATCATGCCGCGCTGACCTGCCATCGCTCGGGCGTGACCGGCTACTTCATGAACGAGATCCCGCAAGGCAGCGGCGGCTCGGTGTTCGAACTGTCGGACAGTCACCTTGGCATCAAGGTGATCCGCCGGGCCAAGGGCGAGGATGTGGCCCTGGGCGCCACCTGGTATGAAAACGGAAAGATGCCGCAATGACCGCTGCCCTTGCCCTGCGCGCCCCGCAACTGATGACCACGCCGCCCTTGCTGACGATGACGGGCGTGTCGCGCCGCTATGGCGATGTGGTGGCGCTCGATGACGTATCGGCCATGGTCTATCCCGGCGAGGTGCTGGGAATCGTCGGCGAAAGCGGGTCGGGAAAATCCACCCTGCTGCGGATGATGAACCTCGAGGATACGCCGGATGCGGGCGACTACCGCCTCGCGTTGCCCGACCTGCCCGGCAACCTGTTCGAGCTTGACCGTTTCGCGCGCCGGATGCTCTGCGCCACCCGCATCGGCATCGTCTATCAGAACCCGCATCTGGGCCTCTTGATGAAGAACAGCTCCAGCGGCAACGTGGCCGAACGCCTGCTGATCGCCGGCGAGCGCAGCTTTACCGCGCTGCGGGGCCGGGCCCGAGAGGCGCTGGACGCCTCGGAATTCCCGCTTGAGCGGATGGATGCGCGCCCGATCGAGCTGTCGGGCGGAATGCAGCAGCGGGTGCAACTGGCCAAGGCGATTGCGCTGGAACCGGCGCTGCTGCTGCTGGACGAGCCGACCACCGGCCTGGATGTTTCGGTGCAGGCGCTGGTGCTGGATACGCTCAAGCGCCTGCAACGCGACCGGGCGATCACGATGGTGATCGTCTCGCACGATCTGGGCGTGATCCGCACCATGGCCGACCGGGTGATGGTGATGCGCCGAGGCCGCGTGGTCGAACAGGGGCTGGCCGACCAGATCTTCCAGGACCCGCAGCACGCCTACACGCAACAACTCGTCCACGCGAAACTGTGAGGCTGCCATGACCCCCGTTCTTCAGGTCGAGAATCTGGCCAAGCACTTCCAGATGCACCATCTGGGCCAACGCCTGCACGCCTTCGACGGCATCAACTTCACCCTGCACGCGGGCGAGTTCCTGTTGCTGCGCGGGCCCAATGGCGTTGGAAAGTCCACCCTTCTGCGCACGCTTTACCGCAGCTATCTGCCGCGCGCGGGGCATATCTGGTACCACACCACCGAGGGGCGGATCGACCTTGCGGTGGCGGCGGATGTGGATATCGCCCTGCTGCGTCGGCGCGAGATCGGCTTTGTCACCCAGTTCCTGATCGCCCGGCCCCGCGTCGCGGCCGAGGATATCGTGGCCGAACCGCTGCGCCGCGCGAGCGTGCCTGCCGCCGAGGCAACTGAGGAGGCCCGGCGCTGGCTGGCAGAGTTCGGCGTGAAGCGCGACCTGTGGCGGGCCTATCCCACCAGCTTCTCGGGCGGCGAGCAGCAGAAGGTGAACCTCGCCCGCGCGCTGATCCTGCCGCAGCGGCTGCTCCTGCTGGATGAACCCACCGCCTCGCTGGACGCAGGCGCGCGGGCTGCCCTGATCCGGCGGCTGGCCGATCTGAAGCTGGCGGGCGTGGCGATGATCGGGGTGTTCCACCACCCCGGCGACGTGGCCGGGCTGATCGACCGCGAGATTGAACTGACCGGACAAGAGGTGCCCGAAGATGTGGCTGTCTGATTTCCGCGTGGTCACACCCGATGCGGTGATCGAGCACGGCTCTGTCCGCATCGAGGCGGGGCGCATCGCCGAGATCGCGCAGACCCCGATGCCGGGTGCCGCGATGGCGGGCGATGGCCTGCTGCTGTTGCCCGGCTTCGTTGACATGCATGGTGACATGGTCGAGCGCGAGGTGGAGCCGCGCCCGAATGTGCGGATGCCGATGGAGCTGGGCCTGCGCGATCTGGATCGACGGCTGGCGGCGGCGGGAGTGACGACGGCCTATGCCGCGGTCAGCTTCAATCCCAGCTCAGCCTATGGCCATATCCGGCATTTCGACAATACCTCGGCCATCATCCGGGCACTGAAGGCGATGGGCGATGTGCTGAAGGTGGACCACAGGGTTCATGCCCGCTTCGAGATCACCTTTCCAGATGCGCTGCGCGTGGTCGAGGGGCTGATCGCCGAGGGTGCGGTTGACCTGGTGTCCCTGACCGACCACACCCCCGGGCAGGGCCAATACCGCGACATCGAGGCGCATGTCGCGCGGATCGCCCGCGACAAGGGGCTCAGCCAGGCCGAAGCCCAGGGCGAGGTCTCGCGGCGGATCGCCACGAAGCAATCGACCGCCGGTGACATGGCCGCGACGCTGCGCGCGATATCCGAGACGTGCCGCGCGCATGGCGTGCCGCTGGCGAGCCATGACGATGACACGGTCGAAAAGGTGGCGCTGATGCAGGCGCTTGGCGCGGGGATCAGCGAGTTTCCGGTGACGGTGGAGGCCGCTGCCGAGGCGCGGGCGCGGGGGCTGGCCACCGCGATGGGCGCGCCCAATGCGCTGCGCGGCATGTCCTACTCCGGCAACCTGTCGGCACGTGACGCGCATGGCGCGGGGCTGCTGGACATCATGGCCTCGGACTACCACCCCTCGGCGCTGTTGCCGGCTGTTCTCGAACTGGCCAAGGCAGACCCGGACGGGCTTGCAGGGTCAACGCGGCTGGCGACACTGAACCCGGCGCGGGCACTGGGGCTGATCGACCGCGGAGCCATTGCGCCGGGGATGCTGGCCGACTTGCTGATCGCCGATGACAGGGGCGTCGGCCATGTCCGCGCGACCCTGCGCGAGGGGCGCAAGATCTACTCAGACGGGTCGGTCATGCTGGCGCGGGCTGCCTGAACGGCAACCAGCCGCCGTTCAGACCGCGAGCCCCAGGGCTTCCAGATAGCCGAACCCCCTGGGGATATCGGCCCCGTTCCGCAGCTCCAGCAGCAGATGCGGCGCGCTGGGGCAATCGGCCAGGGCGCGGAAGACGGCGGCCCATTCGATCTCGCCTTCGCCCGGTGCCCAGTGGCGGTCGGCATGGCCGTCGACGTCCTGCAGATGCACATGGGCCAGCAGTGCGCCGGCATCCCGCACGAAGTAATCCACAGGTGGGGCGCCGGACATACGGCGTGCAAGCTGTGCGTGGCCGGTGTCGATGGACAGGGCGACCGCGCGGTTGGCAAAGCTCTGGACCAGATCGCGGCGGGTCGCAGGATCGACGTCCTCGATATTCTCGATCACGAGGGTGACCCCTGCCGCCTCGGCCCGTGCGACTACCGGGTCCAGCACATCATGGATGCGCTCCAGCTTGGCCTCGGCATAGCCGGGGGCGGCCAGCCGGTTGTTCTGGAACCAGGCGCGGTAGGGAGAGTGCAGCACCATCTGCCGCGCCCCGACCGCTTCGGCCGCCTCCAGCGCGCGCAGGAACCGCGCCGTGATCAGCGGGCGCAGCTCGGCATCCTTGTTGTCGATGTCGAGCCCTTCATAGGGGCCGTGGATGCCGACGCGGCCGCGGTGACCGGCCAGCGCCGCGTTCACCGCGGCGATGCGATCCGCGCGTTCGGCGCCAAGGGCCGCGTGGGTCATGAAGTCCTGCAATTCGATGTCGCGCTCGGCGTCGAAAAGCCATGTCCTGTGGGTGGCGATTTGCGAGGCGCGCAGGCAGGCGCCGATCTTCAGAGGGGTCATCGGTCCGATTCCTTGCGTGTTCCGGGGCCAGGGCTGTGGGCGCGTCAATAGACGCGCCGACCTTCGCGCCAGACGGCAACCACATGGTTATGCGCGCCCGTCCGGCGGACCTGCACCAGATCGGCCCGAAGCCCGGTGGCTATCCGGCCCCGGTCGGTCAGCCCGGCCAGCCGTGCGGGCGCTTCGGTGACCATCGAGATGGCGCGGGCCAGATTCTGCGGCAGGCTGGTGTCAAAGCCGATGGCAAAGGCGGCATCCAGCGGGCTGCGCGGGATGTAGTCGGAGGAGAGCACATCGCACAGATCCGCCTCCAGCAGTGCCCGCAGCGAGACATTGCCCGATTGCGAGCCACCGCGCAGCAGGTTGGGTGCCCCCATCACCACTGAAAGACCTTGCGCGCGGGCATGGGCCGCGGCCTCCAGCGTGGTGGGAAATTCCGACACCGTCGCCCCCTCGGCCCGGGCCTGATCGACCTGCGCCGGCGTGCGGTCATCATGGCTCATCAGCGGCAGGCGCGCGGACCGCGCCCGGGCCACCACATGGGCGCGGACCCTGGCCCCGATGCGGGCTGACCTGTCCAAAAGCTCTGCCATTGCAACGCGGGCCTCGGTCATCTCCAGCGCCATGTCCTTGGCCATGCGGCCAAGCCAGCGCTCGGGGTCAAGGCTCTGGCGGTCGCCGGGAGTGTGATCCATCACCGACACCAGCCGCACCAGCGGGCTGGTGATGGTGGCATCGGCCAGAGGAATCGTGTCGGGATCGCAGATCTCGCAGCGCAGATGAAGCAGGTGATCGGCGCGGAACAGGCCCGCGGCCCGGCCCCGCTCCAGCGCGGCCACCAGCGGCACCAGAAGGTCGCGTCGCTCGGGCCGTTTCATCGAGGCGCCGACGCAGAGGCTGTCGAGAACCGTGGTCGTTCCGCCCGCGATCACCACGGCATCATGCGCCATCAGCGCGTTGAGGAAATCCCACTGCACGCCTGCGCGCGGAAAGACATGCGCCTCGACATGGTCGGTGTGGACATCGACGATACCGGGGATCAGGAAATCCCCGTCAAGATCCGCGGCACCGGCTGGCTCCGCGCCGGGGCGAAGCGCCGCGATCACGCCGCCCTCGATATCGACCGCACCGTCGATCAACCCCTCGGGCGTGAGGATCCGTGCCTGGGAAAGGGTGAACGGGGTTGAGCTGCGATCCAGCATCAGATGCCTCCTTCGGTATGTTTGCGGGCCCACTTTGCCGTGGTTTCCCAGTCGAGCCGGATGGGCAGGTCCTGCAGCCCATGTTCGGCGCAGATCATGGTCAGATCGGCCATCACCCGTGACAGCCCCACGCGCCGGACGACCCCCCACAGGGTCGAGCGGGTCAGGTAAAGGTCGATCAACCCCCGCGCCGTAACCTCGCTCGACCAGGGATAGGTGTGGGAGCGTGCCGCCATGAGCCCGGGCACCCTCGCCAAGTCCCGCACCACAGGCTCCTTGCGGGCCTCGCGCCTTGCGAGGTCCTTGATCTCGGCCGAGTGCTCTTCGATATAGCGGTCGAAGGCTTGCAACACCGGCAGCGGTTTGCGGCGGTTCCGGACGATTGCCAGAACCCCGCCGAGGGCCAGAACCCGCGTGGCCTCGGCGTAGAACCGCGGCGCATCGAACCAGTGATAGGCCGTGCAGGCGACGACGAGTGTCGCCATTCCGCTGGGCAGGCGCATGTCTTCGGCGGTGGCATCGACAACCTGGACATCAGGCGCGGCCGAGAAGCGGCGCGACAGGACGCGCCGCATGTCGCGGCCGGGCTCGATGGCAATGAAGCGCCAACCCGGGCCGAGGGCGCCGCGCAGCGATGCGGTGGAGTTCCCCGGCCCCGCACCCACATCGACCGCCACCCGCGCCGGGCAGCGCAGGTCCGCGACAAGCGCCTGAAAGACCGGGGCCGGATAGCCGGGGCGGTGCATCTCGTAGGTCTCGGCCAACCCGTCAAAGCGCTCCGCCTCCTCCCGCATGATCTAGCCCGCCGCAATCGCGCCATAGGCAGCGCGGCCGGCGACAAAGCAGCTGCGCACCGCCGGCGGATGCCCGTCGGGCCAGTCCAGCAGCACCAGATCGGCGCGTTTGCCAGGGGCGATCTCGCCGCGGTCATGCAGGCCAAGCGCTGCGGCCGGATTGGCCGAAACCAGCTTCCACATCTCGGCCAGCGCGCCGACCCCGTCGGCCTGCAGCCGCGCCACCGCGGCCAGCATCGCGGGGTAGTAGTAATCCGAAGCCAGGATGTCGCACAGCCCCGCCGCCACCATGTCGGCAGCGCCGGGCGAGCCCAGATGGCTGCCGCCCCGCGCCGCATTGGGCGCGCCGAACACGATCCGGTCGCCCGCCACGCGGGCCGCCTCGGCCGTGCGCAGGTTCATCGGAAACTCGGAAATCCGCGCTCCGATCCCGCGGTAGAAGGCGCGGGTCTCGGGCTGGCTGTCATCATGGCTCAGCATCGGCGCACCGGCGGCGGCGCCCTTGCGGGCCACCTCGGCGACCACAGGCAGCACCTCGGCCCGCCGCTCCCAGATCCGGCAGAGCAGCGCGACGTAATCGGCTGCCGGCATATGCGACCGCTTGGCCCGCCCGTCCATCTTGGCAAGGAAGGCCGGGCTTTGCGCATCCACCACCGGGAAGGCCGGATCATGATCGAAGGGGCGGTCCTGCAGAGGCGTGCCCGGATGCAGCATCGCCATCGAAGTGTGGTCATTGAAGGCAATGGCGGGGGCCAGCGGCCCGTCCAGTGCCGCCTCGACCAGCGGCAGGGCTTCGAAGCAGAAGGTCTCCCACCGCAGCTGCAGCCGGTTCTCCACCGTCAGGCGCGGGGCCAGCCGGTTCAGGGCCTCGAACAGCTCCCAGCCGATCCCGACCGAGCGCAGGCCCGGCTCCCAGCTCAGCGACAGGGCGTGATAGGCGGTGGCGATGCCATTGGCGGCAAGCTGGCGGTCGGTTTCCAGAAGCGCCGCTTCGGTGGGGATCATCACCCCCGGCCGCGGCATCAGCTGCCGTTCAAAGGCATCGCCGTGGATATCGACCATCCCGGGGGCCAGGATCATCCCGCCCCCGTGGATGACCCGCGCCCCGTCGCGCGGGCCGTCCAATGCCGCAATCACCCCGCCCTCGACCCGGATGGCTACCTGCGCCACCCGGTCCGGCAGGATCACCGAAGCCCCTTCGATCACGAAAGGCTGCATCACAATCACAGCCGCTCCAGCACCAGATGCCAGTGCCACGAGCCGGGGGTCTCGTGTTCGCGGTCTTCAAGGTGGAACACCTCGAACGCGGAGAAAAGCTCAAGCATGTCGCGGCCGGTGCAGAAGTAATGCGGGTGGACCTTGTCGCCCGGCCCCTCGAACACCCAGGTGTTGCGCGAGATTTCGCGGCCCGGCGCCTTGCTCAGCTCAATCGGGATCCGGCGGGCGGACAGCATGGTGCCAAGGAAGGTGCCGCCCGGTTTCAGCACACGGGCGATCTCGGCAATGGCGGTGCGCAGCACCTTCTCGTCGCCGTGATAAATGACGTTCCACGAGAGCACATGGTCGAAAGCGCCATCGGCAAAGGGCAGGTCGGTCATCATCCCGATGCGGGCATCGACGATCAGGCCTTCGGCCGCGGCAATGCGGTTGATCTCGGCAATGCCCTCGGGGGCGGCATCCAGCGCGGCCACGGCAAAGCCCTGCCGCGCCAGTGCCAGCGCATGCCGCCCGACGCCCGCACCCAGATCCAGCACCCGCGCATCTGCAGGCAGGGTTTGGGCGAAAATCATCACCTCGGGCTCGGGCTGCTCCCATTTCGTGGTGCCATCGGCCCGCGCCCATTCCTCGCCCCAGAATTCATGTGCGGTATCTGTCTTCATCTTGCCTGTCCCATGATGGCGGCGCGCAGCACGGCGCCGATCTGTTCCACCCCGATCACCACCACCGCGATCATCAAGATCACGGTCATGGCCGTGGGATAGTCGAAAAGGTCGAACCCCACCTTCATCTCGATCCCGATGCCGCCAGCCCCGACAAGGCCAAGGATGGTCGAGGAGCGCACCGCCTTTTCCAGCCCGAAGAGCGAGGTGGAGACAAAGGCGGGCAAGGCGGCGGGAATGGTGGCGCAGGCAGCGATATCGAGCCGCCGCGCGCCGGTGGCCGTCAAGGCCTCGGCCGGACCGGGGTCGGTGGTTTCCATGTCATCGGCAAAGAAGCGGCCGCAATAGCCGATGGTATCCACCACGATGGCCAGCATCCCGGCAAAGGGGCCAAGGCCGACAGCGACCACAAAGACCAGCGCCCAGGCCAGATCGGGCACCGCGCGGATGAAGCCCAGGATAGTGCGCACCGCCAGGCTGACCCCGCGCCCGACCAGCACACCCCGCGCGGCCAGCAAGGCGACCGGCACCGACAGCACGATGCCGATGGCCGCCCCGGCGATGGCGATCTGCAGCGTTTCCACCATTTTCCAGGCCAACCGGTCGAGGTTGTGCGTCGAGGGGGGCCAGGCGCGATCAAGGAAATCCGCAAGTTTCGGCGGCGAGGAGATCAGCCGGTCGGCCGACCAGCCCGCGCCCTCCAGCGACCACAGGATGATCAGAACGACCGCAAGGTAGCCCAGAAAGCCGCCGGCGCCGGGCCGCGCGAAGCGCATGGGAAGGGAGCGATCAGACATAAAGCCTCGCCATGTCCTGCGCCGACACCTCGCGGGCGCGCGCATCAATTGCAATCCTGCCGCCCTGCAGGCCCAGAATCCGGTCGCCATAGCTCAGCGCGTGCTGGACGTTGTGCGAGGTGAAGAGCACGGTGACGCCCTCGCGCTTCACCAGCGACATGAACAGCGCCATCACCTCTTCGCCCGCCTGCGGGTCCAGCGAGGCACAGGGCTCATCCGCCACCAGAAAGCGCGGATTGCCCACCAGTGCCCGGGCAATTCCCACCCGCTGGCTTTGCCCGCCCGACAACTGGTCAGCGCGGCGCAGCGCCAGATCGGCCAGCCCCACCTTGTCCAGCGCGGCGAAAGCCGCCGTCCGCGCCGCGGCAGGGGCAAGGCCCTGCACCCAATAGCGCGGCCCCGAATGCCGGCCAAGCAGCCCGTGGATCACGTTGGACAGAACCGACAGGCGCGGCACCAGATTGTGCTTTTGCCCCACCAGGCCGGTGCGGGCCCGCAGCGCACGGCGCGCGGGCCCCTTGATCGCGGCGATGTCCTGATCCAGCAGCGACACCTGGCCGCAGTCGGGCGCGATCAGGCCCAGACAGCAGCGCAGCAGCGTCGATTTGCCGGTGCCATTGGCCCCGACCAGAGCCACGCATTCGCCGCGCTGGATGCGGAACTCCAGCCCCTCGAACACCGGGCGGGCCTTGCCAAAGCTTTTGGCAAGGCCCGTCGCCTGCAGGTCCGTGACCGTCCCGGTCACATGGGTGGCCGGGTGGTCAAGCATCACTCATTCGCCCAGGAAGGTGTCGAACTGCGGATAGCCCGCCGTTGTATACATCGCGCGGACGCGATTGTAGGAGGCGTCCTCGATCGTCACCAGGTCCATCCCGACATATTTCTGGTTGTTCTCATGGGTAATGATCGCCTCGACGATCTCATCCTTCTTCTCGATGATGCTGTCACGCACCAGCGCCTGAATCTCGGCGGGGACATGGGCGCCGACCAGCAGCATGTCGTTGGGCAGATCGCCCGACCGTGCCAGCACCTTGAAGAAGCCAAGCGGCACCGTGGTGTCCTTGTTGCGGGCGCCGTTGATCCAGCTGCCTTCGTTGACGCCGATGGCGGCCACGTCACCGGCCTTCAGCGCCTCGTGCGCGATATTGATGGCGGTGTGGACCTTGTCGATCTCGGTCACCGGGTCGACGCCGTAATCCGCCATCAGCTGCATCGGGCACAGCATGTTCGAGGTGGAGCCGATATCGCCGAAGGCCACCTTCTTGCCCTTCAGGTCGTCCATGCTGTCGATGCCCGCATCGGCGCGCACCACGATGGCGCAGCGATAGTCGGGGCGGCCGAAGCCGATCAGCGGAACGGCATTGGTCAGCTTGTTGATGATGATGTATTCGGCCGGGCCGGTGACGACGAAGTCCACCGTCTCGCCGCGCAGCGCCTCTGCCGCGGCAGAGCGCGAGGAGACGGGGAAGAACTCGAAGGTGTGGCCGGTGGCCGCATCGAGCGCCGCCTTGAACGGCCCCCACTCGGCCTGAAGACGCTCCAGACCTTGAACGTCGGTCACGGCAATATTCCAGGTCTCGGCAGAGGCGGCGGTAACACCAAGCATGGTAAGGGCGGTGCCCAGCATCAGGGACTTCAGCGTCATGTCAGTCACTCCGGTGAGGATTGGTTCGAATGATTTCTATCGATGCCGGGTGACGGCTGCCCGACCGCAGCATGAATTTCACATCGCAGTGATGTGACAGATTGATGACGCCGGGCGCAGGGCGCCGGTTTCGGCCGTCTGGCAAGCCTCTGAAAGCATGAGAGATTGGCAGGTTCGCCGCATGGGCCCGGTATGGACGCGCTGCTTCTGGGCGGGACAAGTTGGCGCAGATTTTGGCGCGGGAGCAGTGCGAAAACGCAGCCTCGGCAAAACAGTATTGAAATTATTCAATTATTTTTCGACTTGTCACGGAAGCGTCAGAAAATTGGTGCGCAACATTCATTCGGATGATGTCGCCACGTCGCAAGATCCGGCCACAACCCCCGGCATGGAACAGAACCTCCTTTCCCTCTCCGGCCTCGGCCGCAGCTTCGGATCCACCCGCGCGGTGGACGCCGTTACCCTTGACATACGCCCCGGGCAATTCGTGGGCGTGATCGGCCGGTCAGGTGCCGGGAAGTCCACCTTGCTCCGCCTCATCAACCGCTTGATCGACCCGACAGAGGGCAAGATCACCTTTGGCGGCACCGATGTCACTGCGCTGCGGGGCCGTGCCCTGCGGCACTGGCGGCGCGACTGTGCGATGATCTTCCAGCAGTTCAACCTGGTAGAGCGTCTGGACGTGCTGACCAACGTTCTGGTGGGGCGCCTGTCCGACCATGGCTTCGTCAGCTCGATGGCCATGCACTTCACCGATGCCGAACGGGCCATCGCCATCCGCGCGCTGGACCGGCTGGAGCTTGCGCCGCAGGCCCTGCAGCGCGCCGGCACCCTGTCGGGCGGGCAACAGCAGCGCGTGGCCATTGCCCGCGCACTGGTGCAGAACCCGCGGATCATGCTGGCCGACGAGCCCATCGCCAGCCTCGATCCCGGCAATGCCACGCGGGTGATGGAGGCGCTGCGCAGCATCAACCGCGATGACGGCATCACCGTGCTGGTTAACCTGCACACGCTCGACACCGCGCGCCGCTATTGCGACCGGGTGATCGGGATG
>WOZM01000122.1 GCA_011620265.1 Paracoccaceae bacterium
CCAACCTTCATCGCTCGCTCTTCCTCGGGGATGGCGGGCGCATCGCCATGGCCGCAGGAGCGGCGGCGATGCTGGTCCTGTCGCTTAGCGGCGTGGCGCTGGTCGCGCGGCGCGCGGGCGGCTGGCGGCACTGGTTCGCGCCGCTGCGCGGACCGCTTGCCGGAAGACTCCACGTCGAGATCGCCCGTCTCGCGGTGTTTGGCCTTGTTCTTTCGTCTACCACTGCTCTGTGGATGACGGCCTCCACCTTCGACCTCTTGCCCGATGGCGGCGCAGCGCTGGCCTTCCCGGTCGAGGTGAGCGGCGAGACGGGGTTCGCGCTCGACCAGATGCCCGCCTTGCGGCAGACCTCTGTCGCCGAGCTGCGCGAGCTGAGCTTTCCCTATCCGGGCGATACGACGGACGTCTTCACGCTGAAGACCGACCGGGGCACCGGATATCTCGACCAAGGTACGGGGGTGCTCCTGAGGTGGGCTGACCTGACCGGATGGGAACGCGTCTCCGAAACCCTCTACATGCTGCATACCGGCCAGGGCGCTGCGACGCTGGGGATGGTGCTGGGGCTCACGGCGCTCGGCGTGCCCGCAATGGGTGGAACGGGCGTACTGATCTGGCTCGCCGGGCGGCGCACTCGGCCACGCATTCGCGGCAACCAGCCTGCAGGTCGGGCCGAGACGATCCTGCTCGTCGGCAGCGAGGGCGGCAGCACATGGGTCTTCGCCGCGACGCTCCATGCCGCGCTGACAGAGGCCGGGCAGAGCGTCCACACCGCGCCCATGACGGCCTTCGCGCCGGAACGCTACGCCCGCGCCGAGCGGATCATCCTGCTGGCCGCGACCTATGGCGATGGCGGTGCCCCGTCCTCGGCCAAGGGGTTTCTCGACCGGCTGGCGGCTCTCGACCGCGCGCCCGAGGCGGCCCTGGCCGTGCTGGGCTTCGGCGACCGCAGCTTCCCCGCTTACTGCGCCTTCGCGAAAGCCGTCGCTACTGCGGCCGAGGCGAAGGCCTGGCCCGAACTCCTGCCGCTCGATACGGTGGACCGCCAGTCGCCGCAAGATTTTGCCCGCTGGGGGCGCGCCCTGGGGGAGGTGCTGAAGATCGAATTGGAGCTTGTCCACCGGCAGGTTCCGCCCGCGACCCAGACGCTCACCCTGATCTCGCGCCGCGATTATGGTGCCAAGGTGCAGGCCCCGACCGCAATCCTGCGCTTCGCCCTGCCAAAGGCGACGCTCTGGCAGCGGCTGACCGGGACAGGCTTTGCCCGGTTCGAGGCCGGCGACCTGATCGGCGTCCTGCCCGAGGGCAGTCCCGTGCCGCGCCTCTACTCGCTCGCCTCGGCGCGTTGCGACGGGTTTGTCGAGATCGTGGTCAGGAGGCATCCCGGCGGCCTCTGCTCGGGCCAGCTCACGGCACTGGAGCCGGGCGATGCGGTGACCGCCTTCCTGCGCCGCAATCCCGGCTTCCAGCCCGACCGTAGCCGCGCGCCGCTGGTCCTGATCGGCGCCGGGACCGGCATCGGCCCGCTTGCCGGTTTTGTGCGCGGCAACGCGCGGCGGCGGCCCATTCACCTCTTTTTCGGAATGCGCCATCCCGAAAGCGACTTCTTCTACGGCAAGGAGATGCCCGGATGGCAGGCGGAGGGCCGCCTGACCCGGCTGGTCACGGCGGTCTCGCGCGGGGCGCGGCCCCAATATGTGCAGGACGCGCTGCGCGGCGACGCGGCGCAGGTGGCCCGACTGATCCGCGACGGTGCCCGCGTCATGGTCTGCGGCGGGCGCGACATGGCGGCGGGCGTAGCGGATGCGCTGGCGGAGATCCTCGCGCCCTCCGGGCTCACCCCCGCAGCGCTGAAGGCGGAGGGGCGATATGTCGAAGATATCTACTGATCGGGAACGCCACGCGCTGAACGGCCCGACCATGGGCACGCGGTGGTCGGCGCTGTTCTTCGCGGAGCCGGGCTTCGACCCGGGCTCGGTCCGCGCGGCGCTGCAGTCAGCCGTCGACGAAGTGGATGCGCAGATGTCCACCTGGCGGCCCGACAGTGACCTGATGCGCCTCAACGCGGCACCGGTGGGCGCATGGGTGAGGGTGCCTGATCGGCTGAGGGAGGTTCTGCGGCTGGGAATCGAGATCGGGCGCGCCTCCGGCGGCGCTTTCGACATCGGCATGGGTGATGCGGTTGCAGCCTGGGGCTTCGGGCCCGAGGCTGCCGCGCCCGACCGTATCCGCGCTGCGATGACGACAGACCGTGTGCCCGCGCACACGGCGCTGGAGATCGGCGAGACTCATGCCCGCAAGTCCGCTCCCACCGCGCTCGACCTGAACGGCATCGCCAAGGGTTACGGGGTCGACCGGCTTGCCGGGACCCTGCGCGACTGCGGGATCGGCAACGCCCTCATTGGCATCGACGGCGAGATGCGCGCGATGGGCCTTCGGCCGGACGGAGAGGCGTGGAACATCGCGGTGGAGGCGCCGGACGCCAAGCGCCGGACACCCCATTCCATCCTCGCGCTTCAGGACGCCGCCGTGGCGACCTCGGGCGACTACCGCCATTGGGTCGAGGTGCAGGGCCAGCGTTTGTCGCACACCATGGACCCGGGCCGTGGCGCGCCCGTACTGGCCGCGCCAGCATCAGTCACCGTCGTGGCGCGAAGCTGTGCCGAGGCCGATGCCTGGGCGACCGCGCTGATGGTGCTCGGACCCGACAGGGGAGCAGCACTCGCAAGAAAACATGGGCTCGACGCCCTGTTTCTGCTCCGCGATAATGACGGGAGCGTAAGGGGGGTGGGAGTCGGACGACTTTTTTCCGAAAGGCCAGCGGCGATGGCCCATGCCGCGGGGAGGTGAAGCCACGCGGAGCTGTCGGGTCAGAAAAGCCTGTCGCTA
>WOZM01000143.1 GCA_011620265.1 Paracoccaceae bacterium
ACGCGCCTGCCGGGGGGTGATGAGGGAACAGCAAAGGTCCGGTGGACCTTTGCCCCGAAGAACGCCGCGCCCGTGGCGCGGCCGGGTGGCAGGCGCGGCCGTCGAGGCAATGCCTCGACTTGTCGCGGGACAAATCGGGCGGAAGAGAAGAGCAGGTGCCGGAGCGAGGTAGGGTGCGTGATTTCACGCGCCATCGGAAGGGCGATTGGTGCGTGCGAGCACGCACCTTACAGCAAGCTACTTTTTCGGCGTTCTCACAAGAAAGGTTTCAGCCAAGAATGTTGCCATGGTTCCCGCAAGATTCACGGCGAGTTTTGCGTGACGTGCAGTTGGCCGCGCGCGAAGCGGCCCCCCGCTGTGTGCATCGCTCAGCTTGTTTCGCACGGCACCAAGTGACTCAACGATTGACTGGCAGTTCCCGAGTATTTGCTTGAAGATTTGCTCAGTATGCAGATCGGGAGCCAAATTAAGAAGTGATGCCGTTTTTCGATAAAGTTTCGGCAGGTCATCATCTTCAGAATATGTCGCCTGCAATTCAACGATTATGATTTTGCAGATATCTTCAAGCAGGGTCCTCGCAAGCGTAATCGCCCCTTCTGGGTCGTTTTCGCGACGCTCAAGGGCGTCACTCCACCGGCGAGACACAAATTCAGCTTGCAGAGCTGATAACGAAAGGGTGTGGAGGTCGTCTGATGGAGACTTTTTCGACGCACCTTCGAGAAAAGCAGAAAGCGCTTCGGACTCAACAATAGTGTTAAGCCGCGCTGCGCAATCTTTTAGCTCGCTGTTCTCGATCGCATCCAAGCGTTTCTTTGCATAGCGGAATTTGCTTCTGAATGCCTCTTGTTCGTCGCCCGCTGCCAAGCCGATCCTCGAACAAATGGTCGGAACTTCATAGGACTTAGATTCAGCAATTACGTCGGCTAGAAGTTTTCGAATTTTAGCCGGATGCATTAATATATCCCCTCACACCAACCGCTCCACCTCCTTCGCCGCCCGCACGAAGTCCGCAAACAAGGGATGCGGGGCGAAGGGTTTGGATTTCAGCTCCGGGTGGAACTGCACGCCGATGAACCAGGGGTGGTCCTTCCACTCGACGATCTCGGGGAGCCGCCCGTCCGGGCTCATGCCGGAGAAGATCAGGCCGCACTTCTCCAGCTTCTCGCGGTACTTGATGTCCACCTCGTAGCGGTGGCGGTGGCGTTCCTCGATCTCGGTCGTGCCATAGATCCCGGCGACCCTTGAGCCCGCTTTCAGATGCGCGGTATAGGCGCCGAGGCGCATCGTGCCGCCCTTGTCGTCCGAGGCCTTGCGGGAGACCATGTGGTTGCCCTGCACCCATTCCTTGAGGTGATAGACCACCGGCTCGAACCGTTTCTCGCCCTTCTCGTGGTCGAATTCCTCGGAGCCTGCGCGGGTCAGGCCGGCGAGGTTGCGCGCCGCCTCGATCACCGCCATCTGCATGCCGAGGCAGATGCCGAGATAGGGGATCTGTTTCTCGCGGGCGAACCGGGCGGCCTTGATCTTGCCTTCCGTCCCGCGTTCGCCGAAGCCGCCGGGGACGAGGATGGCGTGGAAGCGCTGGAGCCAGGGGGCGGGGTCCTCGCGCTCGAAGATCTCGGCGTCGATCCATTCGGCCCTGACCCGGACCCGGTTGGCCATGCCGCCATGGGTCAGCGCCTCGGCGATCGACTTGTAGGCATCCTCGAGCTGGGTGTACTTGCCGACGATGGCGATGCGCACCTCGCCTTCGGCGTTCGTCAGCCGGTCCATCACGTCTTCCCAGCGCTCGAGATTGGGTTTCGGCGCGGGGGAAATCCCGAACGCATCCAGCACCGCCTGGTCGAGGCCGGCGCGGTGGTAGGCGAGCGGCGCCTCGTAGATCGACTTGAGGTCATAGGCGGGGATGACAGAGTCGGGCCGGACGTTGCAGAAAAGCGCGATCTTGGCGCGCTCCTTCTCCGGGATCGGGTGTTCGGAGCGGCAGACGAGCACGTCCGGTTGCAGGCCGATGGAGCGAAGCTCCTTGACCGAGTGCTGGGTCGGCTTGGTCTTCAGCTCGCCACTCGCGGCGAGATAGGGCAGGAGCGTCAGGTGCATGAAGATGCACTGGCCGCGCGGGCGGTCCTGGCTGAACTGGCGGATCGCCTCGAAGAAGGGCAGCCCCTCGATATCGCCGACGGTGCCGCCGATCTCGCAGAGCATGAAGTCGACCTCGTCGTCGCCGATGGCGATGAAGTCCTTGATCTCGTTGGTGACGTGGGGAATGACCTGGATGGTCTTGCCGAGATAGTCGCCGCGGCGCTCCTTCTCCAGCACGTTCGAGTAGATCCGGCCCGAGGAGATGCTGTCGGTCTTGCGGGCGTGGACGCCGGTGAAGCGCTCGTAATGGCCGAGGTCGAGGTCGGTCTCCGCCCCGTCATCGGTGACGAAGACCTCGCCATGCTCGAAGGGCGACATGGTGCCGGGATCGACGTTGAGATAGGGGTCGAGCTTGCGCAGCCGCACCGAGAAGCCGCGCGCCTGGAGAAGGGCGCCGAGCGCCGCCGAAGCGAGGCCCTTGCCGAGCGAGGAGACGACACCGCCGGTGATGAATACGTAACGCGCCATGCAGGTCGGCTCCCCGTGATTGCCTCAAGTTTCTTGGGTTCGCCGCATCCGTTCCGGACACAGCATCACGGGATTAAAGCAGTAACAGATTCGCAGGCCCCCCGCAACCGGACCGCAAGGTGTTGTGGTCGTCCTCGACCGACAGATCAAATCGTTGTGGTCGGTCCTACGGCGTTTCGAGTTTGCATTGAATCGGAATTCGAACTTTTCCGGTTCGAATTCCGATACCGGATTTTTCCAGATAAACCCGAAACGCCTCAGTCCGCCGGGGGCGGGGCGACGGGGGCGTCGCCGGCGGTCGGCGGCAGGAGGTCGCCTTCCGGAAGGGCGGGGGTCGCCGGCGCGTCCGCAGGGCCGGCCGGGGCCGACGTGGTGGCGTCGAGAACCGAGGTCCCTTGCGACTTCTGCGCGGCGATGACGGTCAGCGCGATCGAGGTCGCGATGAAGGCCGCGGCGAGGATCCAGGTGAGCTTGGTCAGCGCGTTCGCCGCCCCCCGCGCCGACATCGCGCCGCCGCCGGACAGAAGCCCGCCGCCTTCGGAGCGCTGCAGGAGCACGACCGCGATCATCAGGAGCGCGAGGATCAGATGGACGGTGAGGACGACGTTTTCCATGGACCGTTTGGCCTTCTCAGTTCGCTGACGCGCCTATCTAGGCGGATGGAGACGGCAGCGCAAGGCGTTTTGCCGGGCGGCGGGCGGGGCGAAAATCCTCGGGGCAGGGATCGACGGGGCAGGAATGGATTCGTGTCAAGGGCCGCCCGGGCGCGGTTCGCAGGGCGGGGCGTCCTGCCGCAAAAGCCTCCGGGGTCGCGGCTGCGGCTGCTGCGGGTGCGAAAAAGCGGTTTCGCCCGGCCCTGCGCCCGGCTATACGGAGCCCGTTTGCCGCATAAGGAGCAAGTCGGATGGCCAATGTCGTGGTGGTGGGCGCCCAGTGGGGCGACGAGGGCAAGGGCAAGATCGTCGACTGGCTTTCGGAACGCGCCGATGTGATCGCGCGGTTCCAGGGCGGCCACAATGCCGGCCACACGCTGGTGATCGGCGGCAAGGTCTTCAAGCTCTCGCTGCTGCCCTCGGGGATCGTGCGGCCCGGCAAGCTCGCCGTGATCGGCAACGGCGTGGTCCTCGACCCCTGGGCGCTTTTCGCCGAGATCGACAAGCTCACGGGCCAGGGCGTGGCGATCTCGACCGAGAACCTGATGATCGCCGAGAACACGCCGCTGATCCTGCCGCTGCACCAGGACCTCGACAAGCTTCGCGAGGAGGCCGCCGGAAGTGCGAAGATCGGCACGACCGGGCGCGGCATCGGGCCGGCCTACGAGGACAAGGTCGGCCGCCGCACCATCCGGGTCGCCGATCTCGGCGACGAGGAGACGCTCGATGCCCGGCTCGACCGGCTTCTCGCCCATCACGACGCCCTGCGCGCCGGGCTTGGCGCGACGCCGATCGACCGGGCGGAGCTGAAGGCGACGCTGATGGCGGTGGCGCCGAAGCTTCTGGCCCATGCGCAGCCGGTCTGGAAGGTGCTGGGCGAGATGCGCCGCGCCGGCAAGCGCATCCTGTTCGAGGGCGCGCAGGGCGCGCTTCTCGATATCGACTTCGGCACCTATCCCTATGTCACCTCCTCGACCACGATGTCGGGGATGGCGGCGACGGGGACCGGGCTCGGCCCCTCGGCGATCGGCTTTGTCCTCGGCATCGTCAAGGCCTACACGACACGGGTCGGCGAAGGCCCGTTCCCGACCGAGCTCGAGGATGCCGACGGCCAGCGGCTGGGCGAGCGCGGCCATGAATTCGGCACCGTCACCGGGCGCAAGCGCCGCTGCGGCTGGTTCGACGCGGTTCTGGTGCGCCAGACCTGCGCCATTTCCGGCGTCAACGGCATCGCGCTGACCAAGCTCGACGTGCTCGACGGGTTCGAGGTGCTCAAGATCTGCACCGGCTACGAGATCGACGGCAAGACCTACGACTACCTGCCGACGGCGGCGGCGCTCCAGTCCAGGGTAAGGCCGGTCTACGAGGAGATGGAGGGCTGGTCCGAAAGCACCGCCGGGGCGCGGAGCTGGGCGGAGCTGCCCGCCGCCGCGATCAAGTATGTGCGCCGGATCGAGGAGCTGATCCAGTGCCCGGTGGCCCTGCTTTCCACCAGCCCCGAGCGCGACGACACGATCCTCGTCACCGATCCGTTCGCCGACTGATGGCGCTGACCTATCGCACCCGCCGGCGGCTGTCGCTCCTGATCCTTCTGGTCGGGCTGCCGCTCTACATCGTCGCGGCAGTCAGCCTCGCGGACTGGCTGTCCGCGCGGTTCGGCCGGCTGCCGATCCTGGCCGAGGTCGCGGTCTATCTCGGTCTCGGCGTCGTCTGGGCGCTGCCGTTCCGCTTCGTCTTCCGCGGCGTCGGCAAGGGCGATCCGGACGGAGGGGCGGACTAGCGCCGCACCCTTCGGACCCCGAACGGAAAAACGGAGCGGTCCGGGGGGGACCGCTCCGCAGGGTCCTGATACACCTTCGGGCGAAGGTCAGCGCGCGGCGCGGCGCGCTTCCGACATGAACCTCGAGGCTTCGGTGATGGTGAACTGGCCACGGCTGATCTTCTGGATCTTGCCCTGCCGGAGCAGCATCCCGAACGAGCGGAGCCCGTCCTCGCGGCTGTATTCCTCATCCTCGGCGACATTGGCGACCTTCCTGAGGATCTGCGGCCGCGAGAAGTGCGGCAGCCCCTCGACCGTCGCGGTATAGGCCGCGGCGGCTTCGAGCATGTCCGAGAGGTTCACCGCGCCGAGGCGGTCGGCGAATTCGGCGAAGCTCTTCGCCTCTTCCGGCGACAGCGCGCCCTCGGTCTCCCCGTCCTGTTCGATGTCGTCGTCGAGCACGAGATTGCCGGCGCTGATCCGGCGCGGCCGCACGACGGCGGCGTCGCTGCGCGGCCCGGCCGGCGCGTCGATGCGCTGTTCGGAGACGAGCACGAGCGGCGCCTGCCGCGTCTCGATCGTCGGGCGGCGGGTTGTCGGCGCGGATTCGGCGGTGGGCCGGCGCGGGCGCACGGCCTTCGAGAGGTCGTCGCGGTAGCGTTCGATCTCTTCGCCGGCTTCGGCTTCGCCGCTGACGGGGGCGTCGCGCAGCTTCAGCTTGCGGTCGGCCACGGTGGCGACGACGGCGGCCTTCAGATGCGAGATCGCGGAGAAGCGGCGGCGGCTTTCGTCGCCTTCGAGCTTCGACTTGGCTTCCTCCATCAGGCGTTCGACCGACGCCTCGCCGTCGCTGGCATGGCCTTCGAGGATCGCCCGGCCTTCATGGCTGTCGCGGCGCGCCTCGCGGGCGACCTCGGCCAGTTCGCGCAGGAGGTCGTCCTCGGCATCCGGGTCGAGCCCGGTTTCGCCGATCGCCGCGCCGATCCCGGCCAGAAGGGCCGCGTCGGTATCCTCGGCGGTCACATCCTCGGCCTCGGCCTCGTCGAATGCCTCGACGAGGTCGGCCTCTTCGTTCAGCGCGGCGAAGATCGCGGCGCTGCGGTCTTCGGTATCGTCGTGATCGGGCGTGTCGGCGTCGTTGTCGGCGTCGTTGTCGGCACGGTTCTCGGCCATGTCCTCGGCCATGTCCTCGGCCGGGACGTCGTCCCGCGCCGGGGTCAGGGTCCTGCGGATCTTGATCACCCGGGCGGCGGCCTGGCCGAAGAAGCCCGGCTTGCCCCTTGCGGGTTCGGGAGCGATCTCCTCCTCCGCCTCGGCCACGTCGGTCTCCGCGTCGGCCGCGGCGTCGGTTTCCGGTTCGAATTCGGCCTCGTCGTCCTCGGCTTCGAGTTCGTCCTCGACCTCGTCCTCAAGCCCGGCCTCGACCTCGTCCTCAAGCTCGGCGGCTTCGTCCGCCTCGGAGACTTGGTCGTCTTCCGCGTCGAGCCGCCAGGCGCCGAGATCGAGCGCGGAGGCCGCGATCTCTTCGTCCCCGGCGGCTTCTTCGGCCACGGCGGCTTCGGCCACGTCTTCTTCGGCGGCGGCTTCTTCGGGCACGGCGGCTTCGACTTCTTCGACGTCGACCTCTGTCGCTTCCGGAACCTCGACCCCGGCCATCACGTCGGTGATCGCTTCGAGTTCTCCGGCGTCGTCCTCTGAAGCGTCGATCTCTTCGGCTTCAACCTCGGCCTCGGCGGCCGGGGCGATCTCCTCGAACGTCTCGTCCTCGTCCGTGGCGACGAGCGCGTCGTCGGAGACGGGTTCGGCGGCATGGCGCGCCGGCATGTCGTCGAGGTCGAGCTCGAAGCCGAAATCGCCGGCCGGCACGGTGGCCGAGGGGGCGAAGTCGGCGGCGGTTTCCTCGTCCTCGACGGCGGCGGCCGGCGCGGCCTGCGCGGCGGCGACGACGGCGCGGATGCGGGAAAGCTTGGCGGCGACGCTGTCGGTGTCGGCCTCGTCGCGCTCGATGGCGGGGGCGGCGGCCTCTTCCTGGAGATAGGCGGCGAAGACGTCCGCCTCGGCCTCCGCTTCGGCTTCGAACGCCTCGGGCGCGGCTTCGGCCGCCGGCATCGGCGCCGGGACGGCCTCGGCAACGACCGGCGCGGCGGCGGTCATCAGCGCCGGGGCAGCCTTGGCCGGCTGCGCGGCGGGCGCGCTGTCGGCCCGCAGCACGACGCCATGTTCGCTGATCTTCGCCTCGACCCGGCGCTGGATCTCGCGTTCGGCGATGCGGTGGAGCATTTCGGCGTCCGGCGTCGGCGGCTCGGCGCCGAAATAGCGGTCGTCGGCGGCCAGGTCGCGGAAGTATTCCGCGATCGCCTTCATCGTCGAGAACGGTTCCTCGAAGCCTTCGAGAGTGCACGAGAATGTGCCGTAGGAAACCGTCAGGATCTTACTTGCACCGACCATGAAACGCTCGCTTTCTGCTTCTGCCTGTCCTTGCAGACTGGAGGTGAACTATTGCGCCAGCGTGGACAAAAACAGGTAAATTGAAGGATTTTTTCTGGCCGACATTGTGTTCTTTTGCCTTAATCGTCATCAATACTGCCATGTCAGAAGGCATTGTCCAAACACTGTCGCCAATAACCCTGCTGGGCGCGGGAAACGTAGAGCGCAGAAGCCTTTACAAGGCATTGCGCATGGCACCCTGTCTGGTAGCGGCCGATGGTGGCGCCAATGTGGCGGTCGCGGCGGGGCGCGTTCCCGATGCCGTGATCGGCGATCTCGATTCGGTGAGCGATGCGGCGCGGGCCGCGATCCCGGCGGACCGCTTCCACCGCGTCGCCGAGCAGGAGAGCACGGATTTCGAGAAATGCCTGCAGCGGATCGAGGCGCCCTACATCCTCGGCCTCGGCTTCGCCGGGCCCCGTGCCGATCACACGCTCGCGGTCTGGAACGCGCTGGCACGGCACGGGGCCCGGCGCTGCCTGATCCTCGGGCGCGAGGATGTGGCCTTCCTCGCCCCGCGCCGGCTGAGCCTCGCGCTCAAGCCCGGCACGCGGGTCTCGCTCTTTCCGATGGCGGCGGTCGCGGGGACGAGCCGGGGGCTGCGCTGGCCGATCGCGGGGCTCGCCTTCGCGCCGGACGGACGGGTCGGCACCTCGAACGAGGCGACCGGCCCGGTCGAGATGGAGTTCGAGACGGCGCGGATGCTGGTGATCCTGCCGAAAGCGGCGCTCAGAGCGGCGATTGCGGGGCTGCAAGCGTCCGCGTGGTGAGCCGCTCGGCCCGCGCCAGCCGGCGTTCGCGGTGGATGACGTAGAGCCCCGAGGCGACGATGATCGCGATGCCGGTGAAGGTGAGCGCGTTCGGCAAGTCGCTGAAGAAGATGTAGCCCAGAAGCGTCGCGGTGACGATCTCGAGATAGTGGAGCGGCGCCAGCGTCGAGGAGGGCGCGAATTTCAGCGCATAGGTGATCGCCATGTGGCTGACGGTCGAGGCGAGCCCGACGCAGACCACCCAGAGCCAGAAGATGCCTTGCGGCAGCGCGAAGCTGACCGGCGCCCAGCCGAGTGCCGTGCCGAAGCCGAGGAGCGGCAGGCAGAGGAGCGCCGCAAGGGCGGCGGTATGGAACTGCATCGCCACCGGGTGCACGTCGCGCGACAGGTGCCGGGTGACAAGCATGTAGAGCGCGAAGCTGAGCGCGGTGCCGAGCGGGAAGAGCGCCACGGCGCCAAAGGCGGCGAAGGAGGGCTGGATCACGAAGAGCGAGCCGACGAAGCCCACCGCGCAGGCCGCGAGCCGCCGTGGCCCGACCTGTTCGCCGAAGGCCAGCCGGCCGATCAGCAGGATCACGAAAGGCTCGACGAAGACGATGGCGAGCGCGTCGGCGATCGGCATCACCCGCACGGCGGCGACGAAGCAATAGGTCGAGACCACCAGCATCAGCGCCCTGAGCGTGGCGAGCCCGAGCGTGCGCCGGGTGAGCCCCAGCGGCAGGCGCATGAGAAGGACGACCGGCAGCATCAGCGCCGCCTGCACGATCCCCCGTCCGAGCACGATCACCCCCACCGGCACGCCTTGCGCGGCGAGCTTCGAGGCCACGTCGATCAGGGGTGCGATGACGCAGAAGGCGATCATCAGCGCCACGCCGGGCAATATGCGGTCGGTCGGGTTCATGGCGTCGCCCTACACGCGGCCGATGCCCGCGTCTATTCCGAAAGCGACGGGGGCACGGGCGCCCGGTCCGGGCCTCGTGCGGCCACGCCGGGGCGCTTTTCCTGCGTCGAGCCGATCTCAGGGCGCGATCGGCGCGCGCAGCCACAGGAGGCCACCGAGCGCGGCCAGCAAGATCATCCAGAAGGCGGTGTTGACCATGCTCGCCCGGCGGGCCGTCTGCTTTTCATACCAGTTGCGCGGGGTGATGCCGCGCGTGACCATGACGACCTGCGCGGCCAGGTTGATGCAGACGACGTTCAACGCCAGAAGCAACGCCGCGCCAGTCGCCAGTTCGGGCTGCCCCCCGCCAAGAAACAGACCGACCGCTGCGGCAGGCGGCAACAGCGCCACCGCGACCATGACGCCCATCAGCGCACTCGACAGCCCCGTCACCAGCGACAGCGCCGCCGCCGCGCCCGAGGCCAGCGCCACGGCCATCCCCGCAAACCCCACTTCGCTGCGCGACATCAACTCGTGCGAGGTCAGGGGCACGGGCCAGAGCCAGCCGATCGCGGCGCTGAGCGCGAGCACAAGCCCGATGCCCAGAAGGCTTGTCGCCGCCGCCCGCGCCATCAGCCGACCGTCGCCGAGGGCAACGCCTACCGCGAAGGCGAGGTTCGGCCCGAGCAGCGGTGCGATCACCATCGCGCCGACCACGACGGCGACGTTGTCGGCCATCATTCCGAAAACGGCGACGACCGTCGAAAGCACGACAAACAGGACGTAGTCGCGGCCCCACTGCGCGGCCTCGTAGACCTCGTCATAGATTTCCTCGCGGCTGCGGCCGCCGCTTGGCAGCGGCGGGCGCTCGTCTCCGGATGCCTCGCCTTCGGAGCTGTCCGCTTCCTCCCCCTCGTCCTTTTCCGGCTCATTGGGAAAGGGGATCGTGGTTTCGACAGGTGTAAGCGTGATGCGCCAGCCGTTTTCCGGGCCAAGTTCGGATTGCAAGGCGTCGAGCAGGCTCTGGTGTTCGTCCGGCCTCGTCAGCACCAGCACCGTCGCGCGCCCCTCGGTCCCGGTCTCGGCGAAGGCCTGCACAGACAGCGCGCCCTTGTCCTCGGCGACCGCAACGAGCGCGGATACCGCGTCTTCACCGGCAGAGATCTGGATCTGGCGCAGGGTCATGTCCGGAGCCTAGTGCCGACGGGGCGGCTGCGCCATCCGGAAATCCGGAGCGTCAGCAGTTCGGGACGTTGACCGCGAGACCGCCGAGCGAGGTTTCCTTGTATTTCTCGTGCATGTCTTGGCCGGTCTGGCGCATCGTCTCGATGGCGGCGTCGAGCGGCACGAAATGCTGGCCGTCGCCCCGGAGTGCCAGCGAGGCGGCCGAGACCGCCTTGATCGCGCCGAGGCCGTTCCGCTCGATGCAGGGGATTTGCACCAACCCCTTCACCGGGTCGCAGGTCATGCCGAGATGGTGTTCGAGCGCGATCTCGGCGGCGTTCTCCACCTGTTCGGGCGTGGCCCCCATCACCGCGGCGAGCCCGGCGGCGGCCATCGCGGCGGCGGAGCCGACCTCGGCCTGGCAGCCGCATTCGGCGCCGGAGATCGAGGCGTTGGTCTTGACGATGCCGCCGATGGCGGCGGCGGTCAGGAGGAAGTCGCCGACCTTCGACGGCGCCGCCCCCGGCACGTGGTCGAGCCAGTAGCGGATGACCGCCGGCAGCACCCCGGCGGCGCCGTTCGTCGGCGCGGTGACGACCTGTCCGCCGGCGGCGTTCTCTTCGTTCACCGCCATCGCGTAGGTCGACATCCAGTCGTTGATGACATGCGGCGCGGTGAGGTTCAGCCCGCGCTCGGCCAGAAGCGCCTCGTGGATCGCCTTCGCGCGGCGGCGGACCTTGAGGCCGCCGGGCAGGATGCCGTCGGTCGCGAGACCGCGCTCGATGCAGTCGTTCATCACCTGCCAGAGCCGCGCCATGCCGTCGTCAAGCTCCTTCGCGCTGCGGAAGTGCAGCTCGTTCGCGCGCTTCATCGCGGCGATCGACTTGCCGGAGGCGGCGGCCATCTCCAGCATCTCGGCGGCGGTCTGGAACGGGTAGGGGCAGCCCGAGGGTTTCGCGGCAAGGTCGCGGCCGGCGGCCTGTTCGGCCTCGGTCAGGACGAAGCCGCCGCCGATGGAATAGTAGGTCTCCTGCAGGATCACGTCGCCCTGCGCGTCGGTCGCCATCAGGATCATGCCGTTGGCATGGCCCGGAAGCGGGTGGTCGTAGTCGAAGACGAGGTCGGTCGCGGGGGCGAAGCGGAGCGTCGGCAGGCCGGGCGGCGTGACGGTGCCGGTCGCGGCGATGGCGGCGAGCACCGCCTCGGCCTTCCCGGCGTCGTAGCTGTCGGGCGCGAAGCCGGCGAGGCCGAGCACCGTCGCCCGGTCGGTCGCATGGCCCTTGCCGGTGAAGGCGAGCGAGCCGTGCAGCGAGGCGCGCAACCCCTTCGGATGGAAGGGCGAGGCGCGCAAGGTGTCGAGGAACCGCGCCCCGGCGACCATCGGCCCCATCGTGTGCGACGAGGAGGGGCCGACGCCGACCTTGAACATGTCGAAGACGGAGAGAAACATCGGCGTCCTTTCAGGTGGCGCTGCCCTCGGGCGGGCAGGCATGGGAGGGGCGGGTGAAGATCGCGTGCCCGAGGCCCTCGGCCTCTGCGGCGACGCGGGCGCGGGTCGCGGCGGCGAAGGCGGGGACCGCCTCGGGCGCGCCGGGGCGTTCGGAAAGCCAGAGCAGGATCGCCGCCGTCTCGAAGATCGGGCCGTCGGGGGTCTCCGGCACCGGGATCGGGCCGGCGGGGTTCAGCGCCCGGTGGGTGGCGCGGTCCTGCTGGCGGGTGGCGCGGTCCACCAGCGCCGTGCGACAGGGCTGGCGCAATTCCTCGAGCGCCAGCCGCACGACGAGCGAGGCGTTGTCGGGGGCGTAGTGGAGGAGATAGGCGCGCACGGGTCCGGTCATGCTGCCCTTATCCTCCGGCCGGGATCCTCGGGCGAGGCGGAAAGCGACGCTTTGCCGCGAAATCCGCGCGGTCGGGCGGTGCGGCGACCGTGACCATGCGGGGGTCGGCCTTCGTCATCCGCAAGCCCGTCGCTGGGTTCGCCGCAGGGCTCGCCGGTGCCCATGCGGTGACCTTCATCCTCGGCAAGGGCATTCCGATGCCGGCCGGCGACCCCGGCCATTCGGCGGTGCTCGACGCGGAGACGGGTGCCTGCCTGTCGGGGAACGCCGCCATCTGCCGGCGGTTCGAAGAGGGGGGGCGGGCAGACGCGGCGGCAGGGGGGAGATTCCCGCTCGCCCTCGGTCCACATCCTGCGTATAACCGGGGCCTAGACCGCAACGGAGAGAGACATGCCCGGCGACCTGTCCCCCATCGACAAGGCGAAATTCGTGGCCGCGAAGCGCGCCGTGGGGTTCATCGAAGGCGGAATGCGCGTCGGCCTCGGCACCGGCTCGACGGCGGCCTGGATGGTGCGCTGCCTTGGCGAGCGGGTCCGCAGCGAGGGGCTGAAGATCACCGGCGTGCCGACCTCGTCGCGCACGGCGGCCCTTGCCCGCGAGGAGGGGATCGAGGTGGTGACGCTGGAGGCGGCGCGCTGGCTCGACCTCACCATCGACGGCACGGACGAATTCGACGCCGAGCTCAACCTCATCAAGGGCGGCGGCGGGGCGCTCTTGCAGGAAAAGATCGTCGCCACCGCCTCCGACCAGATGATCGTGATCGCCGATGCGGCGAAGGACGTCGCCCATCTCGGTGCCTTCCCGCTGCCGATCGAGGTGATCGGTTTCGGCTGGCAGACCTCCAAGGCGCTGGTCGAGGAAATGCTGGTGTCGCTCGACGTTCTCGGGCGCGAGGTGACGCTCCGGATGAACGGCGACCGGCCCTATGTGACGGACGAGGGCAACCGCATCCTCGACCTCCATCTCGGCCGGATCGGCAATGCGCGGCAACTGGCGCTGGTGCTCAACCAGGTGCCGGGCGTGGTTGAAAACGGCCTCTTCATAGATATCTGTGACCGCGTCATCATCGGCCATGGCGACGGAGGGGTGGAGACGCGCGACATCAATACCGGCACGGTCGAGCGCGAGCGGATCGACTTCGCGGAAACCGACAACCTCTTCGCCGATCTCGGGGAGTGAGGCCAGCAAACGGGGGCCGAATGGCGTTCGACTACGATCTTTTCGTCATCGGTGGCGGTTCGGGCGGCGTGCGCGCGGCGCGGATCGCGGCGGGCGAGCATGGCGCAAGGGTGGCCTTGGCCGAGGAATACCGCATGGGCGGCACCTGCGTCATCAGGGGTTGCGTTCCGAAAAAGCTGATGGTCTTCGCCTCGTCCTATGCGGGGGCGATCGAGGATGCCCGCGCCTATGGCTGGGACGTGACCGCCGGACCCTTCGACTGGTCGGCGTTCCGCGCCAGGCTCGACGCCGAGCTCGACCGGCTGGAGCGGGCCTATCGCGGCGGGCTCGACGCGGCCGGGGTGACGGTCCACGACTGCCGCGCCACCGTCGAGGATCCCCATACCGTGCGGCTGGCCGACGGCCTGGCGGTC
>WOZM01000260.1 GCA_011620265.1 Paracoccaceae bacterium
CCACTGTCCTGCTGTTCCTCGTCATCGCCTGGCTCTCGACCGCGCCGCTCTTTCGCGCCGAGGCGGAGGGGGAGGCGCGGCTTACCCCCGCCGCGCAGCGGTTCGCCGCGGCCGAGGATTTCGCCGAGGTCGAAAGCATCGTCATGGGGCGCTGCTCGATGTGCCACGCCGCCGAGCCTTCCTACGACGGCATTCACTGGGCGCCGAAAGGGGTGATTCTCGAAACCCCGGACCATATTGCCGCCTATGCGCGCGCGATCTACCTGCAAGCCGGCATCAGCCACGCGATGCCGCCCGCCAATGTCTCGTTCATCGAGCCGGGGGAACGCGCGAAGATCGCCGCCTGGTATCGCGGCGTGACCCGCGGCGATGGCTGAACCTCCGGCAGGGTGGGTTTCGACCCACCGACCGGCCAGGGTGGGTTGAAACCCACCTTACCGGCCCGATCAGCCCCCCGCGCGTCTCAGATAGGGGAACCAGTCCTCCCGGAGCCGCGCCCCCGGACGCATGTCATGCCCGGGAAAGGGCGGCGAGGTCCGCCCGGGCCGCTCGACATAGCGCGCGTCGTCCCCGACGAGCCGCAGCGAGAACGCCCGCCGCCGTGCCGTCGCGGTATTGCCGCGCGCGCCGTGAAGGGTGCGGAAGTCGAAGGCCACCGCGTCGCCCGGCTCCATCGCCCATTCCAGCACCGTCATGCCATCGGCATCGGGGTCCGGCACCGGCATGTAGCGCTCCGGGTTGGGATAGAAGGTCTCCTCGCTCAGCCAGCGGGTCGGCAGCACCTCCTTTTCCCAAAGGTGAGAACCGGCAACACAGCGCAAGGTGGCCTCGGACACCGGATCGACCGGCGACCAGAAGCTGACCGTCTGGGTTCCCTCGACGAAATAATAGGGCCCGTCCTGATGCCAGGGCGTCGCTTTCGTCGTTCCCGGCTCCTTCACCAGCACATGATCGTGAAAGACCTGGACGCTGTCCGACCGCATCAGCGCAGCGGCCGCCTCGGCCACGCGGGAGTTCAGGATAACCTCCTGGAACTCCGGGATCCTCTGCCAGTTGCAGTAGTCGTCGAAGAACCGCCCACCCTCGCCCGGATTCAGGTTCTCGGCCGCGTAAGGGCCCGGCTCCGCCATGTTGCGCTCGATCCCTGAGCGGAGCATGTCGACCCAGTCTGCCCAGAGCCCCTTGACCAGCACGGCCCCGTCGCGCCGATAGGCCTCGACCATCTCCGCCGTCACCAGATCCGCCATTCCCGACCTCCCGCTCTCCGCCACCGTCCCGCGCCCGGAGGCCGGGGTCAATAGCGCGTCGTCATCCGGTGGCCGCGCGCGAAGTAAAGTCGCACATGGGTGATCGCCTTTCCCTCCCACCAGGTGGTGCGCTCGGCGGTGAAGACCGGCTCGCCCGGATCGAGGCCGAGATAGCCGCCGATGCGCGCATCCGCGGCCGTGGCGAGGAAACTGATCTCTACCTCGGAGAACGGCACCGCCCGGACCAGCCATTCGTTGGGCCCAACCGCGCTGAAATCCGCCGCCTCCGCCTCGGGAAGGGCCGCAAGGTTGATCCAGCGGTCCTCGACCTGATAGGGCGCCCCGTCGGCCGAATGCAGGCAGGCGAGATGCAACACCCTCGCCCCCGGCAAGAGCCCGAGCCGCGCCCGAAGCCAGTCCGGCGCCGGCCCGGCCCCCCGTTCCAGAAGCGCGTAGCGATAGGCGGCGCCCGTCGCCTCGACCTCGGCCCGCACCAGCGGGATCGCGAACCGCGCGGCCCGGAGCGGCGAGGGACGGACCCGGGTGCCGGCCTTGCGGCGGCGCTCCAGAAGCCCCTCCTCGGTCAGTTCCCGCATCGCCCGGTTGACGGTCGCGCGGGCGACGCCGAAGGCCTCGGCAAGCTCGACCTCTCCGGGCAGAAGCGCGCCCGGCGCCCAGTCGCCCTCGGTGATCCGGCGCAGGATCTCCGCCTTCACGTCGCGGTAGTTCGTCTTCTCCATGGCCTCCGCATCTCTCATGGACTGAACCTGCCATTGTGGTATTTGTCCGATCATATCGGCATTTTGTCCAAGGAAAAGACGCGCCCATGCGCCTCATCCCGGCCTCCGCCTTCCAGATCCAGCCGTGGAAGAACGGCGGCGGCCTCACCCGCGAGATCGCGCGCGACGACCGCGACGGACGCCTCCTCTGGCGCCTCTCGATCGCCGAGGTCGCCTCCGACGGCCCGTTCTCGGCCTTCCCCGGCCTCGCCCGCATCCTCACCGTGATCGAGGGCGCCGGGCTCCGTCTCGGCACGCCGGACGGATGCATCGACGCCCTGCCCTTCGCCCCCGTGGCCTTTTCCGGCGACCTCCCCGTCACCGGACGACGCATCGGCGGGCCGGTCCGCGATCTCAACGTGATCCACGACCCCGAACGGATCGCCGCCTCGGTCCGCATCCTCGGCGCCGGCACCCGCCTTGATTGCCCGCCCGGCCCCGGCCGCGCCTACGCGATCCTCGCCCCCGGCACCGGAACCCGCCTCGACGGCACCGCCATCCCGTCGGGCGCAGCCGGATTTTTCCGGCAGGGAACCGCAGAAACATCGGCGCATTCCCGCGCGATCCTCGTCCTTTTCGAACAAGTCCCCACCTGATTTCAGTGTGGCCCAAATACCTCCGCCGGAGGCATCCTCCCGCCCCGCGCGCGCTCCCGGCTCAGATCCGCGCCACCAGCCCCGCGACCGCCAGCCGATACGCCGCCGCGACCGGTTCCCGCGCGACATGGCGCCCCGACCGGACCGAATGCCGCCCGGCCGACCAGAGGTCGGTCACCACCGCATCCGGGGCCGCGAAGCAGAACCCGTCGAGGATCTGATCCCCCGCCAGCGCTGAAAGCGCCGGGTGATCGCCATCGATCGCGACGAGATCCGCCCAGAGGCCGGGCGCGATCTCTCCCGCCGCGCGGCCAAGCGCCCGCGCCCCGCCGCGCGCCGCGCCGCGAAAGAGGAACGCCCCGACCGAGCCCTCGCCCGGCACCATCACGTTGCGCGCCAGATCGCGCAGGCGCTGCGAATATTCCAGCATCCGCAACTCTCCCGCCGCCGAGATCCGCACGTTGGAATCGGACCCCACCCCGAACGCCCCCCCGGCGGCGATCCAGCCCGGCCCGTCGAACGGACCGTCGCCGAGATCGGCCTCGGTGATCGGGCAAAGCCCCGCGACGGCCCCGGACCGCGCCAGGCCCGAAACCTCCGCCGGCGTCATATGGGTCGCGTGGGCCGCGCACCAGTCCGGCCCGACCGGCGCATTGGCGAGAAGCCACTCCACCGGCCGCGCGCCGAGCCAGGCGGAGATCTCCGCGACCTCCTGCGGCTGTTCGGCGATATGGATATGGACCGGCCCGCCCTCCGCGAGCGCCGGCACGGCGGCAATCCCGGCCGGCGACACGGCGCGCAGCGAATGCGGCGCGACGCCGATGCGGGTATCCGCCGCCGCCCCGGCCGCCGCCCGGCGCACCGCCTCAAGTAGCGCCGCGAAGCCGTCCAGATCGTTGCCGAATCGCTTCTGGCCGCCGGCCAGGTCCTGCCGCCCGGCCCCGCCATGGCAATAGAGCACCGGCAGATGGGTCAGCCCGATTCCCACCGTCGCCGCCGCCGAGAATATCCGCGCCGAAAGCTCGGCGCGGTCCTCGTAAGGCGCCCCGCCGGGACGGTGATGCACATAGTGGAACTCGCCGACCGATGCGAAGCCCGCCTCCTGCATCTCGACGAAGGCCATCGCGGCGATCGCCTCGATATCCTCGGGCGTGAGATGATCGAGGAAACGGTACATCAGCGCCCGCCAGGTCCAGAAGCTTTCGCGCCCGCCGGCGCGATGCTCGGTCATCCCGGCCATCGCCCGCTGGAACGTATGCGAGTGAAGGTTGGCGAGCGCCGGCAGCAGAGTATCGACGCGCGCATCCCCCGGTTCCGCCGCCGCCCCCGCCGCGACCCCGGCGATCCGTCCCGCTTCGACCGCGACCCGCACCTCTTGCGCCCAGCCCGAGGGCAGCAGCGCCCGCTTCGCGAAAATCATGTCCGGCTCCGTTATGTCTAGACATATCATCTATACTGACATACAAACCGAATCCGCAACCGTTTTCGCCGGACCACCCCCGATGCGCCAGCCCAATGCCCTTCTCGTGAACTGCCGCGCCGCGACGATGGCCGGGCCGGACCCTTACGGGCTGATCGACGCGGCCGCGATCGCGCTCACCCCCGACGGCATCCTCTGGGCAGGATCCGAGGCCGATATCCCCGCCGCCACCGCCGCCTTTCCCCGCCACGATCTCGGCGGGCGGCTGGTGACACCGGCGCTCATCGACTGCCACACCCATCTCGTCCATGGCGGCGACCGCGCCGGCGAATTCGAGATGCGGCTGAAGGGCGCAAGCTACGAAGAGGTCGCCCGCGCCGGCGGCGGCATCGTCTCCACCGTCCGCGCCACCCGTGAAGCGAGCGAGGAGGAGCTGATCGCCGCCGCCCTGCCACGCCTCGACGCGCTGATCGCCGAGGGCGTCTCCACGGTCGAGATCAAGTCGGGCTACGGCCTCGATGTCGAGACCGAACTCACCATGCTCCGCGCCGCCCGCCGGCTCGCCGCCCTGCGCCCGGTCGAGATCGTGACCAGCTTCCTCGGCGCCCATGCCGTGCCCGCAGACTACCGAAATCGCGCCGCCACCTACCTTGACGAGGTCTGCATCCCGGCGCTGAAAGCCGCCCATGCCGAGGGCCTCGTCGATGCGGTCGACGGATTTTGCGAAGGCATCGCCTTCACGCCGGCCGAGATCGCCCGGGTCTTCGACGCGGCGAAGGCGCTCGGCCTGCCGGTCAAGCTCCATGCCGAACAGCTCTCCAACCTCGGCGGCGCGGCGCTCGCCGCCCGCTACGGCGCGCTGTCGGCCGACCACCTCGAATATCTCGACGAGGCGGGCGTCGCCGCGATGGCCACGGCCGGCACCGTCGCCGTCCTCCTGCCCGGCGCCTTCTACACGCTCCGCGAAACCCGGTGCCCGCCGATCGGGCTTCTCCGCAAACACGGGGTTCCGATGGCGGTCGCCACCGACCTCAATCCCGGCTCCTCGCCGCTGAACTCGGTCCTTCTGGCGATGAACATGGCCTGCACGCTCTTCCGCCTGACCCCCGAAGAGGCGCTGGCGGGGACCACGGCCAACGCCGCCCGCGCGCTCGGCCTGTCCGACCGGGGGAGGATCGCGCCCGGCCTCAGCGCCGACCTCGCGGTCTGGGATGTCGGGCACCCCGCCGAACTGGCCTACCGCATCGGCTTCAACCCGCTGCACCAGCGCATCATCGGAGGCTGGCTGTGATCACCCTCACCCCCGGCGCCGTGACCCTGGCCGAGCTTGCCACCGTCTATCGCGACGAGGCCCCGGTCCGCCTCGACCGCGCCGCCCGGCCGGGGATCGAGCGCGCGGCAGAAGCCATCGCCGCCGCCGCCGCCGGCGCCGCGCCGGTCTACGGCGTCAATACCGGCTTCGGCAAGCTGGCGAGCATGCGCATCGCGCCCAAGGACACCGCGACGCTGCAACGCAACCTGATCCTGTCGCATTGCTGCGGCGTCGGCGCCCCGATCCCGCGCGCCCATGCGCGCCTGATGATGGCGCTGAAGCTCCTCAGCCTCGGCCGCGGCGCGTCCGGCGTCCGCTGGGCGCTGATCGAACTGCTTGAACAGATGCTCGAACGCGGCGTGACCCCGGTCATCCCCGCGCAAGGCTCGGTCGGCGCCTCGGGCGACCTCGCCCCCCTCGCCCACATGACCGCCGTCATCATCGGCGCGGGCGAGGCGGAATTCGGCGGCGAGACCCTGCCCGGCGCCGAGGCGCTCACGAAAGCCGGCCTCGCGCCGATCCAGCTTGGCCCCAAGGAGGGCCTCGCCTTCATCAACGGCACCCAGTTCTCCACCGCCTTCGCGCTCGCCGGCCTCTTCGACGGCTGGCGCGCGGCAGAGGCGGCGCTCGTCACCTCCGCGCTCTCGACCGACGCGATCATGGGCTCGACCGCGCCCTTGCAGCCGGAAATCCATCAGTTGCGCGGCCATCCCGGCCAGATCGAGGCCGCCGCGACCCTGCGCGCCCTCCTCGACGGTTCCGAGATCCGCGAAAGCCACCGCGAGGGCGATACCCGCGTGCAGGACCCCTACTGCATCCGCTGCCAGCCGCAGGTCACGGGCGCGGCGATGGACGTGATCCGCATGGCCGCCCGCACCCTGGAGGTGGAGGCCAACGCCGCCACCGACAATCCGCTGGTGCTCGTCGAGGCCGGCCTCATCGTCTCGGGCGGCAACTTCCATGCCGAGCCCGTGGGCTTCGCCGCCGACATGATCGCGCTGGCGCTGGCCGAGATCGGCGCCATCGCCCAGCGGCGGATCGCGCTGATGGTCGATCCGACGCTTTCCCACGACCTGCCGCCCTTCCTCACCCCCGATCCCGGCCTCAATTCCGGCTACATGATTGCCGAGGTGACGACGGCGGCCCTGATGAGCGAGAACAAGCATCTGGCGCACCCGACGGTGACCGATTCGACGCCGACGAGCGCCAATCAGGAAGACCATGTCTCGATGGCCGCCCACGGCGCGCGGCGGCTCGGCCAGATGGTCGAGAACCTCGACCGCATCCTCGGGGTGGAGCTGCTCTGCGCCGCGCAAGGGATCGAGTTCCGCGCCCCGCTCGCCACCTCCGCGCCGCTCCGCGCCGTCCTCGCGCGCCTGCGCGCCGATGTCGCGCCGCTCGGCGAGGACCGCTGCCTCGCCCCCGATATCGAAGCCGCCGCAAGGCTCGTCGCCACCGGCGCGATTGCCGACGCCACCGGCCTGCCGCTGCCCGGGCTCGCCGCATGAACACCGTGGAGATCACCCAGGGCGACGGCCCGGTCATCCTCGGCCAGCCCCATGGCGGCACCTGGCTTCCCGACGCCCTGACCGCCCGTCTCAACGCCAACGGCCGCGCCCTCGCCGATACCGACTGGCACATCGGCCGGCTCTACGACGGCCTCCTGCCCTGCGCGACCGTGGTCCGCTCCAATGTCCACCGCTACGCCATCGACGCCAACCGCGACCCCGCCGGCATCTCGCTCTATCCCGGCCGGAACACGACGGCGCTCTGCCCGGTGACGGATTTCGACGGCAAACCGATCTGGACCGAAGGCCAGGAGCCATCGGCGGACGAAGTCCTGTCCCGCCGCGCCGCCTTCCACGCGCCCTATCATGCGGCGCTGACCGACGAGATCGCCCGCGTGAAGGCCCGCCACGGCACAGCCATCCTCTACGACTGCCACTCGATCCGGTCGGAGATTCCCTTTCTCTTCGAAGGGCTTCTGCCGCTCTTCTCGATCGGCACCAACGACGGCGCCGCCTGTGCGCCCGGCATCGCCGGGGCCGCCGCCACCGCCTGCGCCGGCCAGTCCCATGTCCTCGACGGCCGCTTCAAGGGCGGCTGGACGACGCGGCATTACGGCCAGCCCGAAACCGGCACCCACGCGATCCAGATGGAGCTTGCCCAGCGCGCCTACCTCGCCGCCGAGACCGCGCCCTGGGCCTACGACCCCGCCCGGGCGGAGCCGACCCGCGCCACGCTCCGCACCATTCTCGAAACCCTCGACCGCCTCGCCCGCTCCGGCGCGCTCACCTGACGGAGGCCCCATGCTCGACCTCGACCGCAAGAACAGCCGCGACATCTACCCGCCGACCGGCCCGGACCTGAACGCAAAAAGCTGGCAGACCGAGGCGGCGCTGCGGATGCTGATGAACAACCTCCACCCGGACGTGGCCGAAAACCCGCACGAACTCGTCGTCTATGGCGGTATCGGCCGGGCGGCGCGGTCCTGGGGCGATTTCGACCGCATTGTCGCGACGCTGAAGGAACTCGAGGCCGACGAGACCCTCGTCGTCCAGTCCGGCCGTCCGGTCGCCGTGGTGAAAACCCATGCCGACGCCCCCCGCGTCCTCATCGCCAATTCCAACCTCGTGCCGCACTGGGCGACCTGGGCGCATTTCAACGAACTCGATCGCAAGGGGCTGATGATGTACGGCCAGATGACGGCCGGATCGTGGATCTACATTGGAACCCAAGGCATCGTGCAGGGAACCTACGAAACCTTCGCCGAAGCCGGGCGCCAGCATTACGACGGCGACCTCACGGGCCGCTGGATCCTCACCGCCGGCCTCGGCGGCATGGGCGGGGCGCAACCGCTCGCCGCCGTCATGGCCGGCGCGTGCTGCCTCGCCGTCGAATGCGACGAGACGCGGATCGATTTCCGCATCCGCACCAGATACCTCGACGCCAAGGCCCGGACGCTGGACGAAGCGCTCGCCCTCATCGCCGGCTGGACCGCGAGGGGAGAGGCGAAATCCGTGGGCCTTCTCGGCAACGCGGCCGAGATCGTGCCCGCGCTGGCCGCCCGCATGAAGGCAGGCGGCCCCCGCCCCGACATCGTCACCGACCAGACCTCGGCCCACGACCCGGTCCACGGCTACCTGCCGCTCGGCTGGACCGTCGGCGAATGGCGCGCGGCGCAGGAAACCGATCCGGCCCGGGTCGAGCGCGAAGCCCGCGCCGCGATGAAGATCCATGTCGCCGCGATGGTGGAATTCCACGAGGCGGGCGTGCCGACCGTCGACTACGGCAACAACATCCGCCAGGTCGCGAAAGAGGAAGGCCTCGACAACGCCTTCGCCTTCCCCGGCTTCGTCCCCGCCTATATCCGCCCGCTCTTCTGCAAGGGCATCGGCCCCTTCCGCTGGGTCGCGCTCTCGGGCGATCCAGCGGACATCGCGAAAACCGACGCGGCGATGAAGACGCTCTTTCCCGACAACGCCCACCTCCACCGCTGGCTCGACATGGCGGCCGAACGCATCGCCTTCCAGGGCCTGCCCGCCCGCATCTGCTGGATCGGCCTCGGCGACCGCCACCGCGCCGGCCTCCTGTTCAACGAGATGGTGGCATCGGGCGAACTCTCCGCCCCCGTCGTCATCGGCCGCGACCATCTCGACGCCGGCTCCGTCGCCTCCCCCAACCGCGAGACCGAGGCCATGCGCGACGGCTCCGACGCGGTCTCCGACTGGCCCTTGCTCAATGCCCTCGTCAACACCGCCTCGGGCGCCACCTGGGTCAGCCTCCACCACGGCGGCGGCGTCGGCATGGGGTTCAGCCAGCATGCCGGCGTCGTCATCGTCGCCGACGGCACGCCGGAAGCCGCCAGACGGCTCGAACGCGTGCTCTGGAACGACCCCGCCTCCGGCGTCTGGCGCCACGCCGATGCCGGCTACGACACGGCGATCCAATGCGCGCGGGACCACGGCCTGCGCCTGCCCACCATTCTCGGCTCCTGATCCTCTTCTGTTCGAAAATACCTCGGGAGGGTCCGGGAGGGCAGCGCCCTCCCGGCGGATCGGATCGCGGAACGCGATCCGATGCCCGGCGGGAACCGACGTCGCCGACACATGGCGCAGGACCGCGCTTGCCGCGATCCGCCCCCTGTGCCACATCATCGGGACCATGCTCATCTATCGCCTGATCCTCTCGCTGACCCTCTGGCCCTGGCTCGGCCTGCGCAGCCAATGGGGGCTCTGGACCGGCCGCAGGGACCGGGATCTCGCCGAACGCTGGCTCCTCGACCGGCCGCGCCCCGCCCCGGCCCGCCGCATCTGGGTCCACGCGGCCTCCAACGGCGAACTCGCCTCGGTCCGCGGCGCGCTCCGGCGCCTGCTCGACCGCGATCCCTCCCTGCACCTCCTCGTCACCTGCAACACGCCGAGCGGCCGCGCCCTTGTCGCCGGCTGGGGCGATGCCCGGATCGAACCGCGCCTTGCCCCGGTCGACCTGCCGCCCGTCCTCCGCCGGTTCCTCGACCTCTGGCGCCCCTCCGCCCTCGTCATCGTCGAGAACGAACTCTGGCCGGAGCGGCTTCTCGCCTCCGCCGCGCGCGGCATCCCGGTTCTCGTCATCGGCGCGCGGATGAGCGCGCGGAGCCACCGGGTCTGGTCCCGCCTTCCCCGCCTCGCGAGGCGGCTCATGGCGGCGATCACCTGGCTCGCCCCGCAGGACGACGCCTCGCGCGACCGCTTCGCCGGTCTCGGCCTCGCGCCCGACCGCATCGGCCCGGCGATGGTCCTGAAATCCGCCGCCGCCGCCGCCGGGACGGCGCCCCTGCCCTTCCCGCGCGCCCGCACGATCCTCGCCGCCTCGACCCATGAGGGCGAGGAGGAGATCGTGCTCGACGCCGTCGCCGAGGCCCGCGCGCAGCGTCCCGATCTCCACCTCATCCTCGCCCCCCGCCATCCGCGCCGCCGCGACGGGATCGAGGCGGCGATCCGTGCCCGCGGTCTCGCCTTCGCCACCCGTTCGCGCGGCGCGGAGCCCGATGCGGAGACGCCCGTCTACCTCGCCGACACGCTCGGAGAGATGGACCGCTGGTATGCCGGCGCCGGGATCACCGTCGTCGGCGGTTCGCTCGTCGACCGGGGCGGGCACACGCCATTCGAACCAGCCGCCCACGGCTCGGCGATCCTCACCGGCCCGCATGTCTCGAACGCCGCCCCCGCCTATGCCGCCCTCTTCGCCGCGGGCGGCGCCATCGAGGTGCGCGACGCGGCAAGCCTCGCCGCCGCGATCCGCGCGCTCGCCGACCCGGCGCGGCAGGCGGCGCAGGCCGGGGCCGCGAGCGCCGCGCTCGCCGCCTTCGGCACCGACGCCGCCATCGACGCCTTTCTCGCCGCACTCGGCGATGCGGCGGGCCTCGCGGCACTCGCCCCCGAACCGGAAGGACCCGAAGATGCAGTTCACGCTTGAGGACCTCGAGGCGGCGCTCCGGCTCGTCCACGGCCAGATGGATCCGACCCCGCAATACGAATGGCCGCTCCTCTCCGCGCGAACCGGCGCCGAGACCTGGGTCAAGCACGAGAACCACGGGCCGATCGGCGCCTTCAAGGCGCGCGGCGCGATCACCTTCATCGACTGGCTGCGCCGGACCCATCCCGAATGCCCCGGCATCATCACCGCGACGCGCGGCAATCATGGGCAGGCGCAGGCAAGGGCCGCGACCCGCGCCGGGCTCCGCGCCGTGGTCTATGTGCCGAAGGGCAATTCGGTCGAGAAGAACGCCGCGATGCGGGCCTTCGGCGCCGACCTGCGCGAGCACGGGCAGGATTTCGACACCGCGAAGGACGAGGCGATGCGGGTGGCGGCGGCCGAGGGGCTCTTCCCGGTCCCGCCCTTTCACCGGGAACTGGTGCGCGGGGTCGCGACCTACGCGTTTGAGTTTTTCCGCAGCACCCCGCCCCTCGACACGGTCTATGTGCCCATCGGCTGCGGCTCCGGCATCTGCGGGGTGATCGCCGCGCGCGACGCGCTCGGGCTTGCGACCGAGGTCGTCGGCGTCGTCGCGGCCGGGGCGGCGGGGGCGAAGCTCTCGGTCGAGGCCGGCCGGCTGACCGAGACCGACAGCGCCCGCACCTTCGCCGACGGCATGGCGGTCCGGGTGCCGGTGCAGGCGGCGCTCGACATCTACGGGGCCGGGGCGGCGCGCATCGTCGCGGTCGGCGACGACGCGATCGCCGAGGCGGTCCGGCTCTGTTTCGCCGCCACCCACAACGTCGCCGAAGGGGCGGGCGCGGCCGCCCTCGCCGCGCTGATGACGGAGGGCGGCGCCATGCGCGGACGCCGCGTCGGGCTGATCCTGTCGGGCGGCAACATCGACACCGGCTGGTTCCGGACGATCCTTGCGGGCGGGACGCCGCGGCCATGAGACTGGAAAATTTCGGGCCGGTATGCTAGATTTTCGGAATTCCCACGCAAGAACGGGAAATCCGAAGCAGGCTTCAACGAAGGAGCCGGGCCCATGACGGGCGCCGGACGGCCCATGAAGAAGATGGAAGAAGGCAAGACCGCCGCGACGGAGGCGATGGCGCAGAACGCGGCCTTGTGCTTCCGCACGACCAGGAAGCGCGGGGCCGAAGTGCTGCTGGTCACGAGCCGCGATACCGGACGCTGGGTCATTCCGAAGGGCTGGCCGATGGGGGGCAAGTCGGGCGCCGAATGCGCGCTGCAGGAAGCCTTCGAGGAGGCCGGCGTCGAAGGCCGGCTCGTCGCCGGCACGGTCGGGATCTTTTCCTATGACAAGGTGATGGACGATGGCTCGCTGCAGCCCTGCGTCGTCTCGGTCTATCCGGTCGAGGTGGCGCGGCTGAAATCGAATTTCCCCGAACGCGGCCAGCGCGACCGGCGCTGGTTCAACCCGAAGAAGGCCGCGCGCAAGGTGGCCGAGCCGGAGCTGAGCACGATCCTCGCCGGCTTCGACCCGGCGCAACTCACGGATGCGGACGGGGGAAACGCTTGATTTCGGCGCGGTTCTGCCCACATAGAACGGGTAGTTCCCGGGGTGACGCGATGATCCGCTACGCATTGACCTGCACCAACGATCACGGCTTCGAAAGCTGGTTCCAGTCGGCCGAGGCCTTCGATCGTCTTGTCGCCTCGGGCATGGTCTGCTGCACGGTCTGCGGTTCGGAAAAGGTCGCGAAAACCCTGATGGCGCCGTCGGTGCGGCCCGCGCGCAAGGCCGCGGAACCGGCCCCGAAACCGCTCTCGACCCCGCAGAACCCCGCCGAGATGGCGCTTGCCGCGATGCGGCGCAAGATCGAGGAGACGTCGGATTATGTCGGCCTGAACTTCGCCGCCGAGGCCCGCGCGATCCATGACGGCGATGCGCCCGAACGCGCGATCTACGGCGAGGCGCGGGCGGACGAGGCGCGAAAGCTGATCGAGGACGGCGTGCCGGTGGCGCCGCTGCCCTTCCTGCCGGCGCGAAAGGTCAACTGACGAAAGGGGGCCGTCTGCCCCCTCTGCGCGCTTCGCGCGCATTCACCCCCGAAGGTATTTTGCCAACAGAAGAAGGAGAAGGGAACATGCGCATTATCGTCACCGGTGCGAACCGGGGAATTGGCAGGGCGCTTTTCGATACCGCGACGGCGCGGGGCGACACGGTCACGGGAACCACGCGGCAGGCGCCGGAGGGGCCGGGCTGGCTCCGGCTCGACGTGACCGATCCGGCTTCGGTCCGTGCCATGGCGAAAGCCTTCGGCGACGCGCCGCTCGATCTTCTGGTCTGCAATGCCGGCGTCTATGCCGACAAGGGCGAGGACCTCGCGACCGGCTATCCGGCCGAGGCCTGGGCCGAGAGCTTCGCGGTCAACGTCACCGGGGTCTTCCTGACGGTGCAGGCGCTTTTGCCCAACCTTCGCGCGGGCAAGGGCAAGGTGGCGTTCATCGCCTCCGCGATGGGGTCGCAGGCGCAGGCGCAGGGGGGCAGCTACATCTACCGCGCCTCGAAGGCGGCGGCGGTCAACCTTGCCCGCAACCTCGCGACCGATCTCAAGCCCGAGGGGATCGCCGTCGGCGCCTACCACCCCGGCTGGGTGCGGACCGACATGGGCGGGGCCGGCGCAGATGTGGCACCGGCCGAGTCCGCCGGCGGGCTTCTTGCCCGTTTCGACGCGCTCTCGGTCGCGACCACGGGATGCTTCGAGGACTGGCAGGGCGCGGCGATCCCGCTCTGACCCCTGCCGTCTCGCCCCTTGCCCTTGCCGCCCCCGCCGCATAAGAAGCGCCCGATCAGGACTCGGGCGCGACAGGAGGGGGCCGGATGCCGCTTCTCGTGATGAAATTCGGCGGCACCTCGGTGGCCGACCTCGA
>WOZM01000182.1 GCA_011620265.1 Paracoccaceae bacterium
GCACGGTGATCGAGGGCCGCTCGTCGCTGGACGAGAGCATGCTGACCGGCGAGTCCATGCCGGTCGAAAAGGGCCCGGGCGACACTGTGACCGGGGCCACGATCAACAAGAACGGCTCTCTGGTCATCGAGGCGGGCAAGGTCGGGTCCGACACGGTGCTGGCACAGATCGTGACCATGGTTTCGAACGCGCGCCGGTCGCGGGCGCCGATCCAGGGTCTGGCCGACCGGGTGTCGGCGGTCTTCGTGCCAACCGTGGTCGCCATTGCCGTCATAGCCTTCATAGTCTGGATGATCTTCGGCCCTGAACCGGCGCTGGTCTTCGCCATAGCATCCGCCGTTTCGGTCCTCATCATCGCCTGCCCCTGCGCGCTGGGGCTGGCGACACCGATCTCCATCACCACGGCCGCGGGGCGCGGCGCGCAGGCGGGCGTGCTGATCAAGGACGCCGAGGCGCTGGAGCGCATGGCGGCCGTCGATACGCTCATCGTCGATAAGACCGGCACGCTGACCATGGGCAAGCCGAAGCTGACGGACGTCGTGGCGTTGGGCGACATCACCGAGGCCGACCTGCTGTCGCTGGCCGCTGCGCTCGAGCGCGGCTCGGAACACCCGCTGGCCGAAGCCATCGTCGAGGGAGCCGAGGCACGGGGCGCCGCGCGCCAGGAGGCCACGGACTTCGAAGCCGTGACCGGCAAGGGCGTGCAGGGCCGCGTCGGCGGGCGCGCGGTGGCGCTAGGCAACGCGGCGATGATGCGGGAGATGGGGCTCGACACCGCGCAGGCCGAGGCAAAGGCCGACGCTCTGCGCGCTGAGGGCAAGACGGCGATGTTCGTCGCGCTTGACGGCGCGCTCGTCGGCATCGTGGCGGTCGCCGACCCGATCAAGGAGAGTACCGCGCAGGCCATTCGGGAACTTCATGCCCAAGGGCTAAGGGTGATCATGGCGACGGGCGACAACGAACGCACGGCGCAGGCGGTCGCGGGAAAGCTCGGCATTGACGAGGTGCGCGCGGGTATCCTGCCCGAGGCAAAGAAGGACCTGATCGACCAGCTGCGCCAAGAGGGCCACAAGATCGCGATGGCGGGCGACGGGGTGAACGACGCGCCCGCGCTGGCCGCCGCGGATGTGGGCATCGCCATGGGCACCGGAGCGGATGTTGCAATGGAAAGTGCAGGCATTACCCTGCTGGGTGGTGACCTGATGGGCATCGTCCGGGCGCGCAAGCTGGCCCGCGCCACCTTGCGCAACATCAAGCAGAACCTGTTCTTCGCCTTCGCCTACAACGCACTTGGCGTTCCGATCGCGGCAGGGCTGCTCTACCCCGTCACCGGCCTGCTGCTCTCGCCGATGATCGCGGCGGCGGCCATGAGCCTGTCGTCAGTCTCGGTGATCTCCAACGCCCTGCGGCTCAGGCGGGTCGATCTCTGACCTGTCAGTCAATACATGCAATCTCGAAAGGAAGCCGAATGAGCCATGACACGATTTCTCGCCGCACGCTTTTGATCGGCTGCGCCGCATTGGCGACTGCATCGCCATTGACGGCTCTGGCGCAACGCGCCGGACCGGCGATCCACGTGATGAAGGACCCGAACTGCGGCTGCTGCTCGGCCTGGATCGGGATACTCGAGAACGACGGCTTCGGCGTCACGACCGAGCCGAGCGCCGGGACGCTTCTGATGCGCTACAAGCTCGACAACGGCATCCCCCAGGAAATGGTCTCCTGCCACACGGGCAGCGTCGAGGGTTACATGATCGAGGGCCACGTCCCAATTGCCGATATTCGGCGTCTGCTGGCCGAGCGCCCTGACGCCGTCGGCCTCGCGCTACCCGGCATGCCCTATGGGTCTCCCGGCATGGGGCCGGAAAGCGAGCGCGAGGCCTACGACGTGTTCCTCATCCGAGGCGATGGATCGACCGAAGTCTTCGCCAGCTACGCTGCCGCATGACCTTGAAACTTCGATTTCGCTTCTGATCAGTGGTGAGAACATATGCGCGCCTGGTCGCGCATCACAGCGTAGTCGTTCAGCATTTCCGGTATCATCGATCCCTCCGGCAGCAGGGCCAGTTCCTCGGCCGCCCGCGCCTGGAACTCCCGGCTGTACTCGACGACCGGCGGACAGACCCTGAAAGCACCGCCGTCAGAACCGACCGTCGCGCAGCTGCTTAGCCAGATCGTCACGAGAACGAGGGCGGCGAGCTGCTGCTTCCAGCATCTTGCGTTGGACGTCATTGGCCTTCTCCGTGGTTTCAAGGCGTTCGGCGAGGCGACCTGCTCGCTCGCCGGAGCGCCGAAGCGAAAGCAGGAACAGGAGCACGGCGAGCGCGATGGCGCCGTAGCGCAGCGCCACCCGCATCCACGGGCTGGCGGCAATTCCGCCGAGCAAGACGGCTATCATCACTGGCCCCGGCGCCAGTCACCGAGGCGGGCGTAGATCGTGACCGCGATGCCGCCGAGCGCGACCGCGATGAACACCCAGCGGAGCGTGTCGAGATACGGAACGAGCGGCAGGATTGCGGATTGGGTCTCGGCGAGGACGCCCTGCGCGACCTCCACCCCGGCCGCACCCAGCGTCGCCACGCCAGCCGCGCCACCGCCCTTCATGGTGCGGCTCTCGGCAAGCACTTCGCGTGCGGGGGGCGTCTCCGCTGCAAACGCGGTAGCCCGGACCCGGAACCGCTCGCCCCACTGACGCGAGGGCCCGAGGTCGACATGGATGAACCCCGAGCGCGGATAGAACCCGAACCCAAGAAAGCCGACCTCGCGCGCCGCGGCCTCGAAGGCCACCGGGTCGTGGTTCGCCATGGCGATGTCGAAGGCGGCGCCGTCGAGGTGCTTCGACCGGGTCGCGCCGCCCACGGCGCGGTT
>WOZM01000112.1 GCA_011620265.1 Paracoccaceae bacterium
AGGCCTCGAAGATCGGCCAGACGTCGAGCAGCGCGTCGATGGCCTCGGGGCTCGGGTCGATCGGCTTGCCGTCCGCATCGCCAATACCGTCCCAAGCGAGCACCGCCCGCCGCGCCAGCGCCTTGGCAAAGACGACCGCACGCTCCTCGTCGGATGCCTCTTCGGGCACCGCCTCGACGGCCGGATCGTTCCGCGTCGCCACCATCAGCGCCGTGGTCAGCGGGCGCAGTTCCACACGGACGCCGGTTGCTAGGTCATGCCAGCGTGGCGCGTTCGTCAGGTCGAGCGTGAGCATCGTCAATACACCTCGATGTCGTTGATGAGAGTTGCGGTGCACATCCGGCCGACCACGCCGTCGCGCGCCGCCTGCCAGTCGAAGGTCGCCTGCACGCCCTGCGGTCCGGAAATCTCGATCCGGGGGCGAGGCAGGTAGACGGCGTGCACCGTGAAGGTGAAGCTCTCGCCCGAGGGCAGGACGTAGGCGAATTCCATCTCGCAGGCCTCGCCGCCCGTCGCCTGCGTCACCAGCGTCTGGTCGGCGAAGCGCACCTCGATCCGGCCGGTCAGCGCCGCGATGGACGGGTCGGCGCCGTCGATGCGCCCGTCCGAGCGGATGGTCTCGATCCGGTCGAGGTTGTTGGCATAGGTGATCTCGGCCGAGACCACGTTGCCGAGCGCGGACCCGTTGCGCGTGATCGCCCCGTTGAAATGGCCGAAGCGTTTCAGGTCGAGGGCGGCCGGTGTTCCCGCGCTCGTCGTGGTCCCGACCGTCTCGCCCTGCGCCACCAGCCGCGCCGTCGCGGTCAGCAACCCCGAGCGCTGCATCTGCCAGGTGATCTGGTCGAGCACGCAGCCGGAATACATCGCGTAGCGGGGCACCTCCGGCATGCCGGTCTCGATCGACATGCTGGGCAGCGTCCAGGACCCGGACTGGAACTCGTGCGTGTACGGCGCTTCCACGCCCGTGGTCGTCGGCGCACCGAACGCCGCCTTCAGCCAGAAGCCGAAGGCCTCGGCGTCGAGCGGCACCACGACATCGCCGTCCGCTGTCACCGCATCCTTGATCGGCGCCAGCGGATCGCGCCCGTAGCCGAGAAGCTCCGAGTTCAGCAGCGGCTGCTCCGCGCCGAGCGACGTGCTGGCGAAAGGCATGCGGGTGAAGCCGCTGGCGGGCGGCGTTCCATAGGTCGTCTCGAACGCAAGCGCCATCAGCGCCCGCGCCCCCTGGGCTCGTGCCATGTTCGTCTCCTGTGGTCGGTTGGGTCAGGCCAGCGGGTCGGCCGTGGAATAGTGCAGGACTACCGGGATGACGGCGGCCTTGAGGCTGGCCGCGCCCTCGACCGGCAGGTCCACGGGGCGCGGCGCTTCCGCCTCGACCCAGTCGCAAAGCCCGCCCAGCGTCCGGTCGGCGGCGAGCGCTGCACCAATGCTGGCGGTCAGCGTGTCGAATGCCGCGTCACGGTCGGCGCCCTGAACGACAGCCTCGATCTCGGCGCGGTGCTGGTAGTGATAGGCCAGCGGCGAGAGCGTGACCTCGGGCTCTCCCGGCTCGCCATCCCGCAGGATCAGCAGGCCATCGGCCGGGACGCGCTCGGGCAGCACCTCGCCGCGCAGGGCGGTGGCGGGCAGCGCCGAGAGCCGCGCGTGCAGCGCGGCGAGGATGGTTTCACGAGATGTAGGCATTGTCAGTGGCTTTGAATCCCCGCTCGCGTTATCAATAGGCGAGCATTTTCACTGATCGTGCAGGTGAACCTGCGCTGGATCAGTCATCTTCATGGCTTCTCATGTTAGGTGATCACACACAGGAGAACCGACATGCAGTTCCAACTGAATACCGACGCCAATATTCAAGGCGATGAGCGCTTGGCCGAAGTGGCTGAAAACACGGTCACGTCGGCGCTGGGGCATCTGACGGACCGTCTGTCGCGGATCGAGGTGCATCTGGTCGATGTGAACGGCGCCAAGGGTGGCGCCGACGACATTCGCTGCACCATCGAGGCGCGGCCCGAAGGGATGCAGCCGCAGACCGTCACACACAATGACGCCAATGTGGACGCTGCCCTGCGCGGCGCGGCAAAGAAGATCCGCTCCCTGCTGGACAGCGAATTCGGCAAGCTGGAACGGCGCTGAGCCAGAGCACATTCGGCGCTTCTGGCTGCAACGGCGCAATCGCGCGATTACAGCTTCCCCTCCACCCACTTGGCCACGATCAGCCCCGGCACACTGTCCAACGCCTGGTCTGCATCCCGCGCGAGGTCCAGCCGCTTCGGCAGTTTCACCTGCGGCACCAGCAGGAAGATCGGCGCGGTGATCTTGCCGCGCCCGGTCTTCGAGCGCGACACCACCGCCTGGCCCTTCGTGTTCAGCCGCCCCTCGGCCACCAGCAGGCTCGGCCCCGTGCGACGATAGACGAAGCGCAGACGCAGGCCGCGTCGCCGCTCCCATTCGCCGGGCGTGATCCGGCCGCCGCGCAGGGATTTGCCCGCCGCGGGCAGCGGGATCGCCAGCCAAAAGCCGTTCTTCGAGCGGATCAGCGGTCCGGTGTCATGCGCGCCCACGATGACCGGGGCCTTGGACCAGACCAGCGCCGCAGCGTCGAGGCTCTCGCCCGACCTCGGGAAGTTCTGACTCCGGATCGAGTTGGCGAGCCGGGGCCCGAGCCCCGCGCCGGTGATCTGCGCGCGCCATGCGCTCTTCAGCCCGGACCCGGCCTCGCGCATGGCGGCGGTCACCGCGCGTTCGCCCGCCGCCACCTCGGCCGCCATCATCGCGACGATGTCGGGATCGATGTCGAGCTTCAGTTTCACGCGGGCCTCAGATCGACGGTCCAGACCAGCCGCTCGCGGTCGCGG
>WOZM01000159.1:0-4893 GCA_011620265.1 Paracoccaceae bacterium
TGTACTTGGCAGAGGTGCGTTTGGTCACCGCTGATCTCCTTCTGTGGACGCCGCCCCGGAGGCGGCTATGAAGGGCGTTGTCCTTTCCCTTGCGGGCGACAGGCTTCCCCTTGCGGGGTCCACCAACACCAAAGAAATGACCCGGGCGCTTTCGTCCCGGGACGGGCGGCTTATAGCGCCGCAGGCGGCAGAGTCAACGCCCCCGGCATTTCATCTTGCCGGAAATATCCTCGGGGGTGAATTGCCGCGCCCGCGGCAAGAGGGGGCAGACGGCCCCCTCCCCCGGGGCCGGCCGGCGATCAGGCCGCCTCGAAGCGCAGGATCGCCGCCTCGGAGGCCGAGAGGTTGCGCCGGGCATAGCCCCCGTAGCGGAACGGATCCGCCTCGAGCCCCGGCACGATGCGCACAAGCGCCGCGCGCGCTTGCGCGTCGATCAGGCCGAGGTCGGCATTGGCGGGATGGAAGCTCTCCGTCTCGAGACCGTTGGCCCGGATGATCTGATGCCGTTCGGTCAGGAGGTGGACATAGCTCACCTCCCGCTTCGCGGTTTCGGTCACGACCCTCCGGTCGTCGATGAGGTCGCGCGCCGCGACCAGCACCTCGTCCGTGTTGAAGAGCATCCGCGCCCGCGCCCCGGCGATCAGGATGCGGTGGTCGGGAGAGACGACGAGGTCGCCCTCCGGCCGGCCCTCGCCGAGGGCGCCGGCGCGGATCCGCACCGGCCGGAGCCCTGGCATCGCGTAAAGCCGCGCGCCGCTCATCCGCCGCGCGCCGGTCCAGAGCACCTCCGCCGCGCCGTCGTCGCGGGTCGAGACGCGGTCGCCGGGGCGGATCGCCTCGACCGGGCGCGGACCGTCCGGCGTGGCGATGAGGGTGCCGGGGGTGAAGCAGATCATGCCTCCGCCCTCTTCGGCGCCGCGCGGCGGCTCGACCGCATGTTCGGTGACGTGAAGGTCGGTGTCCCTCGGGGGCAGCGCGCCCGCGATCATCAGAAGCGCCGGTTCGGCGCCGGGGTCGAGCACGGTGATCGTGTAGGTCGCCCGGCCGTCGGTGACGGTGAAGCTCTGCGCCGGACGCGCCTCCGCGTCGTCCGGCGCTGGCCGGCCCTCGGCGGAGAGGTCGCGCCCGAGAAGCCGCCGTGCCACCCGCGCGGCGCGGCGGTGCAGGTCCGCCGCGCCCTCGGCCCCGTCGAGCAGGAGAAGCTCCGCCGGCCCGTCGACCCGCACCGGATCGCCCCACCAGCGCCACTCCGCCCCGGTCGCGAGCGCCGAGACCGGCGCCGCGCGGATGCCGTCAAGCTCCGTCTCGGCGGTCGAGATCACGAACACGCCGCGATAGCCCGTCCCCATGCCTGCTGTCCCACCTGCCTGCGTCTCCGGCGCTTCCGGCCGTTTGCGGGCGAAGGTTAGCACCCGATCCCGAGCGCACAGAAGTGTCGTTCCGCCACGGATGGAAAGGCCGGTCCGCGCTGTTGCACAAAGGACTCTCTCCGCCCGCCTCTTGCGGGGGGGCAAAAAATCTGCGCCCCTGTCGGCCCGTCCGACCGGAGCCCCGATGCCGACCCCCCGCCCCGCCGACCTGATCGCCGCCTTCGCGACCGGCGGCCTCCTGACCCTGATGGTCCTCTTCAACGGCCAGTTCGCGGTGAACGGCACAGCGCTTTTCGCCTCGTGGGCGGCGCATGGGACGGGCATGGTCGCGGCCCTCGTCTTGCTCGCGCTCATCCCGCGCCTGAGGGGGGCGGGCACGCGGCCGCCGGCCCCGCCCTGGGCCTATCTCGGCGGGCTTTCCGGCGCGGCGACGGTGATGCTGACCTCGACCACGGTCCATTCGGCGCTGGCGCTCTCGGGCACGCTGGCGCTCGGGCTTGCGGGGCAGATCGCCTTCGGGCTCCTGGCCGACCGGTACGGGCTTTTCGGCCTCGCCCGCCGCCGCATCGCGCCGCGCGACCTCGGCGCGCTGGCGCTGATCCTCGCGGGAAGCGGGCTGATCATCTTCGGTCCGGGGGGGCTCGGCCGATGATCTGGATGATCGCGCTCGCCTTTCTCGCCGGCATCCTCGTCGCGGTCAGCCGCTCGGTGAACGGCCGGCTGGCGCTCTCGACCTCGGCGATGTGGTCCTCGCTCTGGAACCATGTCGTGGGCTTCGTGGCGCTCTCGGCGGTGGCGCTGGTCTTCGGCGGGCTGATGCCCGACGGCCTGCCCGAGGCACCGCCGACCGCCTGGGCGGGCGGCACGCTCGGGGTGATCTTCGTGGCCGCCGGCAGCTATCTCGTCGCCCGGATCGGGGCGGTGGCGACGGCGACGCTGGTCATCGCCGGGCAGATGGTTTCGGGCGTGGCGCTCGACCTCGTTCCCGGCCAGGCCGACGGGCTCGTCCCCAAGGCCGCCGGCGTGGCGCTGATCCTCGCCGGCATGGGCCTCGCGCAGACGCGCCGGAAGGGCTGAGGCCACCTGCGACCGCCCGGAGTTCGGGCCGGCGCCTGATATCCGGCCTGACGTCCCGGAAGGGCTGGAGCGGGCGGCGGGAATCGAACCCGCGTCTCTTGCTTGGAAGGCAAGGGTCTTACCATTACACAACGCCCGCGCAGGGCTAGTTAGCTAGTCCAGGTTCCCGTGCGCGTCAAGGCGGCCGTGGCGATTTCCGGCAGAACCCGGTCGTCCGGCAACGGGGACCGGCCGCCCGGGCAGGCGCCTCAGGCCGCGCCGCCGCCGTCGTCGAGGTCGGGCGGGAACCGTCGCGGCATCAGCGCGGCGTGGAACCAGACAAGGTAGCTGTAGATCGAGAAGACCGGCAGCCCGGTGGCGCGGCGCACATCGGCGGCATAGGGCACCATGTTGGTGCATTCGAGCACGATCGCGCCGAGGTCCGGCGTCGCGCGCCGGAGCCGGAGCGCCGCGTCGATCACGTCGGCGCGGGCCGCGGCGAAATCCATCGACACGGCGTCCGAGAGGATCTTCCGCGTGAACTCCCGGCCCTCGTCGGTGCCGGCGACCGGCGTGCCCTCCGGGATGCCGGCCGCCAGAAGGTGCCGTTCGGTCAGCGTCGCGCCCGAGATCGTGACGATGCCGACACGCCGGCCGGGCGGCAGCATCCGCTCGACCATCGGCACCTGCATCAGCGAGGAGCTCGCGACCGGCACGCCGAGTGCTTCCGACATGTGATCCTGCAAGGGCACGAGGAAGCCGCAATTCGTCGCGATGCCGTCGCAGCCATGCGCCACCAGCTCGCGCCCCGCCGCGATGAAGGGCGCGGTCAGCGCCGCCGCATCGCCGCGCACCGCCTTGTCCGGGGACGCCCCCCGCACGATCCGGTACTGGACCGGGAAGGGCCAGGTCAGCGCATTGCCGATATCGCCCGGAATGCGGGGGAACTGCGTGTCGAGCATCAGGATGCCGAGGGTCGCGCCGAAGACGGTCTTGCCGCCGGTCTCGATCATTCCAGCTCTCCCTTCGGCGCATAGATGTCGGCGAAGGCGAGGCGCACGGCCTCGGTCGCCTGGTCCCGGCGCTTCTCGATATGGGCGCGCAGGGCGCCGGTCGCCGCCGCCCGGTCCCGCGCCACCAGCGCCTGAAGCACCCGGCGATGGGCCGACAGCCGTTCGCCGACCGCCCCCGAGGCCCGCATCTGCTTGAGGTCGATCGACCGCACGTAGCGGATGCGGCCGTTGATGTTGGCGAGAATGCCGTCGAATTCGGGGTTTCCGGCCAGCGCGCAGAGCCGCACATGGAAGCTCTCGTCCATCTCCAGAAGCTCCACCGGATCGGTGCTGCGGATATAGGCGCCCTCGGTCCGGTCGAGATAGGCGGCGAGATCCGCGATCGCGGCCTCCTCCGCCTGGTCGATCGCGGTGCCGAGGGCCGCGCATTCGATCGCGGCGCGGGCCTCGTAGAGATGGAAGATCCCCTCGGGGCTGAGCGCCCGGCAGAAGAATCCCTGCCCGCTGCGGAAATCGAGGAAGCCCTCTGCCACCAGCCGGTTCAGCGCCTCGCGGAGCGGCGTGCGGCTCGCGCCGAGGCGGAGCGCGAGGCGGGATTCGTTCAGCCGTTCGCTCGGGCGGAATTCGAAACCGGCGGCCATCCGGCGCAGCTCGGCATAGAGCCGGGCGACCGTATCCTCGGGGGTCGGCAAGGCTTCGGTCAAGGGTGCCTCCGCGGGATCCATGATCAGATTACCGCAGGCTTGATCCGCTGACAACGCTGTGCAACGATCTGTATACAGAGAGCGGGACGGGTGGACGAGGTGTCGAACTCACCGACAGGGGCCGATGCGATGGTGCGGATGCTGGAGGCGCACGGCGTCCGACATGTCTTCGGCCTGTGCGGCGACACCAGCCTGCCGCTCTACGACAGCCTGCTCCGGCTCGATCACGGCATCACCCATGTCCTGACCCGCGACGAACGCTCCGCCACCTACATGGCCGATGCCTATGCCCGCGTGACCGGGCGGCCGGGCGTCTGCGAGGGGCCGTCGGGTGGGGGCGCGACCTATATCCTGCCGGGGCTGATCGAGGCGTGGGAATCGAGCCATGCGGTCCTCGCGATCACTACCGACATCTCGGTCGCGAGCTACGGCAGATACCCCCTGACCGAGGTCGATCAGGAGGCGCTGATGCGGCCCCTGACGAAGTGGAACACCGTGATCCGCCGGGCCGACCACATCCCGCGCATGGTCCGCGCGGCGTTTCGCGCGATGACCACCGGGCGGCCCGGCTCGGCCCATATCGGGCTGCCCTACGACATCCAGTACGATGCCGTGGACCCGGCCGACATCTGGGCCGATCCGGCGCTTCAGACCTTCCCCGCCTACCCCACGGCACCCGCGCCCGGCGCGGCCGAGGCGGCGCTCGACGCGATCCTCTCGGCGAGATCGCCGCTCATCGTCTGCGGCGGC
>WOZM01000159.1:4993-59284 GCA_011620265.1 Paracoccaceae bacterium
TGGGAGGCACCAAAGCCCGGCGCGCGGATCGTGCATTTCGACAGCGACCCGATGGTGATCGGCGCGAACTATCCGACCGAGGTCGGCGTCGTCGCCGATCTCCGGCTGGCGCTGGCCGAGGTCAACCGGCTTCTCGACGCCCGCAAGGACGGCGCGGGGGCGTTCGGCGGCGCCGACCTCGCCGCCGAAATCCGCCGGCGCAAGTTCGAGCGGTTCCGGGCGCTCGCGAGCAGCGATGCCGCCCCGATCCGGCCCGAACGGGTGATCGCTGCCCTGCAGCGCACCTTGCCCGAGGACGCGGTCATCCTCTCCGATCCCGGCACCAGCTGCCCCTATTTTTCCGCCTATTACCAGCTTCCCCGCGCGGGCCGGCATTTCATCACCAACCGGGCGCATGGCGCGCTTGGCTATGCGCTGCCGGCCGCGCTTGGCGCGTGGTACGGGCGGCCGGGCGCCAAGGTCGTGGCGCTGATGGGCGACGGATCCTTCGGGTTCAGTTGCGGCGAACTGGAGACGATCTGCCGGGCGCGGGCCGACATCACCTTCATCGTCTTCTCGAACGCGAGTTTCGGCTGGATCAAGGCGAGCCAGAAGGCCGACAAGGGCGGGCGCTACTACAACGTCGATTTCAACCGCACCGACCAGGCCGCCGTCGCCGCCGCCTTCGGGGTGAAAAGCTGGCGGGTGGAAAATCCGGCGGAGCTGGACGCGGTGCTGCGCGCGGCGGTGGCGCATGACGGGCCGACGCTTGTCGACATCGTCACCCAGCCGCTGGAAGAGGCCTCCGCCCCGGTCAGGAGATGGATGGGATGACGGACAGCGCGAAAACGGTCGCGATCATCGGCGCGGGGATCGTCGGGGTGTCAACCGCGATCTGGCTGCAAAGGGCCGGGCACACGGTCATCCTCATCGACCGCAAGGGACCCGGCGAAGGGACGAGCCACGGCAATGGCGGAGTGCTCGCCTCGTGCTCCATCGTGCCGGTGACGGTGCCGGGGCTTCTGCGCAAGGCGCCGCGGATGCTCTTCGATCCGAACCAGCCCCTGTTCCTGAAATGGGGCTACCTGCCGACGCTCGCGCCCTGGCTCGTCCGCTATCTCGGCCATGCCAATGCCGACGCGGTCCACCGCCGCGCGGCGGCGCTGGCGCCGATCATCGGCGACAGCCTTGCCGAGCATCAGGCGCTGGCGACGGGGACCGGGGCGGAGAAGTGGCTGCGTCCGTCCGACTACCTCTTTCTCTACACCGACCGCCGCCATTACGAGGGCGACGCCTTCGGCTGGTCGGTCCGGGCCGGGCACGGCTTCAAGTGGGACATTCTCGAAGGCGACGCGCTCAGGGCCTACGACCCGGCCTTCTCGCCCGCGCTCGGTTGCGCGGCACGGTTCAAGGATCACGGCCTCATCTCCGATCCCGGCCGCTACGTGAAGGACCTCGCCGCCCATGCCGAGGCCGGCGGCGCGCGGCTCCTCATCGGCGAGGTCACCGACATCGCGCGCGAGGGCGGGCGCGTCACCGGCGTGCGGGTCGGCGGCGAGACGCTGCCCTGCGACGCCGTGGTCCTTGCCGCCGGCGTATGGTCGAAGCCGCTGGCCGAGCGGCTCGGGCTCAGGATCCCGCTGGAATCCGAGCGCGGCTACCACCTGGAGCTCTGGGAGCCCTCCGTCATGCCGCGCTCGCCGGTCATGGTCGCCTCGGGCAAGTTCGTGGCCGCGCCGATGGAGGGGCGGCTCCGCCTCGCCGGGATCGTCGAGTTCGGCGGGCTCGATGCGCCCCCGTCGCGCGCGCCCTTCGCGCTGCTCGAACGCTCCATCCGCGCCGCCATTCCCGGCATCGCGTGGAAGAAGACCGTGGAATGGATGGGCCACCGGCCGTCGCTGAGCGATTCCACCCCCGTCATCGGTCCGGTGCCGGGGGTCGCGGGCGCCTTTCTCGGCTTCGGCCACGACCATGTCGGCCTGACCGGCGGACCGAAGACCGGCCGCATCCTCGCGCAGCTCATCGGCGGGACCGCGCCAAACTTAGACCTTGCACCCTACGCCCCCGAACGATTTCAATGACCACGGGACGCAGAAGCCATAGGACACACCAAGCCAACCAACCTGGGAGACAGAGATGAAGAGACTGACCTATCTGCTTGCCGCCACCGCGCTTTCCGCCTCCGGTGCCGTTGCCGAGACCTGGGACATGCCGATGGCCTACCCGGCGACCAACTACCACACCGAAAACGGCGTCGCCTTCGCCGAATGCGTGAAGGGAGCGACGGGCGGGGCGCTGGAGATCGTCGTCCATCCCAACGGCTCGCTCTTCTCGGGCAACGACATCAAGCGCGCGGTCCAGACCGGACAGGCACCGATCGGCGAGCGGCTGCTGTCGGCCCATGCCAATGAGAACCCGATCTTCGGGGTGGATTCGATCCCCTTCCTCGCGACCTCGTTCGAAGATTCCGCCAAGCTCCTCGCCGCCGCGAAGGATGCGGTCGCCGCGGCACTCGACGAACAGAACCTCGTCTATGTCTATTCCGTGCCCTGGCCGCCGCAGGGCCTCTACCTGAAGAAGGAAGTGAATTCGGTGGCCGACATGGCCGGCGTCAAGTTCCGCGCCTACAACGCCGCCACGGCGCGCATCGCGGAGCTGGCCGGCATGGTTCCGGTGCAGATCGAGGCGGCCGAGCTCAGCCAGGCGCTGGCGACGGGGGTGGCGGACAGCTTCATCTCCTCGGGCTCGACGGGCGTCGATTCGAAGGTCTGGGAAAGCCTCACGCATTTTTATGACGTGCAGGCCTGGCTGCCGCGCAACACGGTCTTCGTCAACAAGGACAGCTTCGGCGCGCTCGACGACGCGGGCAAGGCCGCGATCATGGAGTGCGGCGCGACCGCCGCCGCCGCGGGCGAGGCGCGGGCGCGGGAACTGACCGCCGGATACCTCAAGACGCTGGCCGAGAACGGCATGACCGTCGCGGAGCCCTCCGACGCGCTCAGGGAAGGGCTGAAGGGCTTCGGCGCGACGATGACCGCGGAATGGATCGCCGCCGCCGGCGACACCGGCAAGGCCGTGATCGACGCCTACCTGGCGCAGTAACCGGAAAGGCCGGGCGCGCGGGGACAGCCCCGCGCGCCCGGCCGGATGGAAGGGAACCGCCATGCAACAGGACAGAAGTCCCGGCGTCGCGCGCCGGGTGCTCGACCGCATCTACGCGGCCTGCACCGGGCTTGCCGCGCTCTGCCTCGTCTCGATGCTCGGCGTGATCGTGATGCAGATGATCGCGCGCTGGTCGGCCTTCACCTTCCCCGGCGCCACGGATTACGCGGGCTACCTGATGGCCGCCGCCTCCTTCCTCGCCTTCGCGGGCGCGCTGAATTCCGGCGCCCATATCCGGGTCGGCCTCGTCCTCACGGCGCTCGGGCGACACCGGTTCTGGGGCGAGTTCTGGTGCCTCGCGGTCGGCACCGCGGCGACCGGCTATCTCGCCTGGTACGCGGTGCGGCTGGTCTACTGGTCGAAGAAGCTCGGCGATGTCAGCCAGGGCCAGGACGCGACCCCGCTCTGGATCGTGCAGATGCCCGTCGCCCTCGGAGCGATCCTGCTGGCGGTCGCCTTCGCCGACAACCTCGTCACGCTCATCCTCACCGGACGCGACAACATCCGCGACGATGTCGCGGCGCAGAGCCACGCGGAATAGGGGGCGATCATGGCGCAAGAATTCTGGCCGCTGGCGATCTTCCTCCTCACCCTCTTCCTGCTCCTCGGCTCGGGCGTCTGGATCGGGCTCGCGCTTCTCGGCGTCGCCTTCGTCGGGATGGAGCTTTTCACCACGCGGCCCGTGGGCGACACGATGATGACGGTGATCTGGCGGTCCTCCTCCTCGTGGTCGCTGACCGCGCTGCCGCTTTTCATCTGGATGGGCGAGATCCTCTATCGCACCCGATTGTCCGAGGACATGTTCCGCGGCCTCAGCCCTTGGATGGCGCGGCTGCCGGGGGGGCTTTTGCACACCAATGTCGTCGGCTGCACGGTCTTCGCCGCCGTCTCCGGCTCCTCTGCGGCGACGCTGACCACGGTCGGCAAGATGTCGATCCCGGAACTCATGCGGCGCGACTATCCCGAGCAGATGGTGATCGGCACGCTTGCCGGTGCCGCGACGCTCGGGCTGATGATCCCGCCTTCGCTGACGCTCATCGTCTACGGGGTGACGATCAACGAATCGATCTCCAAGCTCTTCATGGCCGGCATCTTCCCCGGCCTCGTCCTCGCCGCGATGTTCATGGGCTATATCGCGATCTGGTCGCGGCTGTCGCCGAGCTTCGATCCGAAGCCCGAGCCCGCGACGAGCTTCATGGAAAAGCTCTCCAACTCGCGCTTCCTGATCCCGGTCCTTCTGCTCATCGCCTTCGTCATCGGCTCGATGTATCTCGGCTTCGCCACCGCGACCGAGGCCGCGAGCTTCGGGGTGCTCGGCGCGATGGCGCTCGCCGCCTTCCAGGGCTCGCTGACCTGGACGAGCCTCAAGGAAAGCCTCTTCGGCGCGACCCGCACCTCGGCGATGATCGCGCTGATCCTCGCGGGGGCGGCCTTCCTGTCGCTGGCGATGGGCTTCACCGGGTTGCCGCGGGCGCTCGCCACCTGGATCGGCTCGCTGGGGCTGACGAAATTCCAGCTTCTGATGGCGCTTCTCGGCTTCTACATCGTGCTCGGCTGCTTTCTCGACGGCATCTCCTCGGTGGTGCTGACGATGGCGGTGGTGGAGCCGATGGTGCGGCAGGCGGGGATCGACATCATCTGGTTCGGCATCTTCATCGTCGTGGTGGTCGAGATGGCGCAGATCACGCCGCCGATCGGCTTCAACCTCTTCGTGCTGCAAGGCATGACCGGGCACGAGATGAACTTCATCGCCAAGGCGGCGGTCCCGATGTTCCTGATCATGGTGGTGATGGTCTTCGTGCTGATCGCCTTCCCCGGACTGGCGACCTGGCTGCCCGAGAACATCATCCAGCGGCCGGGGGGATAAGGCGGGAGTGGAGGCGCTTATCGCCCATGTGACGACCTCGCCGGCGCTCGCGGCGCTGGTCCTCGTCATCGTCTTCGCGGCCTCGGTGGTGCAGTTCGGGCTTGGCATGGGCTTCGGCCTGACGGCGGCGCCGCTTCTCGCGCTCATCGACCCGATGCTGGTTCCGGCACCCGCGCTCTTCATCGGGCTTCTGACCTCGGCCTGGGGCGCCTGGCGCGAACGCGCCGCGATCCGCTGGGAGGAGGTCGTTCCCGCCGCCTTCGGCCGCCTTCTCGGGGTCGGGCTTTCGGCGGCGATCCTGTCGCTCGCGATCACGCGCGAAACCTTCTCGCTGATCTTCGGGCTCTTCGTCGGCCTCGCGGTGCTTCTCTCGGTCGCGGGCTGGCGGCTGGCCTTCTCGCGGCGGAACCTCGTCGCGATGGCGACCGTGTCGGGGCTGATGGGCACGATCACCTCGGTCGGCGCGCCGCCCCTCGCCATCGTCTACCAGGGCCACCCCGCGCGGGAGGCGCGCCCGACCCTCGCGGCCTTCTTCGCCATCGGCTGCGCGATCTCGCTCGCCGGGCTCTTCGCGACCGGCTGGGCCACGGGGCGCGACGCGGGGCTCGCGCTCCTGATGCTGCCGGGGGTCTTCGCCGGCGCGCTCGTCGCGCGGCGGATCGGGGGCCGGCTCGACCGGCGCTACCGGCCGCTTCTCCTCTCGGTCGCGGGGCTCGCCTCGGCGCTCCTGATCCTGAGGGGGCTGGCGTGACCCGGCTTGTCGCCGGCCTCGCCCTTGCCGGAGGGCACGGGCGGCTGCTGCTCGTCCTCGGCCTCGTCGCCGGGGTGCTGCTGCCGGGGCTCGCGCAGGCGATGAAGCCCTGGCTGCAGGAACTGGTGGCGTTTCTGCTGTTCCTCGCCGCCCTGCGCGTGGGGCCGGGCCGGGCGGCCGGATCGCTCCGGGGGGCGCTGCCGACCCTCGGGCTCACGCTTGCCTACCAGCTCGTCCTGCCGCTCGGCGCGGCCGGGATCGCCGCCGCCGCCGGCCTCGCAGCCACGCCGGGCGCGATCGCCATTGTCCTGATGCTCGCCGCCTCGCCGATCTCCGGGAGCCCGAACCTCGCGATCCTGTCCGGCGCCGACCCCGCGCCCGCATTCCGCCTGCTGATCGTCGGGACGGCGCTTCTGCCGCTGACCGTGATCCCGGTCTTCCAGGCGATGCCGTCCCTCGGCGGGGGCGGAGAGGTCCTGATTGCGGCCGGGCGGCTCCTTGGCGTCATCGCCCTTGCCGCGGCGGCGGCGTTCCTCCTGCGCCGGACGCTTCTGCGGGATCCCGGCGCGACCGGGTTGCGGGCGCTCGACGGCGCCTCGGCGATCACGATGGCGGTGGTGGTCGTCGGCCTGATGTCGGCGGTCGGCCCGGCGCTGCGGTCGATGCCGGGAACGCTTCTCGGCTGGCTCGCCCTCGCCACGGCGGCGAATTTCGGCGCCCAGATCGGCGCGGCGGCGCTCTTGCGCAAGGCGGGCGCCGGCCCGGCGCTGCCGGCCCTGGCCATCGTCGCCGGTAACCGCAACATCGCGCTTTTCCTCGTGGCCCTGCCGGCGGCGACGACCGACCCGATCCTGATGTTCATCGGCTGCTACCAGATCCCGATGTATCTGACGCCGCTGCTTCTTTCCCGGGCCTACCGCCGCATGGCGGACCGGTAGCGCACGCGCCGCCGCCCTCAGCGCCGGTCCGGCGCGCCGCGCTTGTCCTCGGGCAGTTCCAGGCCCGGAACGTAGATCGTGCACCGCCCCCGCCCCCGCCGCTTGGAAACATAGAGCGCGGTATCGGCGTCGCTCAGCATCCGGTCGGCATCGGGCCGCTCGTAAAGCGTCGAGAGCGTCGCGCCGATGCTGCCGGAGATCCGGCAAGGCTCACCCTCGAACGTCACCGGCATTTCCAGCTCGGCGATGATCCGGCGCGCGATCGTGGTGATCGTCGCCTCGTCCACCGGCCCCGGCAGGATCATCACGAACTCGTCGCCGCCGACCCGCGCGACGGTGTCCTGCTTGCGCGTCGCGCCACGCAGGACCGCCGCCACATGGGTCAGCACCAGATCGCCCGCCGCGTGGCCGAGCGTATCGTTCACCGCCTTGAAGAAATCGAGGTCGAGATGCAGGAGCGCGAAATCCTTGCCGCCCCGCAGGGCCGCGTCGAGCACCCGGCCGAGCGCGGTGTCGAGCGCCCGGCGATTGGCGAGCCCGGTCAGCGCGTCGGTCAGCGCCTGCTCCTCGGCCGCCCGCTGCGCCGCCTGGAGCCGCGCGTTCAGCGCCGCCAGCTCCTCCATCACCGCCGCCTTGACCTCGGTCAGGTACAGGAGTTCCACCGTCAGGTCGGTCGGCGCGAAATCGGCGTTGGTCAGCGCGTGGTCGCGCACCGCCTCGGCCGCGGCGATCCCGAACGAGAGGTTGACGATCATCCCCTGCCCATCCTGGAGCGGCACGACGAGGCCGCGCAGCCCGGTATGCGGCGGCTCGCGCAGGCCGAGATGCAGCCGCTGCCCGGCCATGAGCCGCACCTCGTCCATGCTGCGGGCCGATTGCGGCTTGCGGATCTCGAACATGTCGAGAAAGCGCAGGCCCACGATCGCCACCCCCTCGCAGAGCTTGGCGAGCGTCGGCCCGACCGCGCGGATATGGCCCGTGGGCGCGACCCAGAGGAACATCGGCATCAGCCGGCCGAGATCGGCCTCGCCCAGCAGCGCGGGATCGCTCAGCGGATTGCCGTCCATCATGCCCCCTCCGGCCGGGCGAGGTCGAACCGGCGCCCGGTGGCGAACTGCGCCTCCAGAAGCTCGATCCCGACGGTTTCGGCGCCCCCGCCGCCGCCCGCCTCGATCAGCGCCAGCGCCCCGTAATCGTCGGCCATCGCCCGCAGGATCCCGGCGAAGACCGCCCCGAACCCGTCGTGTTCGCCGCCGCAGATCAGCGTGAACCGCCCCGGCCCGGTCGCCTTCAGCTCCAGATCCGGCATGTCGAGATCCGGCACGGCGAGGTGCACCCGGTCGGGCAGTTCGTCGAGCGATTGCAGGAAATCGGCGTAGTCGACGCCCCCGAAACGCAGGAGCCGGCGCAAAGGCTCCAGCCCGACGAGGTAGATCCCGACATCCTCCAGAAGCGCGTCGCGCGGCTTGCCGAGCTGGCGCGCGGCGGCGTCGATCATCGCATCGGTCAGCGCGTCGTCGTAGACGAGAAGCGCCTCGAATCCGCTCGGGTCGATCCCGGCCTCCTCGGCGACCGAGGCCCAGCGCGCGACCCCGTAGGTGTCGCGCAGGAAACACTGTACCGATCGGTTGACGAGCCCGTGCATCTGACCTTCCTTCCGCGCGGGGCAAGCCTATGCCGGACCGCGTTAAGAAAGGGCAAAGCCGATCAGAAATCGGTGGGCGCGCCGCCCTCTTCCTTGCGCCGGGCGACGAAGGCCTGCAATTCCTCGCGGATGCCCGCGTCCATCGGCGGCGCCTCGAACTCGGCGAGGATCGCCTTGGCGATGCGGTGCGCCCGCTCCGCCGTCCAGACCGACCCGTCGAGCTGCCATGCCTCGTAGTTGCGCCAGTCCGAGGCGATCGGCGCATAGAAGGCGTTGGCATAGCGGTCCTGGGTGTGCTGGCAGCCGAAATAGTGCCCCTCCGGCCCGACTTCGCGGATCGTGTCGATGGCGATGTCGTCGGGCGTCGTCGCCCAGGTCGCGGGCTCCATGTAGCGCTGGAGCATCTGCAGCACCTCGCAGTCCATCACGAACTTCTCCGGGCTCGCGATCAGCCCGCCCTCGAGCCAGCCGGCGGCGTGATAGACCATGTTGGTGCCCGACTGCATCGCCGCCCAGAGCGAATTCGAGGTCTCCCACATCGCCTGGCCGTCCGGCACGTTGGCGGCGCAAACCCCCGACGACCGCAAGGGAAGCCCGTAGAACCGCGCCATCTGCCCGGTCATCTGCGTCGCGCGCATGTATTCCGGCGTGCCGAAGGCGGGCGCGCCCGACTTCATGTCGACATTCGAGGTGAAGGTGCCGATCATCGACGGCGATCCCGGCGCCACGTATTGCAGCAGCGCGACCGCGGCGAGGGCTTCGGCGATGGAGAGCGTCACCGCGCCGGCCATCGTCACCGGCGCCATCGCGCCGGCAAGCGTGAAGGGCGTCACCACGACAAGCTGCCCGGCCCGCGCGAGCCGGAGCGCCCCGTCGATCATCGGGAAGTCGTGCTTCAAGGGCGAGACCGAGTTGATGTTGGTGAACATCCGCGGCTTGGCGCGGAACTCTTCATGCGTGAGCCCGCCGGCGATGCGGACCATCTCCATCGCATCCTCGACCCGCTCCTTGCCCAGCGAATAGGCATGGCAGACCTTGTCGGTCAGCGTCAGCTTCTCGTAGAGACAATCGAGGTGGCGGATCGAGGGGTGAATGTCGATCGGCTCCACCGGATAGCCGCCGGCGAAGTGGATGCAGTTGAAATACTGCGTCAGCTTGATGAAGTCGCGATACCCCTCCATGAAGCCCGAGACCTTGCCCCGCGCCAGATCCCAGTAGTTCGGCGGCGAGGAGACGTTGCCGAAAAGGATATGCTGGCCGCCGAACGGCAGCACGCGGTCGGGGTTGCGCGGCGTGACGGTGAACTGCCGGGGCGCGCGCGCCACCATCTCCATGACGAAATCCTCGTCCATATAGACGGTCTCGCCATCGACCTTGCAGCCGGCGTCGCGAAGGATCTCCAGCGCCTCTTCGTTGAGGAAGCGGATGCCGATCTCGCCGAGGATGCGCATTGCGCCCTTGTGGATCGCCTCGACGCCCTCGGGGCCCATCGGTTCGGTCGGGCGGTCGGGATTGACCGGGATGCGCCAGGGCATCTGGTCGATGGCCTTGATGCCGGCACGCTCGGCATGGCCCGCCCGTCCGCCCGCGCGCTTGCGCCTGAGTTCGCTTCCCATGCCGGTCCCTCCGATGCAGGTCGGGTCCAGCATGCTGTGCGGCAGGATCGCTTCGCCGCCTTCCGCGACGCGAATGCGTCGTTTTTGGGCCACGCATATTCAGCCGGCGCTGACTGCCCCTTCGGCAATCCAGCCCGGCAGATGGCCGATATCGGGCAGGACCACATCGGCGAAGGGGCGAAGCTCGTCGGCTTCGGCGATGCCGGTCAGCACCGCGACGGTGCGCATCCCCGCCGCGCGGCCGGCGACGAGGTCGTGACGACTGTCGCCGACCATCGCGACCCGGCCCGGCTCCAGCCCCTCGGCGCTGGCGAAGGCCAGAAGCGGGCCGGGATCGGGCTTGGCGCCGTGGCCGCTGTCGAAACCCGCGACGAAGTGGAAGTAGCGCGCGATCCCGGCCGCGTGGAGATGCGCGTGGGCCGGTCCCTCGGCATCGTTGGTGGCCAGCCCGAGCTTCAGCCCGGCCGCGGCGAAACCCGCGAAGAGCGGCACCAGCGGCACCGCCTCGACGAGGTCCGTCACCGCCGCGAGCGCGTTCATCCGCGCGACGAGGACCGCGAGATCCATGCCCGGCAGATGCGGCAGAAGCTCTGCCGCGATCTCGGGCGCGGTATGGGCGATGACCGGGCTGTCGGGCGCGAAGCTGCCCGAGGCGAGGTCGAACCCGATCGCCCGGCCGAGCCGCAGGGCCAGATCGGGCGCGCCGGCGGCCAGTTCCTCCAGCATCCGCCGCGACCAGCCGCCCCAGGTGGCACGGAAATCGAAGAGCGTGCCGTCCTTGTCGAAGACGAGACCCTGGATGTCGTTCATGATTCCTTCTCTCGGCCCGTGGCGGGTCCCGGCGGGAGAGTCCTCCGCCGGGCGAAGCTGGCGGGTTTCACGGGCAAAGGCAACGCCGCTCAGGTCCAGTGCGCCTCCTCGCCGCCCGGAAACGCGTGGCGGGCCGCCTTCGGCACCGTGTAGCCGAGCCCCTCGGCATCGCAGAAGGCGATCACCCAGGCATCGTCCATCAGCACGAAATCCAGCACCGAAATCAGGAAATCCGGCTCGGACGCGCGGCGTTTCAGCTCGTCCGGCGCGGTTCCGGTCGCGCCGAGGAAGACCGGCAGCAGATCCTCCTGCCCCACCAGCCAGCCCAGCGCCTTCAGCGCCACCGTGTCGGCAGATTCCTGACCTTTCACCGATCCGTGTCTCATTCCTTACCTTCGCGGAAAGCATTTCTTAACCATTCCGAACGAATGATGAGTGCACGGAACGTACAAGTAAAGCGGATGGAGGCCCCCGTGGGCGGCAAGATCCTCATAGTCGACGATGTCGCGACGAATCGCATCGTGCTGAAGGTGAAGCTCGCCTCGGCCTTCTACGAGACGGTGCAGGCCTCCGGCGGGGCCGAGGCGCTGCGCCTCGCACGGCAGATGCGGCCCGATCTGGTGCTTCTCGACGTCGAATTGCCGGACATGAACGGGATCGAGGTCTGCGAGGCGCTCAAGGCCGATCCCGCGACCCGCGACATTCCGGTGGTGATGATCACCGCCTTCCACGACATGGCCCGCAAGATGGAAGCGCTGCAGGCCGGGGCGGAGGAGGTGTTCTGGAAACCCCTCGACGAGATGGTGCTGCTCGCCCGGCTCCGCAGCCTCCTTCGCGCGCGAGAGACGGCCGAACAGCTTGGCCTCCGCGACAGCACCTACCGCGAGCTCGGCTTCGCCGAGGCGGCGCAGCCCTTCGGCGAACAGGCGCTGGTCGGGCTGGTGGCGGGGCGGATGGAAACCGCGCTTGCCTGGAAGCGGGAACTGCAGCCGCACCTCGCCGACCGGGTCCTCGTGCTCGACCGCGAGGCGGCGCTCGGGGATTTCGCCAATGGCAAGGTGCCCGACGTCTTCGTCGTCGCCGCCGACCTCATGCGGCCGGGCGACGGGCTCAGGCTGATGTCGGAGCTGCGCTCGCGCGCGGGGACGCGCTATTCGGCGGTCTGCGTGATGCTGCCGGCCGAGGCGCGCGAAACCGCCGCCGTGGCGCTCGATCTCGGGGCCTCCGACCTCATCGAGGCGCAGGCCGACCCGGCCGAGATGGCGCTCAGGATCCGCACCCAGATCGCCCGCAAGCGGCAGTCGGACCGCCTGCGCAACTCGCTCGCCGACGGGCTCCGGCTCGCCATGATCGACCCCCTGACCGGGCTTCACAACCGCCGCTACGCTTTGCCGCACCTCGCGCGGATCGCCGAGCGGGCGCAGGCGGCGGGGCGGCAGTTCGCGGTCATGGTGCTCGATCTCGACCGGTTCAAGTCGATCAACGACACCTGGGGCCACGCCGCCGGCGACGCGGTGCTGGTCGAGGTGGCCGAGCGGCTGAAATCGAACCTCCGCGCCGTCGACCTCATCGCCCGGATCGGCGGCGAGGAATTCCTCATCGCCCTGCCCGATACCACGCTCGAAGCCGCCCGGGCGACGGCCGAGCGGCTGCGCCGGGTCGTCGGCGACCGGCCGGTGCCGCTGCAGAAGGGCAATGGCAGCATTCCGGTGACGCTGTCGATCGGTCTCGCGCTCGGCTCCGATCCGGCCGCCGGGTCGGTCGAGGACATGATCGGGCTGGCCGACCGCGCGCTGCTCGACTCGAAGGCCGACGGGCGCAACCAGGTCAAGGTCGGCCGCTCCGCCGCCTGAGGTCTGCGACGCGGGCCCCGGCGCCGCGCGCTATTGCTTGCGCCAGCCCCGCGCCGAGACCGCCTCGATCCGGTCGGCGAGCGCCGCCCGCGCCGCGGGCGTCATCGTCTCCAGCCGCTCGACCAGAAGCCGCCGGCCGAGGTCGAGCCGGTCGGCGGTGCGCGCGGCCTGTTCGGCCAGGACCGCCTCGGTCGCCGCCCGGTCCCAGGGATCGGCACGCAGCGAGGCCACGAGGCGGGTGAACCCCGCCTCCGCCTCGCGCCGCGTGTCGCGGAAATCGGGCGCCGCGGCGATGAAGGCATCGCGCAGAGCGGCGCGATCCTCGCGCGTCAGCGCCTCGGTGAAGGGGCCGAAGCCCACATCGCGCACATCGCCATGCGGCATGCGGTGATGACGCATGCCGGCGCCCACCACCGCCGCCGCCACGAAGAGGTTGAGCGCGAGCGAGGCGATGAGCGCCCAGGTCGTCCAGCGCCCGCCCGGTTTCGATTTCATCACGTCGGCCTCCGCCATCCTCAGCCCTCCCATCCGGTTGCGAGCGCGAAAACCTCCACCCCCGGCATCAGTTCAACCGTCGCCGCCGCCTCGCCGGCGCTCCAGAGCCCGCCGGTCAGCAGGCTCGTGTCGGCGAGCCCGGCATAGCCGAGCCAGAGCCCGGCCACCGTCGCCGTCGCGAGCCCGCCGATGCCGCGCCAGCCGCCGAAGGCCGCGCCGAGCCACGACAGCACGCCGCCGTCCCCGCCGCCGCCGGCCGGCCGGGCCAGCGGATGCGGCCCGGGCGGGCGCGGCATCCCGGCCTCCGCATCGGCGAGGATGCGCGCCATCAGCGCCCCGGACGGCGCCGGCCGGGCCTCCCGCGCGGCGCGGAAGAAGCCTTCCAGGAGTTCGTCGTCCCGATCCAGATCAGCCATCGCCATATCCCAGTTCCGCACGCCGTCCCGCCAGCACCTGCATCAATCCGCGCTTGCCCCGCGCCGTCAGACTTTCCACCGCCTCGACGCCCACGCCCATGATCTCCGCGATCTCGGGGTTTGCCAGGCCTTCGAGGTGGCGCAGCACCACCGCCTCGCGTTGCCGCTCGGGCAGCGTCTGCAGCGCGGCCTCCAGCGCCGCCGCGCGATCGGCCTCGACCAGCCCCTCGTCGGCGCCCGGCCGCCCGTCCTCGGGCTCCGGCGCCGCTTCGAGCGGCACCGATCGCCGCCGCCTCAGCCGGTCGGTCGAGAGGTTGACCACGACCCGGTAGAGCCAGGTCGAGACCTTCGCCGTGCCCGCCTGCCAGCCGGGCGCCGCGCGCCAGAGCCGCAGCATCGCCTCCTGCGCCACGTCCTCGGCCTCGGCCGGATCGCGGAGCATCCGCTGCGCGACCCGGAAGGCCAGGGGCGTCAGCCGCCCGGCCAGGGCCCGCGCAGCCGCCCGGTCGCCCTGCCCGTAGAGGGCCAGAAGCGTGTCGTCGGAGCGGTCATCCTGCGCGTCGAGGGCCATGGCCATTGTTCCACGAGGCCTAAACCGAAAGGCCGCGCCCGACAAAGGGGAAATTGCCGGGGCGGACAAGGCAGCCCGCCCCGGCAATCCCGGCGCCGGGCAAGCGGGGGATCACTGATCCGCGCCGGTCCCGTCGTCCCAGCCGAACCAGCCGCCGCCGAAGCCGTCCATCATCGGATGGCCCTGCATGCCGGGATAACCGCCTTCTGCACCCATCCGGCCGCCCATCCCGCCGCGGTCGTGGTCATGGCCGTGCCCGTGACCGTGGCCCATCCGGCCCTGCCCGCCCTGCCCGCCGCCCATCTGGCCGCCCATCCGGCCGGCCATGGCGCCCATCCGGTCGCGCATCGCCGCGATCTCGGCCTCGCTCACCGCGCCGTCGCCATCGCTGTCGAGCCGCTGGAAGAGCCGCCCGGCCATCGGCGGGGCGAGCAGTTCCTCGGCCGAAAGCTTGCCGTCGCCGTCGGCGTCCTGCGCCTCGACCCGGGCCTTCGCCATCGCGTCCGCCCGCGCCTGCATCCGGGCCATCATCCGCGCCGAAAGCTCGGCGGCCGAGATCATCTTGTCGCCATCGGTATCGACGCCGGCGACATGGGACTGGCGATAGGCCGAAAGCTCGGCCTCGGTGATCTTGCCGTCCTTGTCGGTGTCGACGGCGGCGAAGTCGAAGCCGGCCCAGGGCGCGCCCATCATGCCGCCCCCCATCATGCCGCCCATCTGCCCGCTGCGGTCGAAGGCCGCACCGATCGTCGGTGCCGCGAGCGCCGCCGCGCCGAGCGAGAGGGCAAGTGCCGCGAGAAGGGATTTAGAAGCCATCGGTTCTTCCTTTCGGTCTGATCGGAGGCGGTTCGCGCGCCAACTGACCGTTTCACGCGCGGCGCCGGCCGTTCCGTCGCGGCGGAACCGCGGAACGCGACATTTTCGCGAGTTCCTCCGCCCGGTCTTTCGCGGGCGGAGCATTCGGTGCTACACCGCCGGGATGAGGAGATGCCGATGACCGATGCCGCCTTCACCCCGGACGACGACCGGCCGATGCGCCCCGCCATATGGCGCGGTCTTCGCAAGCGCTGCCCCGCCTGCGGCAAGGGCGCGCTTCTGACCGGCTACCTTAAGGTGCGCGACACCTGCCCCGCCTGCGGCGAGGCGCTGCATCACCACCGGGCCGATGACGGGCCGGCCTATCTCACCATCCTCATCGTCGGGCACCTGATGGCGCCGCTCATCATGTGGGCCTTCGTCACCTGGCGGCCGGATCCGCTGGTCCTGGCGGGAAGCTTCGCCGCGGGCTGCGTGGCGCTGTCGCTGTTCCTCCTGCCGCGGCTCAAGGGAATGATCGTGGCGATCCAGTGGGCCAAGCGGATGCACGGCTTCGGCGGCGAGACCGATGGCTGAGACACACCCGGCGCCGCCGCCGATCCGCGACGCGGCGACAATTCTTCTCGTCCGCCGCGATGCCGGCGCCCCGGCGATCCTGATGGGCCAGCGCGGCGCGGGGGCGGCCTTCATGCCGAGCAAGTATGTCTTTCCCGGCGGCGCGATCGACCCCGGCGACGCGACGGTGCCGCTTGCCGCCCCCCTTGCCCCGGTCTGCCTCCGGCGCCTTGGCGCCGGCGCGCCCCCGGGCCTCGCCCCGGCACTGGCGGCCGGCGCGATCCGCGAGCTCTGGGAGGAGACCGGGCTTCTCCTCGGCGCGCCGGGGTCCTGGCCCGGGACCGCCCCGGAGGGCTGGCGCGACTTCGCCGAAAGCGGGCTTCTGCCGACCGCTGCGGCCCTTTCCTTCGTCTTCCGCGCGATCACGCCCCCCGGCCGGCCGCGCCGCTTCGACGCGCGGTTCTTCCTCGCCGATGCCGCTTCCCTCGCCGGCGATCCGGACGACTTCTCGCGCGCTTCGGACGAACTCAGCCACCTCCACTGGGTGCCGATGGCCGAGGCGCGGCGGTTGAACCTGCCCTTCATCACCGAGGTGGTCCTCGGCGAGGTCGCCGCCCTTCTGGCGCGGGGCGGCGCGCCCGAGGCGGTGCCCTTCTTCGACAATTCAGGCTCCGAACCGGTCTTCCGCCGGCTCGACTGATCCGCCGCCGATCCGAAGGAGCGCGCTTGCGCGCGCCGGTCCTTCCGGTCGCGGCCATCGCGGTCGCGACGGCCGCTCCGCCGCCGGGGCGATCGCCCCGGCGCTGCCTCCGGCGGAGGTATTTTCGAACAGAAGAAGGAAGGCGTGGCGTGGACGGCGTTCAGCCGAAGCTGAGGACGATCAGCACCACCGAGGCCACGACCAGCGCGATGCCGAGCCCTTCGCGGCCGGTCAGACGCTCGCGGAAGACCAGCGCCGAGGCGATGAGGGTGAAGACGATCTCCACCTGGCCGAGCGCCCGGACATAGGCGGCGTTCTGGAGCGAGAAGGCGGCGAACCAGCCGAGCGAGCCGAGCATTCCGGTGAGGCCGACGAAGACCGTCCGCCGCCAGCGGGCGAGGACGCGGCCGATCTCGCCCGGTTCGCGCCAGGCGAGCCAGAGCCCCATCGCGAGGGTCTGGAAGACCGTCGCCGCCGCCAGGGCCAGAAGCGCCCTGACGAAGAACGGAAGCGGCATCAGCGCCAGCGTCGCGCCACGGTAGCCGATCGCCGAGAGGCCGAAGAGCCCGCCGGCGAGGACGCCGTAGATGGCGGCGCGCCCGAAGAAGCCCGCCCCCGCCCCCGTCCCCCGCGACAGGAGCAGGACCCCGGCGAGCCCGATGCCGATCGCGACCCAGCCCTCGGGGCGCACCGTCTCGCCGAGGAGGACGGCGGAGAAGAGCGCGACCTGCACCGTCTCGGTCTTGGTGAAGGCGACGCCGACGGCGAAGTTCCGCAGCGAGAAGAGCGCGACGGTGAGGAAGGTGGCGACGATCTGGCCGGTGGCGCCAAGCACGACATAGGTCGCGAAGCCCGGTCCCGGCGCCGGCAGCGGGGTTCCCGTCGCGGCAAGTGTCAGCACCGCCAGCACGCACGCGATGGGGGCCGCGAAGAGAAAGCGCGCGAAGGTCGCGCCGCCCGTTGACAGCCCCGCCCCCTTCAGCTGCTTTTGCAGCATGAAGCGCACGGTCTGCATGGCGGCGGCGGCCAGCGTGAAGATCACCCAGAGGCTCATCGCCCCCTTCTGTCATGCGCGCCGCGCCGGGGGAAGCTCAGTTGCCGGGGCGCAGGGGATGCGGCACCGGATCCTTGGGCCTGAGGAAATGGCGGCGGAAGATCTCGGCGTAAGAGGCATAGCGGTAGCCGTCGTTCCGGCGCAGGAATTCCTCGCGGTTCGCGGCATAGAGCGCCGGCAGCCGGTACCACGCCACGCCCGGCTTGGCATGGTGGACGACATGGAGGTTGTTGTTGAGAAAGAGAAAGGGCAGGAACCAGCCGCCCTCGACGACGACGGTGCGGCCCCGGGCAAGGTCATGGGCGCGGTGTTCGAGGAAGGTGCGGATCTTCAGGATCGACATGCCGGCATAGGCCGCGAGGAGATAGGCCGGGACCGGCATGTCCGCCCTTGCGATCCATATGCCCACCAATACCAGCCCCGCCCCGTGCCGCGCCCAGTCGCGGGCAATCGCCCGGTCGCCGCCGAGGATCGCCCTCGCATCGCTTCGCAGCACCGCGAAGATCGAGATCGCCGGGCCGAGCGCCATACGCCCGAGAAGCGTGTTGTTGGCCCTGAGGACAAGCCGCAGCCAGCCCGGCAGCCGCGCCCAGACCTTGGGGTCGAGATAGTTCGATTCGGGGTCGTCATAGGGATCGGTCAGGCTCTCGTCCCGGTGATGCGCGAGGTGCAGGTCGCGAAACCGGCCATAGGGGAAGAAGAGCCCGATGGGCAGGAAGACCAGCGCCTCGTTGAGCCTGCGCGAGCGGAACGGATGGCCGTGCAGCACCTCGTGCTGGAGCGAGGAATGCAGCGTCACGGCGAGGATCAGCGTGCCGATGCCGAGCGGCAGCCAGAGCGCGGCGAGCGCCGTCGTCGCCAGCGCCCAGACCGCATAGCAGGCGGCGAGGAGCAGAAGCGTCGGCCATTCGACCAAGGGGCGCCGCTCAGCCATGCGACCGCCCCCAGGCGATCCGCGCCCAGAGCCGCTCGTAAAGGATGTAGCTCGAAAGCCCGATCGCGGTGTTGATCACGGCCATCGCCCCGCCCGTGGCGAGCGAACCGGTCATCAGAAAACCGACAAGGGCCATCATCGCGAGGCCCAGCGCGTTCCACAAGATCGCCTTCAAAACCGTCCGCTTGCCCGTGTCCATTCACATCCTCTTGCCCTGCCGCCAGCTAACGCGGCGGGGGCGGATTTGCGAATTCCGAATATGATTAACATTTATCAGCAAATGTGTTCTTATTCACGCCATGAGTGGAATTATCGACAAACGCGATCGTGCTGGCCTCTTCCGCGACAGGTTGGCCCGCGCGATGGCGGAGAAATCCGTGACCCAGAGCGGGCTCGCGCGCGAGGTTGGCGTCGACCGCTCCACCGTCTCGCAGCTTCTGACCGGACAGGGCGCCCGGCTGCCGAACGCGCAGGTCGTGGCCGAATGCGCCGCCGCCCTCGGGGTCTCGGCCGACTGGCTCCTGGGGCTGACCGAACGGCCGGAGCGGCTCGCCGACCTTCTGGCCACCTCGCTGACCATGACCGAGGCGCCGCGGGCGCTGATCGACGAGACGATCTTCGGCTGGCATCAGGAGGCGGCGGGCTACAAGATCCGCCATGTGCCTGCGACCCTGCCCGACATGCTCAAGACCCGCGACATGCTGCGCTGGGAATACGAGCCGCAGCTTGGCCGCACCGCCGAACAGGCGATCGGCGCCTCCGAGGACCGGCTCGGCCTGATGGCGCGGTCGGGTTCGGACTACGAGATCGCGCTGCCCGGTCACGAGGTGGAGGCCTTCGTCCGCGCCGAGGGCTACTATCGCGGCCTTCCGGCCGGGATCCGCGCGGAACAGCTCGCGCGGCTGCGCGAGCTCTACCGCCAGCTCTACCCTGCCTTGCGCATCTATGTCTTCGACGCCCGCCGGGTCTTCTCGGCGCCGGTCACGATCTTCGGCCCGCTGCTGGCGGTGCTCTATCTCGGCCGCCACTACATCGCCTTCCGCGACAGCGCGCGGGTGGCGGGGTTCTCGTCGCATTTCGACTGGCTGGTGCGGGAGGCCGAACTCGGCGCGCGGGAATTCCCGGACTTTCTCGACAGGCTGGCGCGGGACGGCGGGCTCTAGCTGCCTGACCGGGCGGGATACGGACCCGTGTCGGTCGCCCTTGCCCGGAACCGGGGCGGAGCCGCCGGGCGAGCGCCCGTCGTGAGGTCCGCACCGGGTTCGGGGCGAACCGGAGCGCCGACTCCGGGGCCGATCCGCGCCGTGTCCCGACGCTCGCAAGCGCATCCGCCTCAGAGCGGCGTCAGCGCCGCCGGATCGTAGCCGTTGAACTCCAGCACCCGCCGCGCCGCGACCATCAGGTCGGGCCGCACCGTGGGCGTGCGCGACAAGAGCCGGGCGAAGCCGCCCGACGGCGTGCCGATGACCGCCACGCGGTAGTCGGCGTCGGTCCAGAGCACCCAGAGCTCCTCGCCGTCGCGGGCGATCCGGCCCGGCCCCGTCACCCGCGCCTCGGTGACGAAGGCGCGGGCGCCGTTCGGGCCGCAAGCGGTGCCGGTGACGCGGTAGCGGCCGGGCGCGGTCAGGATCCAGGTCTCGGCCAGGGGGCCGCAACGCGCCTCGGCCCCGTAGGCGGCGGCGACATGCCAGACATCGGCGAAGCGCGCCGGATCGAAGGCGGCGGCGGACGAGATCGGCTTCGCCCCGTCGCGCAGCCCCGGCGGCGGCGTGGCCGCGCAGCCCGAGAGGGCGAGGAGGCAGAGCAATAGCGAGGATTTCAGGCGCATCGGCGGCTCCGGCCCGGGCATCGCCGCCACACTCGGCGCGCGGCGGCGGGAGCGCAAGTCCCCTCCGCCCCGGCTTGCCGATGCGGGCTTTGCGAAATACGAAGGGTTTGATGAAAAGCGAACGGACGATCTTCGCGCCCGAACCGGGGCCCCTGTCGGTCGGCATCCTCGTGATGGCCGATAGCAATGCGCTGTCGCTCGCCGCCTCGGTCGATCCGATGCGGGCGGCGAACCGGCGGGCGGGCAAGACGCTCTTCGCCTGGCGCTACTACTCGGCCGCCGGCGGACCGGTGCCGGTCACCGCCGGGTTCGAGGTCGCGACCGATCCCCTCGGCGACCGGCCCGAGGTCGAGGTGCTGATGATCGTCGCCGGATTCCGCCTCGCAGAACAGGCCACGCCGGGGCTTCTCGCGCGTCTCCGCCGGCTCGCGCCCCGGCTCCGGGCGATGGTCGGGATCGACGGCGGCAGCTGGTTCCTCGCCTATGCGGGGCTGCTCGACCGCCGCGCCGCGACGGTGCACTGGGAGGATCTGGAGACCTTCGCCGACCGCTTCCCCGCCATCGACGTGCGCCGCGACCGCTACGTGATCTCGGGGCCGATGGTCACGACCGGCGGCGCAGCGCCGAGCCTCGACATGATGCTCGACCTCATCCGCGCCCGGCATGGCGCGGAACTCGCGCTTCGCGTCGCCGGCGCCTTCCTCTACGAACCGGTCCATGCCGCGACGGTGCCGCAGCAGGCGGTCCCGGCCGCGCGCCTCGCCCGCAGCGACCCCGCCCTCGGCCGCGCCATCGCGCTGATGGAGGCGGGGATCGAGGATCCGCCCGCCATCGCCGACCTCGCCCGCCGGATCGGGTTCTCGCAACGGCGACTCGAGATGCTGTTCGCGGACCGGCTCGGCACCAGCCCCGGCCGCTTCTTCCTCGACCTCCGGCTCGACGAGGCGCGGCGGATGGTCACCGACACGGTTCTGCCGGTGCAGGAGATCGCGCTCAGGACCGGCTTTTCCGGCCAGGTCGCCTTCGCCCGCGCCTTCCGCGCCCGCTTCGGCACGACCGCCTCGGCGCTCCGGCGCGGGGGCTGACGGGCGCCCGGCGCCGCACATCGCTGCGGCCCGGCGATTTCCGCTGGGCATTCCCGGGCCGAGGCGACATGGTTGGCGCGATCCAAGAAGTCCGACACGACATGCGCCTCCTGATTTCCTTCGCCGCCCTCTTCCTCTCGGTCATCTTCCTGCAACTCGGCACCGGCGGCGTCGCACCTCTCGACGCGCTCTCGGGCGTGGCGCTCGACTTCTCCAAGGCCGAGATCGGCCTCCTCGGCTCGTCGCATTTCCTCGGCTTCTTCATCGGCTGCTGGTGGGCGCCGCGCCTCATGGGGGCGGTCGGCCATTCCCGCGCCTTCGCCGCCTTCACCGCCGCCGGCACGATCGGCCTCATCGCCCACATGATGATCGTCGATCCTCATGCCTGGGCGCTGCTGCGCATCCTCTCCGGGCTCTGCGTCGCCGGCTGCTACACGATCATCGAGGCCTGGCTCCAGGCCAAGGTCACGAACGAGACGCGGGGCCGGGCGATGGGGGTCTACCGGGTCGTCGACACCACGGGCTCGCTCGGCGCCCAGCTCGTCATCGGCATCCTGAGCCCGGCCGCCTACTTTTCCTACAACCTCCTCGCCATTCTCTGCTGTGCGGCCCTCCTGCCCGTCACCGTCAGCCGCGCCGAACAGCCCGACATGCCGCCCGCGCCGCGGCTCCGCCCCGGCCTCGCCTGGGCGCGCTCGCCGCTCGCCTCGATGGGGGTCGTGGTGTCGGGGATCACCAGCGCCGCCTTCCGCATGGTCGGGCCGATCTACGGGATCGAGGTCGGGCTCACGGCCGACAGGATCGCGCTCTTCCTCGCGGCCTATGTCCTCGGCGGGGCGCTGGTGCAGTTCCCGGTCGGCTGGCTCGCCGACAAGTACGACCGGCGGCATGTCCTCATCGGGATCTCCGGCGCCGGGATGGTCTCCTGCGCGCTGACCGTGGGGCTGTCGGGAATGGGCACCGTCCCGGTCTTCCTCGCCGCCGCGCTTTTCGGCGCCGCCACCCTGCCCGTCTACTCGATCTCGACCGCCCATGCCCACGATTTCGCCGACAGCTCCGAGCGGGTGGAGCTTTCGGCCGCGCTGATGTTCCTCTACGCCATCGGCGCCATTGCCTCTCCGCTCGTCGCGTCGTCGCTGATCGAGGCCTTCGGCGCCGCGGCGATGTTCACCTTCATCGCCCTCGCCCATCTGCTTCTCATCGCTTTCGGCATTCTGAGGATGCGGAGCCGGCCCGCGCCCTCGGCCCGCACCCGCTATGTCTACACGCCCCGGACCTCGTTCCTCGGCGGCCGGCTCTTCGGCCGGTCGCGCGACGGCGACTGACACCGCCCAAGCCTCTGGCCCTTCCCCGCCAAAGCCGCTAAATCGGCGCCAACGGCACGAAAAGGCGCGCTCATGTCCCGGATTCTGATCACCTCGGCGATCCCCTACATCAACGGCATCAAGCATCTCGGCAACCTCGTGGGCTCGCAGCTCCCGGCCGACCTCTATGCGCGCTACATGCGGATGCGCGGCCATGAGGTGATGTTCATCTGCGCCACCGACGAACACGGCACCCCGGCCGAGCTTGCCGCCGCCAAGGCCGGCAAGCCGGTCGCCGAATATTGCGCCGGAATGCACGAGGTGCAGGCCGCGATCGCCAAGGGCTTCCGCCTCTCCTTCGACCATTTCGGCCGCTCGTCGAGTGCGCGCAACCGCGCCCTCACCCAGCATTTCGCCAAAAGGCTGGCGGAGAACGGCTTCATCGAGGAGCGGAGCGAAAGCCAGGTCTTCTCCGTCGCCGACAACCGCTTCCTGCCCGACCGCTATATCGAGGGCACCTGCCCCAATTGCGGTTACGACAAGGCACGCGGCGACCAGTGCGAGAACTGCACCAAGCAGCTCGACCCGACCGACCTCATCAACCCGCGCTCGGCGATCTCCGGCTCGACCGAGCTCGAAGTGCGCGAGACCAAGCACCTCTATCTCAGGCAGAAGTCGCTGAAGGGCGAAATCTCGGCCTGGATCGACAGCAAGACCGACTGGCCGGTCCTGACCACCTCGATCGCCAGGAAATGGCTGAACGACGGCGAGGGCTTGCAGGACCGCGGCATCACCCGCGACCTTTCCTGGGGCGTGCCGGTGCAGTTCGACGGCGCGCCATGGTCGGGGATGGAGGGCAAGGTCTTCTACGTCTGGTTCGACGCCCCCATCGAATACATCGCCGCGACGGCCGAATGGGCGGATGCGACCGGACAGCAGGATAGTGCATGGGAACGCTGGTGGCGGACCGACAAGGGCGCCGAAGATGTCCGCTATGTGCAATTCATGGGCAAGGACAACGTGCCCTTCCACACGCTCAGCTTTCCCGCGACGATCATGGGCTCGCGCGAGCCGTGGAAGCTCGTCGACTACATCAAGTCGTTCAACTACCTCAACTACGACGGCGGCCAGTTCTCCACCAGCCAGGGCCGCGGCGTCTTCATGGATCAGGCGCTGAGCATCCTTCCCGCCGATTACTGGCGCTGGTGGCTTCTCTCGCACGCGCCCGAAAGCTCCGACAGCGAATTCACCTGGGAAAACTTCCAGACCTCCGTCAACAAGGACCTCGCCGACGTGCTCGGCAACTTCGTCAGCCGGATCACCAAGTTCTGCCGCTCGAAATACGGCGAGGCGGTGCCGGCGGGCGGCAGCCTCGACGACCGCGCCGAGGCGCTGATCGCGGAGCTGGAAACCCGCACCCGTGCCTATGAGGCGCATATGGAGGCGATGGAGATCCGCAAGGCCGCGACCGAACTGCGCACGATCTGGGCCGCCGGCAACGAATACCTGCAATCGGCCGCGCCCTGGACCGTCCACAAGAGCGACCCGGACGGCGCCGCGGCGATGGTCCGCCTCGGCCTCAACCTCGTCCGCCTCTACGCGATCCTCTCGGAACCCTTCATCCCCGACGCGAGCGCCAAGATGCTCGCGGCGATGAAGACCGGGGACCGGACCTGGCCCGGCCCCGTCGCCGACGCCCTGACCGTCCTGAAACCCGGCCATGGCTTCGAGACGCCGGAAGTCCTCTTCGCCAAGATCGCCGACGAGGAGCGCGAGGACTGGCAAAAGCGCTTCGCCGGGGTGAGGACGTAAGCCGGGCTTCGCCCCCCGCCCCCCGAATTCCCCGCCCCCGCCCGCATCCACCGGGCACGGTCTTCACGGCGAGCCGAAGGGGGCTGAAAAGCCGATCCATACCCACGACGTCATATTCGAACAGTCATGGATCGGGTGGTGCCCGCGGCCGGACTTGAACCGGCACGGCCGAAGCCTGGGGATTTTAAGTCCCCTGTGTCTACCATTTCACCACGCGGGCGGGCCGGCAGACCATAGCGCACCGGGCGGTGGCGGCAAGCTCAGAGACCGGTTTCCTTCACCGCCTCCATCGCCACGTAGGTCGAGGTCGAGGCGACATGCGGCAGGGTCGAGATGCGTTCGCCGAGCACCCGGCGGTAGTCGCCGATATCGCTGGTCCTGACCTTCATGAGATAGTCGAAGCCCGCCGCCATCATGTGGCATTCCTCGATCTCCGGTACCCCGCGCACCGCCTTGTTGAAGGCTTGCAAAGCCGCCTCGCGGGTATCCGACAGTCGCACCTCGACATAGGCGACATGGGCGAGGCCCATGCGGATCGGGCTGAGGACGGCGCGGTAGCCGGCGATCACGCCCGCCTCCTCGAGCCGCTTCACCCGCGCCTGCGTCGGCGTCTTGGTCAGCCCGATGCGGCGGGCAAGCTCGGTGACCGACATGCGGCCGTCCTCCGACAGGGCGCGCAGAATCGCGGCGTCGTAGCGGTCGATTTCCTGAAGTCCATTCGGCATGGAGTTTCCAGTGTATTTGGACACTTCACCTATATTTTGATCATTAAACAGACAGATTACCTGCCATGCAAACGATATCATGGGCCTATCAGGTGGAGGACCCCATGCACGATCTCTGGCACGCTATCGAAACCGGCACGCTTCAGCCCGAAGCCCCGCTTCTCAAACGCCTGATCGGCGCCGCCGGCCTCGACAGCGCCGACCGCGCCCGGATCTCGGCCGAGGGTGCCGCGCTCGTCCGCCAGATCCGCGCCGATGTGCGGCCGGGCCTGATGGAGGTCTTCCTCGCCGAATACGGGCTCTCGACCGAAGAGGGCATCTCGCTCATGTGTCTCGCCGAGGCGCTGCTGCGCGTCCCCGACGCCGAGACGATGGATGCCCTCATCGAGGACAAGATCGCGCCCTCGGACTGGGGCCGGCACCTCGGCCATTCCGCCTCGTCGCTGGTCAACGCCTCGACCTGGGCGCTGATGCTGACCGGCAAGGTGCTGGAGGACCGCGAACCGGGGATCGTCGGACACCTGCGCGGCGCGGTGAAGCGTCTGGGCGAACCGGTCATCCGCCGCGCCGTCCGCCAGGCGATGAAGGAGATGGGCCGCCAGTTCGTCCTTGGCGAGACGATCAACGCCGCGATGGAACGCGCCGCGAAGATGGAGGTGCAGGGCTACTCCTATTCCTACGACATGCTCGGCGAGGCCGCGAAGACCGCCGAGGATGCCGAACGCTATGCGCTGGCCTATGCCAAGGCGATCGCGGCGATCTCCACCGCCGCCATCAGCGACGACATCCGCGACAATCCCGGCATCTCGGTCAAGCTCTCCGCCCTTCACCCCCGCTACGAGGTCGCGCAGGAGGCGCGGGTCATGGCCGAGCTGGTGCCGGTGGTGCGCAAGTTGGCACTTCAGGCGGCGCAGGCGCGGATGGGCTTCAACATCGACGCCGAGGAAGCCGACCGGCTGACCCTCTCGCTGAAGGTGATCGAGGCGGTGCTGGCCGACGAGGATCTCGCCGGCTGGGACGGGTTCGGCGTCGTGGTGCAGGCTTACGGCCGCCGCGCCGGCGCGGTGCTCGACTGGCTCCACGCGCTGAGTGGAAAGCTTGACCGCAAGATCATGGTGCGGCTGGTGAAAGGCGCCTACTGGGATGCCGAGGTGAAGCGCGCGCAGGTCCTTGGCCTGACGGATTTCCCGGTCTTCACCCGGAAAGAGGCCACGGACGTGAGCTACATCGCCAACGCGAAAAAGCTTCTCTCGATGACCGACCGCATCTACCCGCAATTCGCCACCCACAACGCCCATACCGTCGCCGCCGTCCTCGACATGGGCGCCGGAAAACCCTTCGAGTTCCAGCGCCTGCACGGGATGGGCGAGCGGCTCCATGACATCGTGCTGAAGCGCGAAAAGACCCGCTGCCGCATCTACGCGCCCGTCGGCGCCCACCGCGACCTTCTCGCCTATCTCGTCCGGCGCTTGCTGGAGAACGGCGCCAACTCCTCCTTCGTCAACCAGATCGTGGACGAGGACGTGACGCCCGAAGAGGTCGCCGCCTGCCCGCTGACGGCGGTCGAGGCGATGCTGCCCGGCCTCACCAACCGCGCGATCCGCAAGGGGCCCGACATCTTCGCGCCCGAACGGCGCAACTCGGCGGGCTTCGACCTGACCGACGCCGAAACCCTCGCCCGCATCGACGCCGCCCGCGATCCCTTCGCCAAGACCGAATTCGCCGCCCAGCCGATCCTCGCCTGCAAGGTCGCGGGCGCGAGCCCGAAACGGGTGCTGAACCCGGCGACCGGCCATCTCGTCGGCCGCGTCACCGATGCGACGAAGGCGGACGTGGACGGTGCGCTCGCCGCCGCGAAGCCCTGGAAGGCAAGCGCGAAGGCGCGCGCCGCGATCCTCAACCGCGCCGCCGACCTCTACGAGGAAAACTTCGGGCCGATCTTCGCGCTTCTGGCGCGCGAGGCCGGCAAGACCCTGCCCGATGCCGTCGCCGAACTGCGCGAGGCGGTGGATTTCCTGCGCTACTACGCCGCGCGCGGGCAGGATCTGACCCGCCCGCCGCTCGGCACCTTCGCCTGCATCTCCCCCTGGAACTTCCCGCTCGCGATCTTCACCGGCCAGATCGCAGCGGCCCTCGCCGCCGGCAACGCGGTTCTCGCGAAACCGGCCGAGCAGACGCCGCTCATCGCCGCCCATGCGGTGGCGCTTCTGCACAAGGCCGGCGTCCCGGCCTCGGCGCTGCAACTCCTGCCCGGCGACGGCGCCACGGTCGGCGCCCGCCTCACCTCGGACCCGCGCGTGAGCGGCGTCTGCTTCACCGGCTCGACCGAGACCGCGCTGATGATCCGCCGCGCGATGGCGGACCACCTCGCCCCCGGCGCGCCGCTGATCGCCGAGACCGGCGGTCTCAATGCGATGATCGTGGACTCGACCGCGCTCCCCGAACAGGCGGTGCGCGACATCGTTGCCTCGTCCTTCCAGTCCGCCGGTCAACGCTGCTCGGCGCTTCGCTGCCTCTACGTGCAGGACGACATCGCCCCCCAGTTCACCGACATGCTCTTCGGCGCGATGGAAGAGCTGACGGTCGGCGACCCCTGGGCGCTCCCGACCGATACCGGCCCGGTCATCGACGCCGAGGCCGAGCAGGGCATCCGCGCCCATATCGAGAAGGCCCGCAAGGAAGGCCGGCTTCTGCGCCAGCTCTCGACGCCCAAGGGCGGCCATTTCATCGCCCCGACGGTGCTTCGCGTGAAAGGCATCGCCGAGATGACGCGCGAGATCTTCGGCCCCGTCCTCCATGTCGCGACCTTCGCGGCCGAGGACCTGCCGAAGGTGATAGACGACATAAACGCAACGGGTTACGGGCTGACCTTCGGGCTTCACACGAGGATCGACAACCGCGTGCAGGAAGTGACCGAGGCGCTCCGTGTCGGCAATATCTACGTCAACCGCAACCAGATCGGCGCGGTCGTCGGCTCCCAGCCCTTCGGTGGCGAGGGGCTCTCGGGCACCGGCCCGAAGGCCGGCGGGCCGGACTACCTCCACCGCTTCACCGCGCCCGACCCGGCGACGGCCACGGGCGAAGCGACCGGCGCGGCCGATCCCGCGAAGGTGCAGGCGGCCCTCGATGCCGCGCCCCCGCCCGCGATCCTCGACCAGATCTACCTGCCCGGCCCGACCGGCGAATCGAACCGCCTGACGCTCGTCACCCGGGCGCCCTTCCTCTGCCTCGGCCCCGGGCGCGAGGCGACCGAGGCGCAGGCCGAGGCGCTCCACGCGCTCGGCGGCCGCGCCATCGCGGTGGCGGGCGCGCTCGATCCTGAGGCGCTGGAGACGCTCACCGGTTTCGCCGGCGTCCTCTACTGGGGCGACGCGGAGACGGCGCGCGCCCATGCGCAGGCCCTCGCCCGCCGCGCCGGGCCGATCCTGCCGCTCCTCACCGCGATGCCCGATCGCGGCCACGCGGCGCAGGAACGCCATGTCTGCGTCGACACCACCGCCTCGGGCGGCAACGCGGCCCTGCTGGCCGAGGCGGGTTCCGCTTGACGGAAAGGCGCGAACGGGCGACCGTCGCGCCATGTTTCCCTTGCGCGACCACAACCCGTCCGAACGCACGCCTTATGTGCTTTACGCGCTGATCGCCGCCAACCTCGCGGCGTTCCTCCTGCAGATGCCCTATACCGGCAGCGAACGCGCGATGCTCGGCTTCTGGCGCGACTGGGCGATGATCCCGGTCGTGGTCACGCAAGGCGGCGAATGGCACGGCATCTTCACCTCGATGTTCCTCCATGCCGGGCTTTTGCACCTTGCCGGAAACATGCTCTTCCTCTGGATCTTCGGCGACAATCTCGAAGACCAGCTCGGCCATCTCGGCTTCCTGCTCTTCTACCTCGCCGCCGGCATAGCGGCCGCGCTCGCCCATATCGCCGCCGATCCCGGCTCGGCGATCCCGACCGTCGGTGCCTCCGGCGCGATCGGCGGGGTGATGGGCGGCTATCTGCTGCTGTTTCCCCGGGCGAAGGTCGATATCGTGCTGATCTTCGTCGTCTTCTTCCGGGTCTTCACGGTCCCGGCCTGGATCATGCTCGGCCTCTGGTTCGGCATGCAGCTCTTCTCCGGCCTCTCGACGCCGGCGAATGGCGGCGGGGTGGCCTACTGGGCCCATGCCGGCGGCTTCCTCGCCGGCATCGCGCTGACGGTCCCGGCCTGGCTGAGGCGCGGCGCCGGCGCCTACTGGCGGCGGACCGCCGGCCACCCGCCGCATCCCGAGGCCGAGTATGCCCGCTCGACCATCCCCACCGTCCGCCGGAGACGCTGACCATGCTGCCCGGGATCCGTAGCCCCCACCGCGCCACCTGCCATTGCGGCGCCGTCGAACTCGCGGTCACGCTGAGCGACGGGCTCGCCACCGCGCAGCGCTGCGATTGTTCGTTCTGTGCAAGGCGCGGCGCCATTGCGGTCTCCGCCCCGCTCGACGGTGTTCGGATCGTGAAAGGCGAGGACAACCTCAGCCTCTACACCTGGAACACCGGCACCGCGAAACACTGGTTCTGCAAGACCTGCGGCATCTACACCCACCACCGCCGCCGGTCGAACCCGAACGAATACGGCGTCAACGCCGCCTGCCTCGACGGCGTGAACCCGCGCGACCTCGGCGAAGTGCCCTGGACCGACGGCATCAACCACCCGTCCGACCGGGGCTGATCTTCATCTTGCCGGAAATATCCTCGGGGGTGAGCCCCGGATCTCTCCGGGGCGAGGGGGCGGAAGCCCCCTTGCGCCTCAGGCCGGCTCGCGCAACGCCTTGGCGAATGGCGCGAAGATCTCGCCGTTCGCGGCGATGACCGCGCCGGTCTCGAAGATCTCGCGCCCCTCGCGCACCGCCTCGACGAAGCCGCCGGCCTCGCGCACGATGACGATCCCCGCCGCGATGTCCCAGGGCGACAGCTCGCGCTCCCAGAACCCGTCGTAGCGCCCCGCCGCGACATAGGCGAGGTCGAGCGCGGCGGCCCCCCAGCGGCGGACGCCGGCGCAGGCCGGCATCAGCCGCGCGAGGTCCTTCAAGGTCGCGGGCAGGGTCTTCTTCGTCCCGAACGGCACACCGGTGGCGAAGACCGCCTCCGACATCGCCTTGCGGCCCGAGACCCGGATCCGGCTTTCGTTCATCCAGGCGCCCTGGCCCTTCTCGGCCACGAACATCTCGTCCTTGGCCGGATCGAAGACCACCCCCGCGACCACCTCGCCCTTGTGCTCGAGCGCGATGGAAACCGCCCAGTGCGGCAGGCCGTGCAGGAAGTTCGTGGTGCCGTCGAGGGGATCGACGATCCAGCGCCGCGTCGGATCGGCGCCGTCGACCGGCTCCGATTCCTCAGCCACCCAGCCATAGGTCGGGCGCGCGCCCATCAACTCGTCGCGGATGATCTTCTCCGCCGCGATATCGGCGCGGCTGACGAAGTCGCCGGCCCCCTTGACCGAGACCTGCAGGTTCTCGACCTCGCGGAAATCCTTCACGAGGGACCGGCCGGCCTTGCGCGCGGCCTTGATCATCAGGTTGAGGTTGGCGCTGCCTTGCATGGTCTCGTCTCCGGGAGGATCAGGGGGCGGTTCTACGCAAGCGGTGCGGCGATGTGAAGGGCTATTCAGCCCGCCGGCCCGCCCCGCCCGGCGATCACCTCCCGGAGCAGCGACGGCCGGTCGCTCATCAGCCCGTCGACGCCGAGGTCAGTGAGGCGCTCCATCTCCGCCGCCTCGTTCACGGTCCGGACATGGACCTGTACGCCCGCCGCGCGGGCGGCGCGGAGGAAGCGGGGCGTCACCACCGGGATGCCCTTGTGACGGGTCGGCACCTGCCTGCACCGCGCCGTCCCCCGGCCGCGGCGCCGGCAGCCCCCAGCCCCGCAGCCAGGGCGACAGCCCCCCGGCACGGGCCGGCGACCAGAGCAGACCGGGACCGAGCAGCGACCGCAGCCGCGCCGTCCGCCATCATCCGGCCCTCCCCTGCCCGATCTTCCCCGATGTCGCCCAGTCTGCCGCCCGCGCCCGGCATCTGGCAAGCCCGGCGCTGAAGCGCTTCGGGTTTATGTTGAGATGGCAAGTATCGGGATTCGAACGAAAAAGATTCGAATTCTGATACAAAGCAAACCCGAAACGCTCCAGCCGCCGAGCGCCGCGCGGAAGAACGCCTCCGGCCCCTCCTCCGCGACCAGCCGCTTGCCGTCGATCCGCCAGGACCGGTTGCCGACCGCCCGCACGAAGGCGCGGTCACGCGAGACGAGAAGCGCGCTCGTCTCGCCCGCGAGCAGCTCCGCCTCCAGCGCCTCCTGCCCCTCGATGTCGGATGGTTGGTCGGCTCGTCCATCAGCAGAAGGTCCGGCTCCGTCACCCAGACCCGCGCCAGCATCGCCATCCGCCGCCAGCCGCCCGAAAGCGCGCGAAGCGGCCGGTCGCGCAGCTCCGCCGGAATGGCGAGATCGTCGAGCACGATATCGACGCGCCCGTTGGCGGCGACAAGGCCGATGCGGTCGCCGGGATGGACGGTCAGCGACAGGTCGGTGAACAGCGGCGCCCCGAGGGTCACGCCAAGGTCTTCCAGGGACAGGATCGACATCGCGGTCTTCTCTGCCAGTGCCGGACCGGGGATTGGCCTCCCGGTCGCGGTCCCGACTCGAACGATGCGCCCGTCGGGATCCGCACCGCCCATCGGGGCAGATCAGGTCCGGTCTCCGTCCGATCCGCCCCGCAGGTCGCCATGCGGGGCCGGAACAGGGCCATGGGTCAGATGCCGCCATGTCGTCGTCATCGCGGCCCTCCCTTCGTCGACTGGCCTCCGGCGATGATGACGCTCCCCGTCCGCGGGATCAAGCCCCGGTCGGAACGTAAGGTGGGTTTAAACCCACCTTACCCGCCCCCGTCCCCGCGCGCCGTCACGAAGCGGATCATGGCGAAGACCCCGATCCCGACGATGGGCAGGCTGCCGGCGAAGATCACCCGCGCCACATGCGCCGCCTCCGCCGGGGTCGATCCGGCGCCGAAGCCGGCGCGGTTGGCGAGGATCCCCATCGTGGCGGCACCGAGCGCATAGCCGAGCCGGGCGATGGTCGGCAAAGCCGCCGAGAGCCGGTCGACATCCTCCGGCGCCGAAAGCGCGCTCGCCCGGCGCAGGATGAAGGTCCAGGCCATGCCGTAGCCGAAGCCTTCCAGCACCGCGCAGAAGGCGATCAGCGCCAGCGGCCCCTCCGGCACGGCGTAGACCGACAGCGCGATGCTCGCCGCCACCATCGCCATGCCGATGCCGATCACCGCCGGATCGCGCCGCGCCGGCCCGCCGGCGACGAGGACGGCCGAGACCGTCCAGGCGATGGAGACCGCGGCGACGAGATAGCCCGCCACCAGCGCCGGCGTGCCATGGATGCGGTCGAGCAGCAGCGGGCCGTAGGTGGCAAGTCCCATCGTGCCCACATTCATCGCCAGCACCATCACCAGCCCGGCGCCCACCGGCGTCCGGGGATCGAGCGCGCCCTTCGGCCAGAGCCGGTCCGCCCCGCTCCGCGCGTCCCGCCGGGCGAAGAGCGCGAGCGCCGCGAGCCCGGCGCCGAGCGACAGCGCCGTGACCAGCGCCGTCGCGGCGATGCCGGCATAGGCGACGCCAAGGATCGCCGCGGCGAGCAGCGCGAGCCGCGTCACCGGCAGGCGGGCCGGCGCCGCCGCTTCCGGTGCCGCCGCGATGCGGAGGCCGAAGCCGACCCAGAGGGCCAGGACCGCCGCCTGAAGCCCGAAGAAAAGAAACCCCGCCCGCCAGGTCGCATAGGTCACGAAGACCCCGCCGGCGAGCGGGCCGAGAAAGGCCGAGGCGCCCCAGACCAGCGACATCGCCGCCATCGCCCGCGGCATCAGCGGCCCGGGAAAGAGCCGCCCCACCGCGACGAAGGACAGCGAGACGAGCCCGCCGCCGCCAAGCCCCTGCGCCACCCTTCCCGCCAGCAGCACCGCCATCGACGGCGCCAGCGCAGAGAGCAGGCAGCCCGCCGCGAAGAGCCCCGCCGCCAGCGCCATCGGCACGCGCGGCCCGCGCCGCAACGCCACGAGCCCGGCCGCCGCGCCGGCGGTGATCGAGCCGACCTCGTAGAGCGCGAAGTTCCACGCGACGAGCTTCGCCCCGCCGATCCCCTCGACGATCGCCGGCATCATCGTGGTGATGAGAAGCGCATCGGCGGCATGGAGCCAGACCCCGATGCAGACGAGGATCAGCGGCGCGATATGCCCTGCGCCGAGGATCTCGCGCCATCCCGCCGTCTTCGCCGCCTCTCCCGTCGCCACCGCCATCTCGCGCCCCCGTCCTTGCCGATTCCCCCCTGCCACGACCTCAACCCAAGTCGAGGTCAAGCGCTCGGGGTCTTTGCAGCTTGACCGGTTCGCTCCGCGCCAGCTTGAGGAAATGCGCCATGTAGGGTCGCGTCGCGTCCTCCGCGCGGGTGGCGGCATACATGCGCTTGGTGATGCCGGTCCTGGTCAGCGGCCGGGTGACGTAGTCGGGCCGGTATTTCACCTCGCGCAGCACCCAGTCGGGCAGCACCGCGACACCGCGACCAGAGGCGACGAGCATCAGGATCACCGCCGTCAGCTCCACCTGCCGCACCGCCTCGGGCTCCACCTTCGCCGGGGTCAGAAGCGTGGTGAAGACGTCGAGCCGGGTGCGGTCGACCGGATAGGTGATGAGGATCTGATCGCGCAGGTCCTCGGCCTCGATGAAGGGTTTTCGGGCAAGCGGACTGTCGGCGGCGGCGACGAGTGTCGGCGCGTAGTCGAACAAGGGGTTGAAGACGATCCCCGGCAGCTTCTCCGGATCCGAGGAGACGACGAGATCGACCTCCTCGCGGCCCAGCGCCGGCAGCGCCTCGAAGGCGAGGCCGGGGCGGATGTCGACATCGACCTCGGGCCAGGCGCGGCGGAAGGCGTCGAGGACCGGAAAGAGCCAGTCGAAACAGGCATGGCATTCGATGGCGATATGGAGCCGCCCGGTCTTGCCGGTGCGCAGCGCCCGGAATTCCTCCGTGACGGCGGAGATCTCGGGCAGCACCCGCTCGGCCGCGCGCAACAGCCGCTGACCGGCGGCCGAGAGCTTCAGGGGCTTCGAGCGGCGCACGAACAGCTCCACCCCCGCCTGGTCCTCCAGCCCCTTCACCTGATGGCTGAGTGCGGACTGGGTGATGTTCAGCACCTCGGCCGCCCGCGCCAGACCGCCCGCGTCGTGAATCGCCTTGATCGTCTTCAGATGCCTGATCTCGAGATGCATCGCCGGGTCCTAATTGCAACACGCCTCATATTGATCTTGAGGATTATGAGTTTGTCTCACGTTGCGCAACATGAGACAAGGGGCCTGAAACTGAAGGATACCATCATGCCCGCACCCCGCATCTCGTTCGAATTCTTCCCGCCGCAGACGCTCGACGCGTCCTTCCGCCTGTGGGAAACCGTGCAGATGCTGGCGCCGCTGAAGCCGGGCTTCGTCTCGGTCACCTACGGCGCCGGCGGCACGACACGCAAGCTGACGCATGACGCGGTGACGACGATCGGCGCGAATTTCGGGCTCAACGTCGCAGCACATCTCACCTGCGTCGAGGCGACGAAGGAAGAGACGCTGGAGATCGCCCAGACCTATGCCGAGGCCGGCGTGACAGAGATCGTGGCCCTGCGCGGCGACGCGCCGAAGGGGGCCGAGCGCTTCACCGCCCACGAGGACGGCTTCGCCTCATCGGTCGAGCTGATCGAGGCGCTGGCCGGGACCGGCAAGTTCACCCTCCGCGCCGGCGCCTACCCCGAGGCGCATCCCGATGCCGCCGACATGGCCGCGAACGTCGCGTGGCTGAAGCGCAAGATCGACGCCGGCGCCTCCTCGGCGATCACCCAGTTCTTCTTCGAGGCCGAGACCTTCTTCCGCTTCCGCGACGCCTGCGACAAGGCCGGCATCGACGCGCCGATCATCCCCGGCATCCTGCCGGTGATCTCCTGGGCCGGGGCGAAGCGCTTCGCGGCGCGCTGCGGCACAAATGTCCCGCACTGGCTCGACGACGCCTTCGCCGCCGCCGTGCGCGACGGGCGCGAGGAGCTTCTGGCCACCGCCATCGCCACCGAACTGTGCGACGATCTCCTGCAGGGCGGGGTCGAGGACCTGCACTTCTACACGCTGAACCGGCCGCATCTCACGCGCGACATCTGCTTCGCGCTCGGCATCGTGCCGGAGGTCTCCCTGCAGAATGTCGCCTGAGCGGCGGCGTTTTGCCTTCCGGCCCTGAACGGAGGATCGTTCAGGGCCGGCTTTTGCCACGCTGCGCGCCGGGAAACGGATCGGCAAGGTGGGTTCAAACCCACCTTACCCGGTAGTCGGCTTTTCCTTCGCGCGAATTCGGGCTAAAGCGTTTCGGGTTGATGTCGAGATGGCGATATCAGGATTCGAACGAGAAAGGTTCGAATTCCGATACAAGGCAAACCCGAAACGCTATAGGTCGGGCTGCCGACCGAGGAAAGCCACGCGATGACCGGCCCCCGCCCTGCGGCCAGCCCCGCCGACCTCCTCCCGCGCGAGGCGTTCCTCGCGATGTCCGGGCTCGACTTCATGCGCGCGGTGCGCGCCGGTCGCATCGCCGGCCCCGCCATCGGCGCCACGATGAACTTCCGCGTGACCGAGGTGGAGCCCGGCCGCGTCGTCTTCGAAGGCACGCCGGACTTCGCCCATACCAACCCGATGGGGGCGCCGCATGGCGGCTGGTACGGCACGCTGCTCGACAGCTGCATGGCCTGCGCGGTGATGACCACCGTGCCGAAGGGCAGCTTCTACACCACGCTCGAATACCGGGTGAACATCACCCGGGCCGTGCCGCTCGGCACCCGGGTCTTCGCCGAGGGTCTCGTCCAGCATGCCGGCCGCTCGACCGGCGTCGCCCGGGGCGAGCTGCGCGGGGCGAAGGACGGCACGCTTTATGCCACAGGCTCCACCACCTGCCTGATCATGTCCGGCGGCTGAACCGCATCACCGGCAGGTGCCAGCCGCCGCGCGAGGACACGACGGCCGCGCTCGGGTGGATGCTTTCGGACGGATCGCGCCCGACCGGCCGCTTCGCTCGCAGCAAGAAAACCTTGCCCCAGCCGCGCGTCGTGCCGACCGAGGGCACGCCGGCATCGGTCGGGAAGGTCTTGCGCCAGTCGGAGGGCAGGCCGAGCCCGCTCTGCTCGGCCTTCTCCAGCATCCAGACCAGCGGGATATTGGCGAGCGGCCGCGCGGCGTGGAACCCGTCGAGCTGGCCGCCGACGTCGCCGTGGGCACCGCGGAACCAGACCTGCTCCACCCGGCCCCGCCAGTCGCCGCCCCCGGTCTGCCACATGATCGGATCGAAGGCGGCGCGGGTCTCGTCGAGGGCCAGAGCATGGTAGCCGCGCCGCACCACCGGGCCGAGCGCGTGGTTGTGGAACTCGTGCTGCGGTTCGGTCCACATCCAGAGAAACGGCAGCCGCAGGCCGAGCGCCTTCACCGTGTCGAAGGCGCCGATCAACTCGACCCCGACATCGTCATGACAGAAGCGGCTCCGAAAGACCTTTTCGCCGGGACTGCCCGGTTCGCGCTGGTAGTAGCGATAGGCGAGCCGGACATTGCGCTCGGTCGCATGTCCGGCCTTCAGGAGGCCGACCTGATCCATGATCCCGGCGAGCGAGCGCACCGCATAGGCGCCGCGCGAATAGCCGAAGAAGAAGACCCGGTCGCCCGGCCGGTAGCGGGTGGAGAGCCAGCCATAGGCGCGGCGGATCTGCCGGTTGATGCCGCGCCCCATCGCCACATCCGCGGTATGGCGCCACATGTGCCACTGCACCCCGGCCTCGTAGTAGAGCGACAGCCGCGCCGGGCCGGGCTGCGACTGCAAGAGCCGGTAGATGAGGCCGACATTGGTCTCGCAGCCCGGCTCCAGCGACGACAGCGTCCCGTCGAGCAGGATCACGTGGTCGCAAGGCCCGCGCCCGCGGACCGGGACCTGGGTCTCCACCCGCCGGCCGATCCGCAGAAGCTCGATGAGCTTGCTGGCAAGTTGCCGCACCACGTTCCGTCTCCTTGTCCCGCTTCGATGCTACGCCGCGAAGCCGCGTCCGCCAACTGAAGTTCAGCCAATTCCGCGTGATAGCCTGTAACCGTTTCGCGCTTTGCGACAGTCAGGGAAGCCTATCCCGGTATCGTTGACGAAGGCTTGCAGTCGCACATGCTGGCCGGCGCGGAGACGCGGCCTGCGCCGGCCCCAGCCGCAGCGCAGCACCCTGCCCACCTCCCCCCGGCGCCTTGAAGGGGCGGCGGGCGACGATCCGAATGCAGGGAATTTCGTGGACGGCGCCGCGCTGCCAGCCGGAACTCCGGCCGATCCGCGCAGCGCCGATCGTCAGGCCCGATCAGGCGTCAAGGCGCATCACCGTCTCGATCGCCAGCGCGCCGAAGCCGTTGAAACGGGTGTTGGTCGCCGTCGAATAGGCCCCCATGCCCGAGATCAGCACATAGTCGCCCTCGGCCAGATCGCCCGGCAGCAGGACCTCGCCCGGCAGGCGGTCGACGCTGTCGCAGGTCGGGCCGAAGATGATGCGCGGGCGCGGCGCGGCGATGCGGCGCCGGCCGTCCGGCGCGACGACGGTCAGACGGTCGATCATGCCGGCAAGCGGCAGTTCGTCGAGCGAGCCGTAGGTGCCGTCGTTGAGGAACACATGCTCGTCGTCGCGCAGCCCCTTGACCTGCGCCGCCAGCGTGAAGCTTTCCGCCACGAGACCGCGGCCCGGCTCGCAGACGAGCGCCGGGGGCGTGCCCTCGAAGGCCTCGGCCGCGACGCGGCCGATCAGCTCGAAGATCGCCTCGAGTTGCGGCAGCTCGCCGGAGACCCGATGCGCGGGGAAGCCGCCGCCGACATTGAGGCGCCGGGCGGTGACGCCGGCGTTGCGGCAGATCTCGGCCGCGGCGCGGATATAGGCGTCCCAGGCCATCGGATCGGTGCACTGCGTGCCCGGATGGAAGGTGAGCGAGGCGACATGGCCGCTATCGGCCACGACGCGCAGCAGCTCGGCCGCCTTGTCCACGGTCGCCCCGAACTTGGCGCCGAAATTGTAGGCGGCCCCCGCGACCGGCAGCTTGAAGCGCACCGAGATCTCGGCGCCCGCGGGCACGATCTCGATCAGCTTTTGCAGCTCCGAATGGCTGTCGACGGAATAGGAGGCGACACCCATCGACACGGCATATTCGATCTCGTGCCGGGCGCGGACGGGGTTGTGGTAGTGCATGGCGGCGGTGGGCGCGAGCCGCGCGATCATCTCGATCTCGACCGGAGAGGCGACATCGAAGCCCTCGATCCCGGCGGCGACGAGGTTCTGGATCACCATCTCGTCGGGGTTCGACTTGACCGCATAGGTCACGAGGCCCGGAAAGCCGTCGATGAACCGGCGCGCCGTCGACTGGAGAACGGCGGGCGCGAAGAACATGACCGGGTTCACCGGCCGCTGCGTGCGAAGAAATTCGGACGGATTCGTCCAGATAGTCTTGGAAAGCCCCATCGGCCTGCTCCTGCCAACAGAGCGCAGCCACCTCTTGCCCCGGCTTGACGGGTCGGGAGACGCTTGCGCGTTTCAACCAACCAGGCCAGGTGCGTATGAGCCGCCCTTTTCCTGTACGAAGTGAAGGGGATATGAGGCACAAACTGACCGATAAAAAGAGTAGATTTGCGGCGTGCGGTCGTTATTATGACGAAACTGTCAATCAAATCGCCGGTGTTGCAGAATGGACGATCTCGACCGCTCGATCCTGGGCTTTCTCGGCGCGGATGCCCGTATCTCGGTGGCGACGCTCGCCCGCCGGCTAAAGGTAGCGCGCTCGACGATCCAGGCGCGGCTGGAGCGGCTCGAATCCTCCGGCGTGATCGCCGGCTACACCGTGAAGCTCGGCGAGGCGGCGCGGCAGAACCGGATCCGCGCGACCGTGCTCCTGACGATCGAGCCGCGCGCCCAGGCCAATGTGCTGACCCGGCTGAAGGCGATCCCGGAGGTGGAGCGGATCCACACCACCTCGGGCCGGGTGGATTTCCTCCTCCAGGTCGCCGCCCCCTCTACCGCGGCGCTCGACGACGTGCTTGACCAGGTCGGCGAGATGACCGGGGTCAAGGGCTCCGAAAGCCTCATCCATCTCTCGACCAAGCTCGACCGCGCCATGTGATCGCAGGGAAAGCACCGTAAGGTGGGTTCAAACCCACCTTGCCGGCACGGAGGCACGGCGCCCGCCGGAGGCCTGCCTGTCACGTAAGGTGGGTTTGAACCCACCTTACACCCCCCGCATCGCCGATCCGGCCCTTGCCCCCGCGCGGCCCGAGGGCGCAGGCGGCGGCGAAGGCCGGCGGCGCGGTCCGGCACGCGCCGACCGACATCCCCGGCACCGGCCGCTTCGCGACGCGGGCCTGGCGCGACGGGACGAAGCGGGCCTCCCGTCGCCCGGCCTCGAGGCGAAGCCGCCGGGCGAGCGCCTGCCCAGAGCGTTTCGGGTCTGCATTGAACCAGAATTCGAACCTTTCCTGTTCGAATTCCGATACTTGATTTTTCCACACAAACCCGAAACGCTTTACTTCCCGCCGATCAGCCCCAGCCGGCGGAAGAGCCAGATCTGGAACGTCACCACCGCCAGCAGCAGCCCGCAGACCGCCCAGAACGCCCAAGGCACCTCCGCCCCCGGAATGCCCCCCACGTTGATCCCCAGAAGCCCCGTCACCAGCCCCAGCGGCAGGAAGATCGCCGTCACCACCGACAGGACCAGCATCTGCCGGTTCATCGCCTCGGCGCGCACATCGACGATCTGGTCGCGCACCACCTGTGCCCGGTCGCGGATCGCCTCCAGCTCCTCCGCGAGCCGCGTCACCCGCTCCGTCGCCTCGCGGACCCGGCTGCGGTCGCGCTGGCTGAGCCAGTCCAGCTCCTCGATCTCCAGCGTCGAAAGCGCGTCGCGCTGGGGGAACATGAACCGGCGCAGCACCGACGACACCCTGCGGATATCGGCCAGCTCGCTGCGCAATTCCGGCGGCGCCTCCGTCGATACCTGATCCTCGAGATCGTCGAGCCGCTCGTTCAGCCGCGCCACCACCGGCTCCGCCCGGTCGGCGAGCCGGAGCGCGATCCGCGCGACGAGGTCGCCCGGCGTCGCCGGCCCGTGGCCGTTGCGCACCCCCTCCATCACGTCGTCGAGCGCCGAGAGCGGGCGGCGATGCGACGACACCACCTGCCCCGGCATCACGCAGAGCCTGAGCGACACCATGTCCTCCGGCTCCGCGCCGGGATTGAGGTTCACCCCCCGCAGGTTGATCAGCGCCATCTCGCCGTGCAGCGTGCAGCGCGGCCGCGTCTCCTCGGCCGTCAGCGCATCGCGCGCGATGGGGTCGAGCCCGGACCGCGCGAGCCAGTCCCGCCCCGCCGCGCTGACGAAATCGACATTGACCCAGACGAAGCCCGCCTCGCCGGGCCTGAGCTCGGCAAGCGGCGCATCGGCCCCGGCCACCTCCACATGCCCGCTGCCATCCATCACGAATGCCGTCACTTCCGCCATGCCGATCCCTCTCGCCCTCCGGCCCACGGGCGGCAGAGTGCGCGGCCCGCGCGGCATTGTCACGCGCTTCCCGCGCCGGCATCGTCACGCGCTTCCCGCGCCGGCATCGTCACGCGCTTCCCGCGCCGGCATCGTCACGCGCTTCCCGCGCGGTCCGGCCCGGCGCTGCCCCTTCCCCTCCGCCCGAGCTTTCGCTAAGGGAGGCCCGAACGAATGACGGGACGTTGACGATGCCGATGGAAAAGACCTTCGACGCCGCCGGGGCCGAACAGCGCCTCTACGCGGCCTGGGAAAAGGCCGGCGCCTTCAAGGCGGGCGCGAACGCCAGACCCGGCGCCGAGACCTTCTCGATCATGATCCCGCCGCCCAACGTGACGGGCTCGCTCCACATGGGCCATGCCTTCAACAACACGCTCCAGGACATCCTCACCCGCTGGCACCGGATGCGGGGGCACGACACGCTCTGGCAGCCGGGGCAGGACCATGCCGGCATCGCCACCCAGATGGTCGTGGAACGCGAGCTTGCGAAGACCGGCCGCCGCCGCACCGACATGAGCCGCGACGACTTCACCGCCCTCGTCTGGGCGCAGAAGCAGAAATCCGGCAACACCATCATCGACCAGTTGAAGCGCCTCGGCGCCTCCTGCGACTGGTCGCGCAACGCCTTCACCATGTCCGGCGCCCCGAACGCGCCCGAGGGCGAAGAGGGCAACTTCCACGACGCCGTCATCAAGGTCTTCGTGGACATGTACGGGAAGGGCCTGATCTATCGCGGCAAGCGCCTCGTCAACTGGGACCCGCATTTCGAAACCGCGATCTCCGACCTCGAGGTCGAGCAGATCGAAGTTCAGGGCCAGATGTGGCACTTCAAATACCCGCTCGCCGGCGGCGAGACCTATGACTATGTCGAGAAGGACGAAGAGGGCCGCGTCACCTTCCGCGAGACGCGCGACTACATCTCCATCGCCACCACCCGGCCCGAGACCATGCTCGGCGACGGCGCCGTCGCGGTGCACCCATCGGACGAGCGTTACGCGCCAATCGTCGGCAAGCTCTGCGAAATCCCGGTCGGGCCCAAGGGACACCGCCGCCAGATCCGGATCATCACCGACGAATACCCCGACCCGAATTTCGGGAGCGGAGCGGTCAAGATCACCGGCGCCCATGACTTCAACGACTATGCCGTGGCCAAGCGCAACGACATCCCCTGCTACCGGCTGATGGACACCAGGGCCCATATGCGGTCCGACGGCGCGCCCTATGCCGAGGCCGCCGCCATCGCCATGGCCGTCGCCAAGGGCACCCGCACCCTCTCCGAGGCCGAGGTGGACGCCATCAACCTCGTCCCCGACGAGTTGCGCGGGCTGGACCGCTACGAGGCCCGCAAGCGCGTCGTGGACCAGATCACCGCCGAGGGGCTGGCGGTGACGGTCCTCACCAAGAGCATCGACCCCGAAACCGGCGCCGAGCACCTCGAACGGGTGCCATTGGTCGAGCAGAACAGGATGATGCAGCCGCATGGCGACCGCTCCAGGGTCGTCATCGAGCCGATGCTCACCGACCAGTGGTTCGTCGATACCGCGAAGATCGTCGAACCGGCGCTGGAGGCCGTCCGCAAGGGCATGGCGGCGCAGGAGGCAGGCGCCTTCGACGAGAAGGCCGGCTACACCCGGATTCTCCCCGAACGCGACGCCAAGACCTATTTCCACTGGCTGGAGAACATCGAGCCCTGGTGCATCTCCCGCCAGCTCTGGTGGGGGCACCAGATCCCGGTGTGGTTCGACGAAGATGGTCGTCAATATTGCGCGGCCAATCAGGATGACGCCATCGAACTCGCCCGCGGGCACTACCAAGAACGATTTCCTGCTCTGAATGTTCACGTCAATGTCGCTGATCGCGCCTTCTCAACCCTGCGGGACAACTCCGGCCGCGAACGTGCATTCGCTGCGCCTCATCAAGCCGTGTCGCTTAACGAGGATAATGGTGACCAAAAGGACACCGACATTTTCGTGTGGCTAGCGCGCGACCCCGACGTCCTCGACACCTGGTTCTCCTCCGGCCTCTGGCCCATCGGCACGCTCGGCTGGCCCGAGGAGACGGAGGAGCTGAGGAAATACTTCCCCACCGACGTCCTCGTCACCGGCTTCGACATCATCTTCTTCTGGGTCGCCCGGATGATGATGATGCAGCTCGCCGTCGTCCGACAGGTCCCCTTCCACACCGTCTATGTCCACGCCCTCGTCCGCGACGAGAAGGGGCGGAAGATGTCGAAGTCGCTCGGCAACGTCATCGACCCCCTGGCACTCATCGACGAATACGGCGCCGACGCGGTCCGCTTCACGCTGACCGCAATGGCCGCGATGGGCCGCGACCTCAAGCTCTCGAAAGACCGCATCGCCGGCTACCGCAACTTCACCACCAAGCTCTGGAACGCCACCCGCTTCGCCGAAATGAACGGCGTTTTCGCGCGCGACGCTGTAGCTACGGAAAAACTACAAAAACCCGACGCGAAACATACGGTCAACCGCTGGATCATCGGCGAGACCGCCCGCGCCCGCCTCGCCACCGACGAGGCGCTCGGGAACTTCCGCTTCAACGATGCCGCGAACGGGCTCTATGCCTTCGTCTGGGGCAAGGTCTGCGACTGGTATGTCGAGTTCTCCAAACCCCTGATGGACGGCGAACATGGCCCCGAAACGCGGGCCACGATGGCCTGGGTGCTCGACCAGTGCTTCATCCTCCTCCACCCGATCATGCCCTTCATCACCGAGGAACTCTGGGGCCTTACGGGTGACAGGGCGAAGATGCTCGTCCATGCCGACTGGCCCAGCTACGGCACTGATCTCATTGACGAAAACGCCGACCGCGAAATGAACTGGGTGATCGCGCTGATCTCCGAAATCCGCTCCGCCCGCGCCGAGATGCACGTGCCGGCCGGCCTCAAACTCCCCATCGTCATGACCGCGATGGACGCGCGTGGCCGCGCGGCCTGGGCCGCAAACGAGCCGATGATCACCCGCCTCGCCCGCCTCGACGGCATGACCGAAGGCCGCGCCCCGAAAGGCGCGATCACGGTGGCCGTCGAAGGCGGCGCCTTCGCGATCCCGCTCGAGGGCGTCATCGACATCGCCGAGGAAAAGACCCGCCTTTCCAAAGCCTTGGCGAAGCTTGACAAGGACCTGAACGGTCTCCGCGCCCGCCTGAAGAACCCCAAATTCATCGAAAGCGCGCCCGATGAGATCGTCGAGGAGACCCGCGAAAAGCTCGAACTCGGTGACGACGAGGCGGCGAAACTCCGGGCCGCGCTGAAGAGGCTTGACGATCTCGGCTGACCGGCGTTTCCACTTGGATGAAATATCCTCGGGGGTCCGGGGGCAGACAGCCCCCGGCCTCGCCACCAGAACGAAGGCAAAGCATGACCGGACCGCGCTACACGCCCCTCGCGGGCAGCCTCCCCGCCACGGTGCCCTTCGTCGGCCCCGAAACCCAGGAACGCGCCCGCCACCGCCCCTTCGCCGCCCGCCTCGGCGCGAACGAAAGCGTCTTCGGCCCCTCGCCGAAAGCCGTCGAGGCGATGGCCAGGGCCGCGAAGGACGTCTGGATGTATGGCGATGCGGAGAACCGCGACCTCCGCGTGGCGCTCGCCGCCCATCATGGCGTCGGCCCCGAGAATATCGTCGTGGGCGAAGGGATTGACGGCCTTCTCGGCTACCTCACCCGCCTGCTCGTCGGCCCCGGCGATCCGGTCGTGACCTCGGACGGCGCCTATCCGACCTTCAACTTCCACGTCGCAGGCTTCGGCGGCACGCTCCACAAGGTGCCCTACGCGGGCGACCACGAGGACCCCGAGGCGCTCGTCGCGAAGGCCGCCGAGACCGGGGCGAAGCTCATCTACCTCGCCAATCCCGACAATCCGATGGGCTCCCGGCACGAGGCCGCGACGATCCGGCGGATGATCGACGCGGTGCCCGGGGGGTGCCTCCTCGTCCTCGACGAGGCCTATATCGACCTCGCCCCCGACGGCACCGCCCCCGATATCGACGCGGACGACCCGCGCGTGATCCGGATGCGCACCTTTTCAAAAGCTTACGGCATGGCCGGCGCCCGGGTCGGCTACGCGATCGGCGCGGCACCCCTCGTCACCGCCTTCAACAAGATCCGCAACCATTTCGGCATGTGCCGGATCAGCCAGGCCGGCGCGCTCGCGGCCCTCGCCGACCAGGCCTATCTCGCCGAGGTCCGCAAGCGCGTCGCCAGCGCCCGGCGCGAGCTTGGCCACATCGCCCGGATGCACGGCCTCACCCCCCTGCCCTCGGCGACCAACTTCGTCACGATGGACTGCGGCGCGGACGGCGCCTTCGCAGGCAAGGTGCTGGCCGAACTGGTGGCCCGCGACATCTTCGTCCGCATGCCCTTCGTCGCGCCGCACGACCGCTGCATCCGCGTGAGCTGCGGCCGTGCGCAGGACCTCGCCCGGTTCGCTTCGGCCCTGCCCGAGGCGCTGGCCGCCGCCCGCGACTGACCAGGCAAGGTGGGTTTCAACCCACCCTAGGCCGCACCCGCCGCGATCGCGGCCGCCGCCGCATCGAGCGCGCCGGCCCCGTGCGGGATCGCCAGCGCCCGCATCCCCGCCTCCATCACCGCGAGAACGCCGAGCGTCATGTGCGCGTTCACATGACCCATATGCGCGACCCTGAGAAAATCGCCGTAGGCGGGGTCCGAAGGCTCGGCCATGCCGAGCCCGATGCCGAGCGTCACCCCCGCCGCCTCCTCGCACCATTGGCGCAGCCGCGCGGCCCCGCCGCCGCCGATCCGCACCGCCGTTACCGAGCGGCCGCGACAGGCGGAATCCGCGATGTTGAGGGCGATGTCACCGCCCTGTCCCCAGGCGTCGAACGCCGCCCAGACCGCGCCGGCAAGCGCCCGGTGCCGCGCCCAGGCGCTTTCGAGCCCCTCTTCGTCGAGAAGCATCGTCAGGGCCTCGCGCAGGCCGAAAAGGTGGTGCGTCGGCGCGGTGCCGCAGAAATGCTGCCAGTATTCCGACGGAACGGCGCGCGGCTCCCAGTCCCAGTAGGGGGTCTTCAGATCCGAGGCGCGGCACCGCTCCCGCGCCCTGTCGGAGAACCAGACGAAGCCGAGGCCGGGCGGCGTCATCAGCCCCTTCTGGCTGGCCGCGACGAGAACGTCGATGCCCCATTCGTCCATGTGAAGGGGATCGCAGCCGAGCGACGCAATCGCGTCGACCGCCAGAAGCGCGGGATGTCCCGACGCATCCATCGCCGCCCGGATCGCGGCGATGTCGTTCCTGACCGAGGTCGCGGTGTCGACCTGGGTCACCAGCACCGCCTTGATCCCGTGCGCCGTGTCGGCGGCGAGCGCCTCGGCGATCCGCGCCGGATCGGCCGGCGCCTTGCGGCCGAAATCGATCCGCTCGACCCGGACGCCCATCCGCTCCACCGCATTCGCCCAACCGATGCCGAACTGCCCTGTCACCGCGACAAGCGCCCGGTCGCCGCGGGAAAAGAGATTGGCATTCGCCGCCTCCCAGGCGCCGTGGCCGTTGACGATGTAAATCGCCACATGCGCCGTGGTGCGCGCCACGCGGCGCAGGTCCGCGACGATCGAGGCGGTCATGTCGTGCAAGGACCCGCCATAGATGTTGGGCGCGGCACGGTGCATCGCAGAGAGCACCCGGTCGGGCATCACCGACGGCCCGGGAATGGCAAGATAGGGGCGGCCGTGGCGCAGACTCATGCTGGTTCTCCTGTCGGTCGCCAAGGCGTAGGGCGGGGCCCGGGGAAGGTCAATCGCCCCCGGGGCGCCGGTGCCGGCTCGCCTTGCCACTTCCGCCGCTTTCGGGCTAGATCGGCCCGACCTGCGGCACCCCTGCCGCGCTGCGCGAAGGCCCGCCCCTTGCTCCCGACCGGCGCCCCCTCCGCTCCCGAAGCGGATGCCTATTCGTCCCGAAAGCTGCTCGGGCGGCTCTGGCGCGGCTACCTCTCTCCGCACAAGTGGACGATGGCGGTGGCCGGGCTCTTCATGGTGATCGAGGGCTCGACGCTTGCCGCCTTGTCGTGGATGCTGAAGCCGCTCTTCGACCGGGTCTTCGTCGCCGGCGATGCGGGTGCTATCTGGTGGGTCGGGGGGGCGATCCTGTCGCTCTTCGTGATCCGGGCGGTGACGCTGATCGTCAACCGGTCGCTCCTGACCCGGGTGGCGATGAAGACCTCGACCACGATGCAGGCCGACCTTCTCGCCCATGTGCTGACGCTCGACGGGCCGTTCTTCCAGTCGAACCCGCCCGGCGCGCTGATCGAGCGGGTGCAGGGCGACACGATCGCGGTGCAAGGCGTCTGGCAGCTTCTCATCTCCGGCATCGGCCGCGACGCGGTGGCGCTCGCCTCGCTCTTCGGCGTGGCGCTTGCCATCGATCCGGGCTGGACGCTGACCGCGCTCATCGGCGCGCCGCTCCTGATCCTGCCCTCCCACGCGGTGCAGCGCTATATCCGGCGCAAGACCGGCCATGTCCGGGGCGAGGCGGCAAAGCGCGCCACCCGGCTCGACGAGATCTTCCACGGCATCACGGCGGTGAAGCTGAACCGGATGGAGGACTACCAGCTTTCCCGCTTCCGCCAGATCGTCGACCGGATCGTCCGCGCCGAGGTCAAGACCGCGGCGAGCCGCGCGACGATCCCGGCGCTGATCGACATCGTCACCGGGCTCGGTTTTTTCGGGGTTCTCCTGCTGGCCGGCCCCGAGATCACAAGGGGCGAACGCAGCGTCGGCGAGTTCATGTCCTTCTTCACCGCGATGTCGCTCGCTTTCCAGCCCCTGCGCCGGCTCGGAGACATGGCTGGCACCTGGCAGATCGCGGCGGCGAGCCTCGAACGGCTCTACCGGCTCTTCGACACCCGGCCCGCCATCGCCCGCGCCGCCGATCCGGTCACCGTGCCGCCGGCCGACACCGGCATCCGCTTCGAGGACGTGCGGCTTTCCTACGGCGAGAACCCGGTGCTGCGCGGATTGAGCTTCACCGCCGAGCCGGGAAAGACCACCGCGATCGTCGGCCCGTCGGGCGCCGGCAAGTCCACGGTCTTCAACCTTTTGACCCGGATGGTCGACCCGGAATCCGGCCGGATCGCCATCGGCGGCATCGGGATCGGCGCCTTCGACCTTGCGACGCTCCGCGATCTCTTCTCGGTCGTCACCCAGGACGCGACGCTCTTCGACGAGACGATCCGCGAGAACGTGCTGCTCGGCCGGAGCGACGTGCCCGAGGCGGCCCTCAGGTCGGCGCTCGACGCGGCCCATGTCACCGCCTTCGCCGATGCGCTGCCCGAGGGGCTCGAGACGCCGGCCGGCCCGCGCGGATCGGGCCTTTCGGGCGGCCAGCGCCAGCGCGTCGCCATCGCCCGCGCGCTCCTGCGCGACGCGCCGATCCTCCTGATGGACGAGGCGACCTCGGCCCTCGACGCGGCAAGCGAGGCGCTGGTCCAGGACGCGCTCGACCGGCTGACCAGGGGGCGCACGACGCTGGTCATCGCGCACCGGCTGGCGACGGTGCGCGGGGCGGACAAGATCGTGGTCATGGATCGCGGAGAGGTCGTCGAAGAGGGCACCCATGACGCTCTGCTGGCGCGGAACGGGCTCTATGCGGGGCTCTGCCGGCTGCAATTCTCCGACGGTCGGACGGCAGGCGAGGAGTTCGACGGATGACGGCGCAAGGCGAAGCGGTTCATGACCGGGCGATCATCGCGGTCAGCGGCAACGACCGCGTGAGCTTCCTGCAAGGTCTCGTGACCAACGATCTCGGCAAGCTCGGCGACGGGCTGGTCTATGCGGCGCTGCTGACGGCGCAGGGCAAGTATCTGGCCGATTTCTTCCTGGTGCCCCGGGGCGATACCATCCTCATCGACGCGAAGGCGGAACAGGCCGAGGCGCTGGTCCGCCGGCTCTCGATGTACCGGCTCCGGGCGGCGGTGACGATCGCGCCGACGGACCTCCACGTCAGCCGGGGGCTTGGCCCCGCGCCCGACGGCGCCTTCGCCGACCCGCGGCACCCGGAGCTTGGATGGCGGCGCTACGGCGGCGAACCGGGCGCTTTGCCCGGGATCGACTGGGATGCGATCCGGGTCGCGCACTGCATCCCCGAGGCCGGGATCGAGCTCATCCCGGACGAGACCTACATCCTCGAGGCCGGGTTCGAGCGGCTGCACGGAGTCGACTTTCGCAAGGGCTGCTATGTCGGGCAGGAAGTCACCGCGCGGATGAAGCACAAGACCGAGCTCCGCAAGGGCTTCATCACTCTGGCGATCGACGGCGCGGCCCCTGTGGGCACAGGGATTCTGTCCGATGGCAAGCCGGCGGGGCAGGTCTTCACCCAATCCGGCGGACGGGCCATCGCCTGGCTCCGCTTCGACCGGCTGGGGGACGACATGACGGCCGGGGACGCGCGCCTGCGCGCCCTGGACAGCCCGGCGCCGGAACAGTCTTCCTGACATCTTCCTGGCGATGTCGCGACCCCGGGCGGGTCCGACATGCGGGGCGCCCCGCTTTGCCCGGGACCAGGGCGAAGCCGCCGGGCGAGCGCCTGCCCGTCCCGGCGGGCTGACGCTCCTGCGACGCTGCGCGCCGAACGGCGTTCGAAGTGGCGGCACGATGAACGGCGCCGAACGGGCGTTGCGGCGCCATCCCACGGTCAGCCACACGCCCGGCTTGCGGAGGGCGTGAGGACTGGTCCGCAACGGGCTGACCCCGGCCAGCCCTTTCGGGACTTGCTTTTCCCGCCCGCGTCAGGCGCGTTCGGAATATTCCATGAATTCGGTATGGACGACGATGTCCTCGCCCTCGCCGATGAAGGGCGGCACCATGAGCCGGACGCCGTTGTCGAGGATCGCCGGCTTGTAGCTGTTCGCCGCCGTCTGCCCCTTCACCACCGGCTCGGTCTCCACGACCTTGCAGACCACTTTCTGCGGCAGCTGGACGCTCAGCGCCTCGTCGCCGTAGTATTCGATCGTCGCCGTCATGCCGTCCTGCAGGAACGGCCGGCGGTCGCCGAGGAACTCGGCGTCGATCTCGATCTGCTCGAAGGTCTCGCTGTCCATGAAGACGAGCCGGCCGTCGGTCTCGTAGAGGAACTGCTGGTCCTTCTGCTCCAGCCGCACCTGCTCCACCTTGTCTTCCGAGCGGAAGCGTTCGTTGAGCTTGCGGCCGTCGCGGAGGTTCTTCAGCTCGACCTGGGCGAAGGCACCGCCCTTGCCCGGCTTGACATGGCTGACCTTCACGGCCGCCCAGAGGCCGCCGTCATGCTCCAGCACGTGGCCGGGGCGGATTTCATTGCCGTTGATCTTGGGCATCAGACAAAACCTTGTCGAAAGGTTGAATGGATTTGGGCCGCACCTATATATTGCCGGCTGGTGACTGGCAAGCTCACTAGATACGGTAGGTTTCGAGACGGGCTATGCGCCCAACGCATGGCAGTCATTCGCAAAGGGGCATACCGAATCGGGGGCGAAAGGCCATAGACAGCGGAACGCCGGTAAACGCAAGAGCAATAAGAACGGACTAGAGTATGCGCGATTTCGTTGACGGCACCGCATTCAACTACGAGCAAGGGCAAAGGTCGCGCAAGCTTTTCGCGGCCGTGGTCCTCGCGGCGCTGGATGATGCGATTGCCGATGACAAGAAGTATGGCAACGGGCCCGAGCAGATCGCCCGTTGGGCGCGGTCGCGTGACGGCCGCGAGGTTCTGTCCTGCGCCGGGATCGACCCCAACGAGCGGGTCGTGAAGGGGCTGATGGAATTCGTGGGCAAGGGGGTTCGCACCTCCGTCGCGCTGTCACGCGAGGAAAGCGAGCGTCGCCACGCCGCGGAAGAAGCCGAGGCCGCCTGACGCGGTCCCCGGGGCGGCTCCCGATGCCGCATCGACGCCACTGAAAGACGCGCCCCGATCAGGGCGCGTTTTCCGTTTGCGTGAGCGGGTCGGCGGCGAGGCTTGCCGCCACAACGCGATCATTCCAGATGTCGGCTTTCGAGCGCACGATTGATCTCGCGCCGGACGAGCATGCGCACGTTGCGGGTAATGCGCTCGCCGAGCGGGCCCTGCAGCTCTTCGCGGATGATTTCGGCGACAAGGTCGCGCAGCATCTCCATGTCGATGACCGCCTCGTCGCCGGCGCTGAAGAGCCCGACGGCGTCGTCGTCGGCGTCGTCGTCATCGGCCCCGGCATCCGGTCCCGCGTGAATGAGCGGCTCGGCCTCCGGCGCGTCGTCGCGCTCCCAGCGCGCCGGACCGCCCGGGACCGCGTCGGCGGCCGTCAGGGTCAGCCGCCGGACCGTGCCGTTCGCCATGCCCCCCGTCTCCGCGACGGGCCGAGAGGAGCGCAGGCCGCCACCGTGGACGAAGGCCGGAACCGGGCCGGCCGGTTCCTCGAAGCGGTCGTCCTCGCTCCCTTCCGGCCGTTCCGCGTCGTCGTCAGCGGCAAGATCGGCCGTCACATCCTCGGGCTCGGCGCGGGTCGCAACTTCGTCCCCGGCCGGCATGTCGGCCGCCTCGTCGGCCTCCACCGGATGGTCTGGCTCGTCATCCGAAGCCGCCACGGACTCCTCCGGCGTATCGTCCACGGCCTCGTCCCGTTCCGGCGCGGCGGGCGCAGAGCGGCTCCGCAAGTCCCCGGACGTTACCGGCTGCGCCAGTTCCGCGCTCTCCGCCTCGGCCGCCTCGTCGACGGCGAACCCGTCCTCGAACGCATCCTCAAGGGCGGCGTCCGGCAGCGTTCCCTTCGCGACCTCGCTGCCGTCAGGCTCGAATTCGCCGCCGATCCCGGCCACGGCGGCCTCCAACTCGGCGATCGTGTCTTCGAGCGATTGTGCATCGGCCGCCTCGGCGGCGCTGTCGGTGTCCCAGTCGCGCAGGAGCGCATCGCCGTCCGGAAGCGCGACATCGGCTTCCGGCAAGGGCTCCGCATCGTCGAAGACGCCGTCGCCGGCGACGTTCTGGCGCAGCGTGTCCTCGCCCGCAGGCAGGGCAGCCTCGCCCTCCTCCGCTTCGGGAACCCGCAGCGCGTCCGTCAGGACGAGCTTGCTCTCGGGAGAAGCGGCGGCCCCGTTGTCGGCGCGCTCCTCCGCGCGCTCCTTCTCAGGCTGGGGCTTGTGCCGGCTGTCCTCCGAGACCAGACGCCGGATCGAGGACAGGACATCCTGAATTTCCAGGTTCGTCATTGGGTCAGACATGGGCAATCCTCAACCGGTCAGGCCCCAGTGTAAGGCGCCCCGGTCCGGCCCACAACCGATCAGACGCACTCAATTCCTGCCGATGGCCCGAAGAACGCGGTCGAGGCTCTTGCCCTGCACCGAGGTCACGGGCGCATCCTTGACGGCGTTGTAATAGGCCTCCGGATCGTAGGTCGGGATGCCGAGGGTCAGGTGATCGGCCGTCAACAGACCCATAGAGGCCAAAAGTGAATAGTTTGCTACCTGCAGATTGGCCTCGGCGGTGATCTTCGTGGCGCGGGCGTCGAGCAGTTCCTGTTCGGCGTCGAGCACGTCGAGCGTGGTGCGGGCGCCGAGCTTGGCCTCTTCCCGCACGCCCTCATAGGCGATCGTCGCGGCTTCGATCTGGCGTTCGGTCGCCGAGATCTGGGCGCGGGCGACCTCGATATCGGCCCAGGCATTGCCGACGCCTTGCATGATCGTCACGCTCGACTGCAGCAGGGCAGCGCGCGAGGCATCCCGGCCGGCAATGGCCTTGCGGTGCAACGCCGACAGCGCCCCGCCGGAAAAGATCGTCTGGTTGACCTCGATGCCGATGGCGGAGCTGTCCGTGCCGCCCTCGTTCCTCGTCAGGGCGGCGCTGCCGGTCAGTTCCGGCATCCGCTGGGCCGCGGCGAGCGAGATCTGGATGTCGGACACCTTGGCCTGATGCTGGGCCTGAAGGATCGCCGGATGGTTGCGCTGGGCGACGGCCCGCGCCTCGTCGGACGATCTGGGCAGCGCCGGCGGCCGCGGCGCCATGGCGAGAGGTCCGGGATAGTGACCGGTCGCGGCCTTGTAGGCTTCGCGGGAGGAGGCAAGCGCGCCCTCGGCCGCGGCGAGCGAGGCCCGCGCGGCGGCAAGCCGCGCCTCGGCCTGCGCCACGTCGGTGCGCGTCACCTCGCCCACGTCGAACTGGTCCTGCGTCGCGCGCACGAACTCGCCCACGACGCGGACCGAGTTCTCGTTGAGCGAGACGTTCTCGACCGCGCTCCGCACCCCGAAATAGGCCTGGACCGCGAAGAGAAGCACGCTCTGCTCGACCCCGACCAGAGCCTGACGGGTCGCCAGCACCGATTCCTTCGCGATGTCGATCCCGAACTGCGAGCGGCCGAAATCGTAGAGCATCACCTGCCCCTGCAGGCTCAGCGACGATGAGAGCCCGCTTGACTGCGTGTTGTCGACCAGATTGCTGCTGGCCACCCATTGCAGGACCGGACGCAAGGCCGCGATGGCCCCGGCCACATCCTCGTCGGCGGCGCGCAGGACCGCGCGATTCTGCTCGAGAAGGTTCGAATTCTTGTAGGCCGAGATCAGCGCGTCGGCCAGCGTCTCCGCCCGCGCCGGCAGGGCGGCAAGGACGGTCGCCGCGCAGAGGAGGGCGGCGAAAAGGCGTCTGGGTGGAAACATGGTCATCTGCAACTTCCTTCGTGTTCGTCGATCGCGCCGGCCAAGCGTCACCGCGCCGGGATCAGAGCGCGAATTCCTGCCTGACCTCGAAGCCCGGCAGGACCGGGGCCGAGGCGTTGAAAGCAAAACGCCAGGTGACGGCGCCGTCGACCTTGTGGCCGATCCGGCACAGGCCGAGCGCCCCTTCCATGAAGAGACAGGCGATGCGCCCGCCATCCTTGAGCTGCGCGAGGATCGCGCCGGGCACCTGCTCCGCCGCGCCCTCGACCACGATCGCGTCGTAGGGGCCATGCCTGGCCGCCCCCGCCGCGAGCGGCCCCTCGATCACCACCGCGTTGTCGATGCCTTCCGCGGAGAGCCGCGCCTGCGCCTGGCCGGCCAGCGCGGCATCCTCTTCCACCGCGACCACCGCTTCGGCCATCCGGGCGATGACGGCGGTCGAATAGCCAAGCCCGCAGCCGATATCGAGCACCATGTCCGAGGGCCGGATATCGAGCGCATCCAGCATCTTGGCCAATGTCCGCGCCTCCAGCATCACGCGACCGCCGCCGAGGTCGAGATTGCCGCCGACATAGGCCGCCTCGCGCTGTCCGCCCGGCACGAACGCCTCGCGCGGGACGCTCAGCATCGCGTCGATGATCGGGAACTTGGTCACATCGCTGGGGCGAACCTGGGTATCGACCATCATCCTGCGGCGGGCGGCGAAATCGGTCATCGACTGAACTCTTCGGTCTGGTTTCCAGTTGCGGATCGTCTTGCCACAGAAACCGGGGGGGGGCAACGGGACAACGCGCCACGCGGACCCTCGGAATGTATTGCGCCGCGATTTGCCTTGGTATATCCCCACCCCACCTCCGGCGGGTTGGCGGAGAGGTTACGCAGCGGATTGCAAATCCGTGTAGACCGGTTCGATTCCGGTACCCGCCTCCAATCTTTTCAATGGCTTATCGTGCGGCCTGGGAACGGTCGCCTAAAAGTCTAAACAAATGTCTAAATATTCTGCTTTTGTTCTGTTCGAGCTGCTTCGCCAGATCGACGCCGATGATCGAGACTTCCTTCATAGCCATCTCCTCCTGATCCTGTTCGGACCACAATGGCACAAGTGCCGTCAGGAGGGG
>WOZM01000215.1 GCA_011620265.1 Paracoccaceae bacterium
GTGAACCGGTTCGAGGTGCTCTCCGACATTCTGGAGCAGCGTTACAGCTGCCGCGCGTTCCGCCCGGACCCGGTGCCGCGCGCGCAGATCGAGGCCATGTTCGGAATGGCCCAGCGCACGGCGTCGTGGTGCAACGCCCAGCCGTGGCAAGTGGCCCTGCTGTCCGGAGACGCCCTCGAGCGGTTCCGCTCGGGCCTTGTCGAAATGGCAGAGCAGGGGCGCAGCGAGCCTCACATCGATTTCCCGGCCAGCTACGAGGGGGTCTATGCCGAGCGCCGGCGCGAATGCGGACTGGCCTTGTATCAAAGCGTCGGCATCGCGCGGGATGACACGGAACGCCGGCGGGAACAGCACATGGACAATTTCCGGCTGTTCGGCGCGCCGCATGTCGCAGTCATTTCGACTGCCCGCAGCCTCGGCACTTACGGCGCCGTCGACTGCGGCGGCTACGTGTCCAACCTGCTGAACGCGGCGACGAGCCTCGGGATTGCAACGATTCCACAGGCGGCGCCGGCCAGATACGGCCACTACGTCGCCGATGCGATCGGCCTGTCGGGCGACAGGCTGATCGTCTGTGTCGTGTCCTTCGGATATGCCGACACCTCGCATCCGGTCAACGGGTTCCGAACCAGCCGGGCTGGGGTGCCGTCAGTGGTGTCTTTTCTGGACTGACGCCACGTTATACCAACGGCCTTAGCCTTTGACCGCTTTGGCGTATTCCCGGATGGTAATCGAGCGCACGGTCGCGATGTCGTTGGCGAAGAAGTTCCATGCGTTGCAGCATTGAGTGACGATCTCGTCGTAGGTCTCGAAGACGGAGATGGCGAGACGGTTGGCGCGGAGGTAGGCCCGGACGTTCTCGACCGGGTTGAGTTCCGGGGCATATGGCGGGAGCGGCAGGAGGGTGATGTTGTCTGGGACTTCCAGAGCCTTCGATCCGTGCCAGCCGGCACCGTCGAGCACGAGAACGGCATGTGCACCAACGGCGACGGTGCGGGATATCTCGGCGAGGTGGGCGTTCATGGCAGCGGTGTCGGCGTTGGGCATGACCAGCGCGGCGGTCGCCCCCGCGTTCGGGGCAGACGGCGCCGAAAATGTAGGCCCAGGTGTAGCGGGTATCGCGCGGAGCGCGCGGTCGGCTGCCGCGTGGAGCCCAGATGCGGGTCAGCGTGGCCTGCTGGCCAACCCGTGCGTTCGTCGGGAAAACGGTTCGGGGGGCTGTTGAAAAAGCCGCTTCAGACCGATGCCGGGGGTTGGTCCGGCCAGACGACTTCCGACTATGGAAACGAAGAAGATCATCACAGCCGCCGCCAGCTTCTTGAGGTTCATGGCGATGGCGGTCAGGAGGGCCTGGATTTTCATGTTTTCGAGCCCTCTTCGGATGGCTCTGGCCAGTCCGTGGAGTGTCTTTGCGGTGCCGTGCGCGCCTTCGACGCGCCAGCGATGCCGGGTGTAGATCGCGTGGTCGTTCTCGCCCCATGCCAGGCGTTTGCGCCGGGCGCGCTGGATGGCCGCATGGTTGGCGACGATATGCACCCGGCGGGATGGCGCGCCTTGCGGCAGGCACTGTGCCTTGAGAGGACAGCGGGCACAGTCGCGCCGGTCGGAACGATGCCACTTGCCAGATTTCGTGCTGTTGCGGGGTGTGAGCCGCTTCTTCGCCGCACGCCGGACCACATCGTGATGAGGATCGAACCTGAACCGCTCGGTCGCAAAGCCCTGCGCGCCCTTGCGGCGGGGGGCGCGAATGGGCGGGATGACCGCCTCGATCCGGCGCTCTTCAAGCGCGGCGTACACCCGCCCCACATCATGGATCGTGTCCGCCGTGATCCGGTTCGGGGGAGCCCCAGGCGTGTCTTCGATGGCGTCGAGGCGCTCCTCGAACCGGCCGGTGTCATGATCTTCCCCCGTCACGATTTCCACATCAACCGGGAGTGTCTAAAACTCTGTGTATCTGACCGGTCCCATGCGGTTTTCAGATACGGTCAGGCGTCGAAGCGCCCGGCGAACATTATGGCCAGCTGATTGCGGGCCGCAACCCATTCGCGCACCGCGCGGCCACCCTTCTCGAAGTTGCGTATGGCGAGGAAGATCAGCTTGGTCGCGGCCTCCTCGGTCGGGAATGACCCCTTGGTCTTCAGCGTCTTGCGCAGCACCCGGTTCAACGATTCCACGGCGTTGGTGGTGTAGATGATCTTCCGGATCGCTGCACTGAAGGCAAAGAACGGGATCACCTCGGCCCAGGCCCGGCGCCAGGCCGGGGCGATCGAGGGGTATTTCCCGGCCCATTTTTCCTCGAAGGCGTCCAGCTGGCGGGCGGCTTCCTCGGCCGTCGGGGCCTCGTAGATCGGGCGCAGCTCGGCGGCCACCGCCTTGCGGTCCTTCCAGCTGCAGAAGTTCATGGAATGCCGGATCAGGTGAACAATGCAGGTCTGGACCGTGGTCGCCAACATCAGCCGCACTGCAACCTCAGGGTCGATACCAGGCCGACCGTTGTCAGTGCAATAAAGGCCGCCCACTTCAGCGCGAAGTCATTCGAGGTCGAGAACCCGATCTATCCTCACCAACACATGGTCGTCGGGGATCAGATCCCGCAACGAACCGGTGATGAAAAGCTCCAGCTGACCTCGTTCCTTCCGACCCAACATCGCAGCCCCTCATCCACCAACAAGCAAAGCGAATCAGAGATATCGAGCTTTTTCAACAGCCCCCCGGATCGTTTCCCGACGCAAGTCGATCCGTTTGCGGTGCCTGATCGACAGGGCGTAACCCTCGTGCCGGGCTATCGGATTCACACATCTTTCTCGGGGTATTGGGCCAGGTTTTTTCC
>WOZM01000021.1 GCA_011620265.1 Paracoccaceae bacterium
ATCATCCTGACCGGCGCCGGAGAGAAGGCGTTCTGCTCGGGGGGCGATCTCAAGCAGCGCAACAACATGACCGACAAGGAGTGGTTCGATCAGCACCTCGACGCTCAGCGCGCGATCTTTGCCATGGCCGACTGCCCTGTGCCGATCGTCTGCGCGGTTAACGGCGTGGCCTATGCCGGCGGTCTGGAAATGACGCTGAGCTGCGATTTCACATATTGCGCCCCACATGCCCGTTTTGCGATCACCGAAGTGAGCCGCGGCATCATGCCCGGCGGCGGGGGCGTGTCGGTCCTGCCCAACGTCATCGGAGAGCGCTGCGCCAAGGAGATGGTGCTGGCGGCGCGTCCCATCGACGCCCGGACGGCGCAGGACTGGGGGCTGGTCAACCACATCTGCGCCGAGGCCAGGCTGATGGAGGAGGTCATCGACGTGGCCGAAGCGATCTGCGCCAACGCCCCGCTGTCCGTCAAGCAGGCGAAGAAGGCGATGAACGTCGCCCGCGACGTCGACCGAAAGACCTCGCACAAGTTTGCGCTCGAAGCCTATCACCGGCTGATCCTGTCGGAAGACCGCATCGAGGGCATGCGCGCCTTCAACGAAAAGCGAGCTCCAGTGTTCAAGGGCCGATGACGGTGTTCGTCAAGGTAGTTGTCACGGTCGCTCGTTTTCAGGCTGCCTGTTCGGCTGGCCCGGCCATGGGTCCGCCGCCGCCAGCTTGATGGGGGAGCGCGTCGGCGGCCCCATGACCTTTGCGCCCGGCATCGGGGCGTTCCGGGTTCAGCCAGACCGAGCCGATGGGTTGCCAGTTGCGGGTCTGGCCTGACCAGCGTTCGGGGTGCGCGGCGCGGGCCAGCTGGTAGACACGGTGGCGCTCGGCGAGCAGCGCGTGCTCCTCGCCGCGGTGGCGCTGGTCGGGCGTCACGAAGCGGATCGCGCTGTGACGATGCCCGGTGTTGTACCAGCGCACGAAGCCCGCCACCCAGGCGCGCGCCTCGTCGATCGTCGCGAAGCCGCGGGTCGGCCAGGATGGCGCATATTTGCAGGTCCGGAACAGGGCCTCGGAGAACGGGTTGTCGTTGGAGACCCGCGGCCGGCTGAAGGACGCGATCACGCCCAGCCGTTCCATGGTGACCTTCATCGTCGCGCCCTTCATCGGGCTGCCATTGTCGGCGTGCAGCACCGGCGGGCTGGTCAGGCACCGCTCCGCCCGGACCGCGCGTTCCAGCACCCGGGCGGCGAACTCGGCGGTCTCGCGCTCGTGGACCTCCCAGCCGACGATCTTCCGGCTGAAGATGTCCACGATCAGGTAGAGGTAGAAGAACATCCCCGCGATGGGTCCGGGCAGCCAGGTGATGTCCCAGGACCAGACCTGGCAGGGACCCTTCGCCTGGAAGCTTGCCGGTGGCCGTGACCGGCCAGGCCGGCGCGCGCGACCGCGGCGGTGGTTCTGCCCGCGCTCCCGCAAGACCCTGTACATGCTGGATTCCGAGGCGATGTACACGCCCTCGTCCGCCAGCTTTGGCACGATCTGGCTCGGAGGCAGGCTCGCGAAGGGCGGGCTGTTGCAGGTGTCCACGATCCGGTCGCGCTCCGCCTCGGTCAGCCTGTTTGGCGGCGCCGGGCGATCCGCGCAAGGGCGACGGTCCTCGCGCACCCCGCCGGCCGGATCCCGCCAGCGCTGCAGTGTGCGCAGGCTCAGGCCAAGTGCCGCACAGGCGGCTGTCGGGCGGGCGCCTGCCGCTGTCGCCTCGTCGATGAGGGCTGAGATATGTCGGCGATCCTGAGCAGGCGTCATTCCTCCGCGCCTCCCTCCGGGCCCCAGATCGCTTCGGCCTTTTTTCGCAGGATCATCAGCGCCGCCGCCTCGGCCAGCGCCTTCTCCTTGCGCGCGAGTTCGCGCTCCAGCTGCTGGATGCGCTTCTTGTCGTCCCTCGTCTCCCGCGCGATCCGGCTCGCGGCAGCCCGCTCCCAGTCGTTCGCCCGCTCGCAGGCCTCGCGCCAGACGGCGAGCTGCTCGGGGTAGATGCCGCGGCGGCGGCAGTATTCGCCGAGTTCGGCCTCGTTCATCGACGCCGTCTCGATCACCGCCCCATGCTTGTCGCGCGACGTCCAGCCCTCGGGCCCTGCGTGGGCGTCGGGCAGGAACTGCCCCTTCGCCCGCGCCTCGGCACGCCATTTGCCAAGCGTCGCGACGCTGATCCCTTCCTCCCTGGCCAACTGGCCCAGAGGCATGTTGTTCGGCGGCAGCATCTTCGTCAGTACCGCCGCCTTCCGTTCCGGTGGATATGCCAAACCCCTCATCCTCTCCCGCCCGCCTCAGCATACACTTCCAGTTTCAGAACCGGTGACAACTACCCTGACAGAGGGGGTTGGCTGCCGGAGTGCAGTTTTGCGGCCTTGCGGCCTGGTTTGCGCGCCCGAGGGTCAGGCCGGGCAAGGGTTCAGGCGGCGCAACTGGACCAAGCGACGCATGTTGTAAGCGAGGTTCTTCATCCCTATCTTGGCCTTGGCACGGACCATGCCAATCGTACGCACCAGCGTGCCGCCCATGTCGTTGGTCTGCGCGCCAAAGATGTGTTCAACCCGGACCCGCACCGCCGATTTGGTTCGGTTGCTGCCCTTCGCCTGTTCGGTCAGCGGCTTGCCGCGCTTGCCCTTGCGGTGGATGTGGCTGGTCAGCTTCGCGGCCTTCAGCTTCGCCTCCATTTCCTCGGAGCGATAGGCCGCATCCGCCCAGACGCCGGAGCCGGTGTTGCCGGACATCTGCAGATGATCCACAGCCTGACTATCATGCAGGGCGGCATCACTG
>WOZM01000244.1 GCA_011620265.1 Paracoccaceae bacterium
CTCGGCGTCGTCCGTGGGCCCCTCGACGCCGCAGTTCCAGCTGAGGTTGTGGGAGTGGCCGTCGCGGTTGTCCTCTCGGTTCGCCTCGTTGTGCTTCTCGTTGTAGCTGACAAGATCGGTCAGGGTGAAACCGTCATGGGCGGTGATGAAGTTGACGCTTGTCCAGGGTCGACGCCCGTCATGGCTGAACGTCGCGGCAGAGCCGAGAAGCCCGCTTGCCAGTTCGGACAGGGTGCCGGTATCGCCCTTCCAGTAGGCGCGGGCATTGTCGCGGTAACGGTCATTCCATTCCGCCCAGCCGGGCGGAAAGTTCCCGACCTGATAGCCGTTCGGCCCGGTATCCCACGGCTCGGCGATCAGCTTGACCTTGCTCAGGACCGGGTCCTGGCGCACCGTCTCGAGAAAGACGGCATGTTCGGAATACTGGTCCCGGTCGCGCCCCAGCGTGGTGGCAAGGTCAAAGCGGAAGCCGTCGATATGGCATTCCTCCACCCAGTAGCGCAGCGAATCCATGACCATCTGCAGCACCCGGCTTTGCTTCAGGTTCAGCGAATTGCCGCAGCCCGTCGTGTCGTAGTAATAGCGGGGATTGTCGCCAAGCGTGTAATAGCTGGCGTTGTCGATGCCGCGGAAGGACAGCGTCGGCCCCAGTTCGCTGCCTTCGGCGGTGTGGTTGTAGACCACGTCCAGCAGCACCTCGATCCCCGCCTCGTGCAGGCGGCGGACCATCAGCTTGAATTCATGCAAATTGCCGTTCTGGGTGAGATAGCGTTCCGCCGGGGCGAAGAAGCCAAGCGTGTTGTAGCCCCACCAGTTTGCCAGCCCCTTGTCGATCAGGTTCCGGTCGTCGAAGAAAGCCTGCACCGGCAACAGCTCGATCGCGGTCACGCCCAGCCGCACGAGATGCTCGATCACCCGCGGGTCGGCGAGGCCCTCGAACGTGCCGCGCAGCTTGGGGTCGAGGTCTAGCCGCCCCTTGGTCAATCCGCCCACATGCGCCTCATAGACGATGGTGCGCCCCCAGGGCACGTTGGGCCGCACGTCATTGCTCCAGGTATGGGCCGGATCGACGACGACGCATTTGGGCATCACGAACGCGCTGTCCCGCCGGTCGAAGCTGAGGTCGGCGTTCCTCTGGCCCAGCCGGTAGCCGAACAGCGCATCGTGCCAGCGCAGGTTGCCGCGATGCAGGCGCGCGTAGGGGTCAAGCAGCAGCTTGTAGGGGTTGAACCTGTGGCCCGCCTCGGGGGCATAGGGTCCGTGGACGCGGTAGCCGTAAAGCTGCCCCGGCCGCACCTCCGGCAGATAGCCGTGCCAGACCTGGTGGGTGAACTCCGGCAGGACGATGCGGTCCACCTCGCGCCGGCCCCGCGGATCGAACAGGCAGAGCTCGACCTTTTCGGCATGGGCCGAGAACAGAGCGAAATTGGTGCCGGATCCGTCCCAGGTCGCGCCAAGCGGCACATCGGAGCCTGCAAGGATGCGCCGCTGCGTGATCAGGTGGGGGTCGTTCACAAGGGCTGCTCCGGAGTGAGGATGATGGTGGCGAGCGGCGGCAGCGTGAAGATGGCAGAGGCCGGGAGCCCGTGCGACTCCTCGCCGCGCGCATGGACCGCGCCGCCATTGCCGACGCCCGATCCGCCATATTCGCCAGCGTCGCTGTTGAACCGCTCGGCCCACCGCCCCTCGGCAGGCATGCCCAGGCGGAAGCCCTCGCGCACGATGGGGGCGAAGTTGCAGATCACCACCGCGGGCGGTTCGCCCTCTGCCCCGTAGCGGACGAAGGAGAAGACGTTGTTGTCGGCGTCGCCCCCGTCGATCCAGCGGAAACCCTCGGGATCGCAATCGCGCCGGTGGAGGGCGGGGACGGCGCGGTAAAGCGCGTTCAGGTCACGCACGGTCCGGCGCATCCCTTCATGCGCCGGATCGTCCAGCAGGTGCCAGTCCAGCGACTGGTCGTGATTCCACTCGCGGTCCTGCGCGAACTCGCCGCCCATGAACAGCAGCTTCTTGCCCGGATGGCCCCACATGAAGCCGTAATAGGCGCGCAGGTTGGCGAACTTCTGCCAGCGGTCGCCGGGCATCTTGCCGATCATGGAGCCCTTGCCATGCACCACCTCGTCATGGCTGAGCGGCAGCACGAAGTTCTCGCTGTAGGCATAGTGGATGCCGAAGGTCATCTGGTGGTGGTGATACTTCCGGTGAATCGGGTCCAGCGACATGTAGGTCAGCGTGTCGTGCATCCAGCCCATGTTCCACTTGAAGTCGAAGCCGAGCCCGCCTTCCGCGACCGGGCGGCTGACGCCCGGAAAGGCGGTGCTCTCCTCGGCGATCATCAGTGCGCCGGGGGCGTAGCTGCGGGCGATCCGGTTGGTGCCCTTCAGGAACTCGATCGCGTCGAGGTTCTCGCGCCCGCCATGCGGGTTGGGGATCCACTCGCCCTCATTGCGCGAATAGTCGAGGTAGAGCATCGAGGCCACGGCATCGACACGCAGCGCATCGACGTGGAACTGCTTCATCCAGTAGGTTGCCGAGGCCCGCAGGAAGTTGGCAACCTCGCGCCTGCCGAAGTTGTAGATCAGCGTGTTCCAGTCGCGGTGAAAGCCCTGCCGCGGGTCGGCATGTTCGTAAAGCGCGGTGCCGTCGAATTGCCCCAGCCCGTGCGCATCGGTGGGAAAGTTGGCGGGCACCCAGTCCACGATCACGCCGATACCTGCCTGATGCAGCCGGTCCACCATCCGCGCGAAATCCTCGGGCGAGCCGAAGCGCGAGGTCGGGGCGAACAGTCCGACCGGCTGATAGCCCCAG
>WOZM01000093.1 GCA_011620265.1 Paracoccaceae bacterium
TCACCTTCGCGCGTTTCTATGCCGAGATGGACCGCAACAAGAACCGTCTGGAAAGGGCCCGCTGGGAGGTCTCCACCTGCGCCATTTCCGGCGCGGTCGGCACCTTCGCCAATATCGACCCGGCGGTGGAGGCGCATGTCTGCGCAAAGCTCGGCCTCCGGCCCGAGCCGATCTCGACGCAAGTGATCCCGCGCGACCGCCACGCGATGTTCTTCGCGACCCTCGGCGTCATCGCCTCCTCGATCGAGAACATCGCGATCGAGATCCGCCACATGCAGCGCACCGAGGTGCTGGAAGCGGAGGAGTTCTTCTCCCCCGGCCAGAAGGGTTCCTCGGCGATGCCGCACAAGCGGAACCCGGTCCTGACCGAGAACCTCACCGGCCTCGCGCGGCTCGTCCGCATGGCGGTGGTGCCGGCGCTGGAGAACGTGGCCCTCTGGCACGAACGCGACATCTCGCATTCCTCGGTCGAACGCGCCATCGGGCCCGACACGACGATCACCCTCGATTTCGCGCTGAACCGGCTCGCCGGAGTGATCGAGAAGCTGGTCATCTACCCCGAGAACATGCTTCGGAACATGAACAAGTTCAAAGGCCTCGTGATGTCGCAGCGGGTCCTGCTGGCGCTGACCCAGGCTGGCGTCAGCCGCGAAGACGCCTACCGGCTGGTGCAAAGGAACGCGATGAAGGTCTGGGAGAAGGGCGCCGACTTCAAGACCGAGCTTCTCGCCGATCCCGAGGTGACGGCCGCGCTCTCCCCCGCCGAGATCGAGGAGAAATTCGACCTCGGCTATCACACCAGGCATGTCGACACGATCTTTGCCCGCGTCTTCGGCGACTGAGGCGGAAGGGATCCCGTTCCGGGAGATCCGGCGCCAACCACACGTTTGCGTGAAATGCCACGGCCGGGGGAACGAAAGCCTTGTCCCGTTGCCGCCGGCGCTGGCACACTTCGGCACGGAACAGGTTGGAGGATGCCATGAAGATGAAGACGCTTTTCGCCGCACTCGCCGTCGCCGCCGGCCTCACGCCCGCCCTCGCGCTCGCGCAGGGCTGCGACCATGAGCGTCAGGCTCAGATCAGCTGCGCCGAAGGCCAGAGCTGGGACGCCACGACGCGCAGTTGCGTGACCGTCGGAAGCTGACCCCCCGCGACGGGCGCTCCTTAACAGCGCCTTAACCGCTTTCTGAGAGCCTGCCTCCGGAGATTGCCCCGGAGGACGAGCGGATGACGGCGCTGACGCCCCTGCCCCAGAAACAGCCGCCGCTGAAGACCGGCCGGCCGTCGGCGCCGGCCGCACGGCTCGCGACGCCGGCGATGACCGGGCGCCAGAAGGCCGCCATCATCGTGCGGCTTCTCCTCAACGAAGGCGGCGAGCTGCCGCTCAAGGGCCTGCCCGATCACATGCAGGCGGCGCTGACCGAACAGATCGGCGCCATGCGCAGCGTCGACCGCACGACGCTGCGCGCGGTGGTGGAAGAGTTCATCACCCTGCTCGAATCGGTTGGCCTCAGCTTCCCCGGCGGCATCGACGGGGCGCTCAGGATGCTCGACGGCCATATCTCGGCCACCGCCGCCAGCCGCCTCCGGCGCCTTGCGGGCGCCTCGGCCAAGGCCGATCCCTGGGACCGGATCGCCGCCCTCGACCCCGAAAAGCTCTTGCCGGTCCTGACCGAGGAAAGCGTCGAGGTGGGCGCGGTGATGCTCTCCAAGCTCGCCGTGTCGCGCGCGGCGGAGCTTCTCGGCAAGCTCCCCGGCGACCGCGCCCGCCGCATCGCCTACGCCGTCAGCCAGACCGGCGACATCGACCCCGAGACGGTGCGCCAGATCGGCCTCTCGCTCGTCACCCAGCTCGAGGCCCAGCCGGTGCGCGCCTTCGAGACCGATCCCCATGAGCGCATCGGCGCGATCCTCAACTTCTCGCCGGCGGCGACGCGCGACGACGTGCTGACCGGGCTGACCGAAACCGACGAAGGCTTCGCCGCCCAGGTCCGCCGCGCGATCTTCACCTTCGCCGACATTCCCGACCGGATCGAAGGGCGCGACATCGCCAAGGTGATCCGCGGCGTGGACCAGGCGACGCTCGTCACCGCCCTCGCGGGCGCGACCGGGGACGCCAACGCCGCTGTCGCCGAATTCATCCTCGCCAACATGTCCCAGCGCATGGCCGCCTCGCTCCGCGAGGAAATGGCCGAACGCGGCAAGGTCAGGGAAAAGGACGCCGAAGCGGCGATGACCGCGATCATCGTCGCGGTCCGGGAGCTTGAAAGCGCGGGCGAGATCACCCTGCGCCAGGCGGAGGAGGAGGAGGACTAGGCGCCCCCTGACAACGGTCCCGCGGCAGCGCCGCCGAGCGGGGCCTCGATGGCCCCCGAGGCGGCACCACCCGCCGGGCGGGCGGACCACCGCGCCAAGCTTGTGATCCGCGCCCCGGAGCACTATGTCTGGCCCCCGGAAACGCGGGCCATGCCAGAGCAGCGCGTAAGGCGAGCCTCGTCCATGACGGCACCGACCGCCCAGAAACCGACCGCCCAGAAACCGACCGCGCAGACCGTCCCCCTCCGCGACCGGCTGACCAACGCCGCCGCCCGCGCGGTGATCGGCCTCGCCCGCGCGCTGCCCTACAGCGCGCGCGTGCCCGTCGCGGGCTGGATCGTCTCGCGCCTTGTCGCGCCGCTTGCCGGCTGGCGCCGCCGCATCCGCGACAACCTCGCCCTCGCCTGCCCCGACCTGCCGCGGACGGAGGTCGACCGCCTCGTCCGCGCCGTCCCGGACAATGTCGGCCGCACGATGATCGAGCTCTATTCCGGCGACGATTTCGTCGACCGTGTGCGCGACCTGCCGCTGAGCGGTCCGGGCGCCGAGGCGCTCGAGGCGGCGCATCGCGAAGGCCGGCCGGTGATCCTCGCCACCGGGCATTTCGGCAATTACGACGTCGCCCGCGCCGCGCTCATCGCCCGCGGCTATCGGGTCGGCGGGCTCTACCGGCCGATGAAGAACCCGCTTTTCAACGCCCATTACGTCGACGCGATCTCACGGATCGGCACGCCGCTCTTTCCGCGCGGCAAGCGGGGCATGGCGGAAATGGTGCGGTTCCTGAAATCCGGCGGCATGCTCGGGCTTCTGATGGACCAGCACATGGGCCACGGCGCGGCCCTGACCTTCTTCGGCCAGACCGCGCTGACCGCGACCTCCGCCGCCGATCTCGCGCTCAAATACGGCGCGGAGGTGATCCCGATCTACGGCCTCCGCCAACCCGACGGCCTCGGCTTTGAAATCATTGCCGAAACGCCGATCCCGCATGGTGACCCGGAGACCATGACCCAGGCGATCAACGACAGCCTCGAACGGCTCACGCGCCGGCACATGGACCAGTGGTTCTGGATCCACCGCCGCTGGAAGTGAGCTGCGGTAAGGAAACGCTCCAGTGGAGCGTTTCAGCAGCGAACGCGCGAGCAAGCCTGCGAGCGCCACGCGCCTTCAGCGCATCATGTAGCGCGCGAAGAGCTTCGCGAACCGGCCGCCGGGGCGGCCGAGCGGGATGAGGCTCCGCAACGGCTCGAGGAAGACGCCGCGGGCATGGCTCATCGCCTCGAACCCCTCGCGGCCATGATAGGCGCCGATGCCGCTCGCGCCGATGCCGCCGAAGGGCAGGCTCTCGACCGCGTAATGTGTCATCACCCCGTTCACCGTCACATTGCCGCTGATCGTGCGGGCGAGGACCGCGTCCCGCCCCTCCCCGCCGCCGTAGTAATAAAGCGCGAGCGGGCGCGGCCCCGCGCCGACACGCGCGATCGCCTCGGAGAGGTCGCGGCAGGCGAGAACCGGCAGCAGCGGGCCGAAGATCTCCTCGCGCATCACCCCGGCGGACGCCGCCGCCCCGATGATGAGCGCGGGCGCGACCTGCCGCCCCGCGCCTCCGCCGCCGATCCGGACGGTCTCGGCGCCGCCCGCCTCGGCCTCAGCGGCAAGCGCGCGGAGCCGCGCGGCATGGCGGTCGCTGATGATCGTCGTCATTCCCGGCCCGCCCGGCAAAGCGCGCCTCAGCGCGGCGGTCAGCCGAACCACGAACGCCTCCGCGTCGTCTTCATGCACCAGCACATAGTCCGGCGCGATGCAGGTCTGGCCGGCATTGGCGATCTTGGCCCAGGCGATGTCGCGCGCGGCCTTGGCGAAATCGGCGTCGCGGCCGAGGATCACCGGCGACTTGCCGCCAAGCTCCAGCGTCACCGGAACGAGGTTCTCCGCCGCCGCCCGCATCACCTTGCGACCGACCTCGGTGGAGCCGGTGAAGACGAGGTGATCGAAGGGGAGGGCCGCGAAGGCCGCCCCGACATCCGCCCCGCCCGTCGCCACGGCGACCTCTTCAGGCGCGAAGCACCCGGCCAGCATCGCCGCCATCGCGCGGGCCGATTCGGGCGCCAGTTCCGACGGTTTCAGCATTGCCCGGTTGCCCGCCGCCAGCGCCGTCGCGAGCGGCAGGAGGGAAAGGCCGAACGGATAGTTCCAGGGCGCCATGATCCCCACCACGCCCTTCGGCTGGCGGATCACCCGTGCCCGGCCGGGCCAGAGCGTGACCGGCACCGGCCGCCGCTCCGGCCGCATCCATCGCCGGAGATGGCGGCGCATGTGGTTGATCGACTGCACCACGGGGCCGAGGTCGAGGATGATCGTCTCGTCCGCCGCGCGCCGGCCGAAATCGGCGGCGGCGGCGCGGATGAGATCGCCCTTTCGCGCCCGGATCGCGGCTTTCAGCCGCGCCAGAGCGGCCTGCCGTGCCGCGCGGCCGGGGATGCCTTCGTCGACGAAAGCCCGCTTTTGCGCATCGAGGATCGCCGCCAGTCCGGCCGCCTCCGTTTCGCCCGTGTCCATCCTCGCCCCGTATCCCTGACGCGGGAAAGCTAGGGACCGGCGCCGCGCGAAGTCAACCGGCCGCCGCCGGAACGTCGCGGAACCGGCGGATCAGCGCAAGACGGCGGCGGCGAGGATCGGGCCCGGCCCCGGCTCCTGGATGATGATCACCACCGGATCGCCGCCCGGCGCCTTCAGATCGAGCGTGAGGTCAGACCGCCCGTCCCAGTCGCCCGCCTGCCGCCATTCGGTGACGATATTGGCGTAGTCGATCGTCTTGCCCGCATTCTCGCCGCCCTGGATCGTCACGGTCTCGATCGGCTTGTAGCGCACGATCTGCACCACCGCCCCGCGCGGCAGCGGCACACCGGCCCGGGCACTGACGCGGATGGTGGCGCCCGACCGGCCGAGGCTCAGCACCACCGGCGCGGGCCTGGCGGCAAAGCGCCGGATCAGCGCATCGACCTCGGCCGGACGGACGCCCACGAGGTGATCCATGCCGCCGACGATCATTTGCGGCGTATAGACGGTGCGGGCGCCGGCAAACCGGGCATAGGCGCGCTGCCGCTTGGAATAGGCGGGATCGGCGAAGCTGTCCTTCCAGCCGATATAGTCCCAGTAGTCGACATGCAGCGCCAGCGCGATCACGTCCTCGCGCGCGGCGAGCCCGGTCAGCATCTTGTCGGCCGGGGGACAGGAGGAGCAGCCCTGCGAGGTGTAAAGCTCGATCACGACGGGATTTCCCGTGCCCGACTGTGCAAGCCCCATTCCCGCGAGGCCAAGCCAAAGGCCCAGCGCGGCGCTGATCATCCGGCGCATGTCTTGTGTCCCGTATCCCCGTGTCTCCCCCTTCCTAGTGAAACGGATCGCGATTGGCCAATCAAGGTTTTGCGAGACCGCGCGAGCGGGACCGGAGCCCTCTTGCGGTGCATTGTGCACAATGGTATACAACGCCGGCATTTTACTTGAACGCCCCCTGTCCATACGGCATTAGGCGTGCGAGACAGAGCCCAGCCTCAGCCCGAAGGGAGATCCCGATGCCCATCGTCACCGGACAGGACACAGCCAGGACGCGCAAGACCCTTACCGCCGGCGGCAAGACCGTCGCCTACTACTCGATCCCGGCCGCCGAAAAGGCCGGGCTCGGCGATTTCTCGAAGCTCCCCGCCGCGCTGAAGGTGGTGCTGGAGAACATGCTGCGGTTCGAGGATGGCGGCCGCACCGTCTCGGTCGACGACATCAAGGCCTTCGCCGAATGGGCGGCCAAAGGTGGCCAGAACCCGCGCGAGATCGCCTATCGCCCGGCCCGCGTGCTGATGCAGGACTTCACCGGCGTGCCCGCCGTGGTCGACCTCGCCGCGATGCGCGACGGGATCAAGGCGCTTGGCGGCGACGCGCAGAAGATCAACCCGCTGAACCCCGTCGACCTCGTCATCGACCACTCGGTGATGATCGACGAATTTGGCAACCCCCGCGCCTTCCAGATGAACGTCGACCGCGAATACGAGCGCAACATGGAGCGTTACGTCTTCCTCAAATGGGGCCAGAACGCGTTCGAGAATTTCCGCGTCGTGCCGCCCGGGACCGGCATCTGCCACCAGGTCAACCTCGAATACCTCGCCCAGACCGTCTGGACCGATACCGACCAGACCGGCACCGAAGTGGCCTATCCCGACACGCTCGTCGGCACCGACAGCCACACCACGATGGTCAACGGCCTCGCCGTCCTCGGCTGGGGCGTCGGCGGGATCGAGGCCGAGGCCGCGATGCTCGGCCAGCCGGTCTCGATGCTCATCCCCGAGGTTGTCGGCTTCAAGCTGACCGGAGAGATGGTCGAGGGCACCACGGCAACCGACCTGGTGCTGAAAGTTGTCCAGATGCTCAGGAAGCACGGCGTCGTCGGAAAGTTCGTCGAATTCTACGGGCCGGGGCTCGACCACCTGCCGCTCGCCGACCGGGCCACGATCGCCAACATGGCCCCCGAATACGGCGCCACCTGCGGCTTCTTCCCGATCGACGCGGAAACCCTGCGTTACCTGCACATGACCGGCCGGGACGAGGCGCGGATCGCCCTTGTCGAAGCCTATGCCAAGGAAAACGGCATGTGGCGCGGTGCCGACTACGATCCGGTCTACACCTCGACCCTGCATCTCGACATGTCGACCATCGTCCCGGCGATCTCGGGCCCGAAGCGGCCGCAGGACTACACCCCGCTCAGCCAGTCGGCAGACAGCTTCTACAAGGTCGTGACCGAGTATCGCGGCATCGACACAACGAACGGCGCCAAGGGCATGGCCGATGAAGGCGGCGCGGTCGCCGAAATGGTCGACCTGCGCAAATCGGCCGCGGTCGAGGGCGCAGACTACAAGCTGCGCGACGGCTCGGTGGTGATCGCCTCGATCACCTCCTGCACCAACACCTCGAACCCCTATGTGATGATCGGCGCCGGCCTTGTCGCCCGCAAGGCCCGCACGCTCGGCCTGACCCGCAAGCCCTGGGTCAAGACCTCGCTGGCCCCCGGCTCCCAGGTGGTGTCGGAGTATCTCGAGGCTGCCGGCCTTCAGGAGGATCTCGACGCGATCGGCTTCAACCTCGTCGGCTATGGCTGCACGACCTGCATCGGCAATTCCGGCCCCCTCCAGCCGGAGATTTCCAGGTCGATCGGCGACAACGACCTGATCGCTGTATCGGTCCTCTCCGGCAACCGCAACTTCGAGGACCGGATCAGCCCGGACGTGCGCGCCAACTACCTCGCCTCGCCGCCCCTCGTCGTCGCCTACGCGCTTGCCGGCGACATGAACATCGACCTGACGACGGAGCCCTTGGGCACCGGCAAGGACGGGCAGGACGTCTATCTCAAGGACATCTGGCCGACGAACAAGGAGATTGCGGACCTCGTCCACGCCACCGTCACCCGCGAGGCGTTCCAGAAGAAATACGCCGACGTCTTCAAGGGCGACGCGAAGTGGCAGGGCGTTCAGGTCACGGAATCCGAGACCTACGACTGGCCGCCGACCTCGACCTACATCCAGAACCCGCCCTATTTCCAGGGCATGTCGAAGGACAAGGGCGCGATCCACAATATCGACGGCGCCCGCATCCTCGCCCTTCTCGGCGACATGATCACCACCGACCATATCTCGCCCGCCGGCTCGTTCAAGCCGACGACGCCCGCCGGCAAATATCTGATCGAACGCCAGGTGGCGCCGAAGGACTTCAACTCCTACGGCTCGCGCCGCGGCAACCACGAGGTGATGATCCGCGGCACCTTCGCCAATATCCGCATCAGGAACGAGATGCTGGACGGGGTGGAAGGCGGCTACACGCTCGGCCCCGACGGCAAGCAGACCTCGATCTACGACGCCTCGATGGCCTATCAGGAGGCCGGCGTGCCGCTCGTCGTCATCGGCGGCATCGAATACGGCGCCGGGTCGTCGCGCGACTGGGCCGCGAAGGGCACCAACCTTCTCGGCGTCAAGGCGGTCATCGCCGAAAGCTTCGAGCGCATCCACCGCTCCAACCTCGTCGGCATGGGCGTGATCCCGTTCGAGTTCACCGGCGGCGACAACCGGAAGTCGCTGGGCCTGAAGGGCGACGAGGTAATCGCCATCGACGGGCTCGAGGGCGCGCTGAAACCGCTCAGCCTCGTGCCCTGCACGATCCGCTACGGCGACGGCACCGAGAAGACGATCCAGATCAAGTGCCGGATCGATACCGAGGTCGAGATCGAATATGTCGAGAACGGCGGCGTCCTGCACTACGTGCTCAGGAACCTCGCCAAGGCCTGATCCGCGCTCCGAAAGCTGAGCAGAACCCTGCCCCCCGGGCGGGGTTTTGTCGTGTAAGGTGGGTTCAAACCCACCTTACCGGTCGGGATTCAACGTAAGGTGGGTTTAAACCCACCTTACCCGCCAAAAGCGCGGTGGGGCGGCGGGACCGATGTCCGGATCGCCTGATTCCCTGCCCGCGCCGGACCATTGGCCCGGCTGCGGAAATGATCCCCGGCTTTTGCCCGCCTTGTCGCCCGTCCGGCGATCGGGGCGGGATTAAGGCATTCAAAAACAACCATGATTCATGGGGGATTTGTGAAATGCCGGAATTGCCGCCTTTTTCGGCAGGCCGCGCAAGGCTATCACAGGGGGCATGAGAGCCCTCATTCGGAAATTGCCGTTCACGCCGACCATGCCGCTTCTCGAAACGGCCGGTCTCGTGCTTCTGATCGTCGCTTCGCAATTGCGTTGACGACCAGGCCGTCGCGGGGAGCAGCTACTCCGCGGCGGCCGCCTTCATTGCCGGACGGATATCGCTGTCGAGAACCCGCTCGGTGATCGGGCCGGGGAAGCGCAGGATCACGTTGCCCTCGCCGTCGATGACGAAGGTCTCCGGCACCCCGTAAAGCCCCCAGTCGATGCCCATCCGGCCGCTCGCGTCGGCGCCGACGGCGGCATAGGGGTCGCCGAGCTCGGCGAGGAAGCGCAGCGCCGCCTCGGGCTTGTCCTTGTAGTTGACGCCGAGGATCGTCACGCCCTCGGCCTTCAGCGCCTCGAGGTTCGGATGCTCGACCCGGCACGGCGCGCACCAGCTTGCCCAGAAGTTCACCAGCTTCACCTTGCCGTCGCGCAGGTCGGCGTCCGAGAAGACCGGCAGGTCGGCCAAAGGCGTCACCACGACCGCCGGCGCCTGCTTGCCCGCGAAGGCCGAGGGCAGCGCGTCGGGATCGTCGCGGTTCATGCCCCAGACGAACATCAGCGCGAGGCCGGCGAAGATCACCGGCGGCAGGATCATCATGGGCGACAGCTTAGCCATTGCGCCCCATCCGCTTCTCCTGCGCCTCGAGCCGTTTGCGCATCTTCGCGCCCTGCCGCAGCGTCATCCAGACGAGGCCGAGAAGCAGCGCCAGCGTGACGCCATAGGCGCCAAGGACGGTGCCGGCATATTTCCCCAGTTCGACCATCACGCCATCCTTTCGCGGGCTTCCAGTGCCCGAAGCCGGCGCGAACGGATTTCGGTTCGCGTCCTCAGCAGCACCAGCGTGATGAACAAGAGCACGAACCCCGCCATCGAGATCCAGAGCGGCCAGGCGAATACATCCGCCACATGCTCTTCCTTGTCCAGCGAGAGCGACGCGCCCTGATGCAGGCCCTGGTTCCAGAAGAGGACGGCGTAGCGGCTGAGCAGCGCGAAGACCGATCCGACGAGGCAGAGGACCGAGGTGAGGTCGGCCGCCGTGTCGGGGTCGTCCACCGCCTCCCAGAGCGCGATATAGCCGAGATAGAAGAGGAAGAGGATCAGGAACGAGGTGAGCCGCGGATCCCAGGCCCACCAGGTGCCCCACATCGGCTGGCCCCAGATCGCCCCGGTGAAGAGCGCGATCAGCGTCATCGTCATGCCGATGGGGGCCGCGGCCTTGGCGGCGAGCACCGAGACATGGTGACGGCGGATGAGCCAGATCAGCGAGGTCACGAGCATCATCGCCCAGGCGTTGATCGCCATCATTGCGCTCGGCACATGGATATAGATGATCTTGACCGTCGCCCCCTGGCGGAAATCGTCGGGCGTGAAGAAGAAGCCCCAGACGAGGCCGGTGAGCAGCGTCACGACGGCAAGACCCGTCACCCAGGGCAAGGCCCAGGACGAGGTCTGCATGAACTTCTTCGGATTTGCGTATTCCCAGATCGACATGGCGCCCTTGCTATCGGTTCACGGGTGCGCTCTCAATACTCATATCACGGGACCGCCTAGCGCAGATTGACGCGGATTGCCGCAGCCGAGGCAAATGGAAGCATCGCCACGGCCCCGGCGGTGATGCCGGCGAGCATGAGAAGCGGTGTGGCGGTGGCGAGCCCCTCGCTGCCGCGCCGCGCCGCCTCGGCCCCGAAGATCAGGGTGGGGATATAGAGCGGCAGGACGAGAAGCGAGAGGAGCAGCCCGCCGCGCTTCAGCCCGACCGTCAGCGCCGCCCCGAAGGTGCCGATGACCGAAAGCGCCGGCGTGCCGAGAAGAAGCGAGAGGGTGAGCCAGGCGAAACCGCTGCCCGGCAGGTGCAGGAGCACGCCGAGGACCGGTGCGCCGAGCGTCAGCGGCAGCCCGGTCGTCAGCCAGTGCGCAAGCGCCTTCGCCGCAACGACGCCTTCGAGCGGGATCGGCGCGGTGGCGAGCAGGTCGAGCGAGCCGTCCTCGCGGTCGAGCGCGAAGATCCGGTCGAGCGAGAGGAGGCAGGAGAGAAGCGCGCCGACCCAGAGGATGCCGGGGGCGATGCGGGCGAGGATGCCGCCCTCGGGCCCGACGCCGAAGGGGACGAGCACCGTGACGATGAGGAAGAAGGCGAGGGAGAGACCGAAGCCGCCGCCCGCCCGCGTCGCGAGCCGGAGGTCGCGGAGCAGGAGCGCTAGCATGGCGGGCGGCCTCTCTGGCGGCGCGCGCCGGGGGCGCTGCCCCCGGACCCCCGAGGTATTTGGACCACACTGAAAGCAAGGGTCATGCGAAGGCTCCGTCGAACTGGTCGTCGAAGCCGCCGCCCTGCCCCGGCGCAGCCGGTTTTGCGCGGAACGGGGTGAGGTCGAGGACGCGGGCCTCGTCGAGGCCGAGGTCGATATGGGTGGCCATGAGCGCCGCGCCGCCGGACGCGAGATGGCGGCGGACGGCCTTGGCAAAGAGACCGACGGAAGCCGCGTCGAGCGATACGGTGGGTTCGTCGAGGAGCCAGAGCCGGCGCCCGGTGACGAGGAGCCGGGCGAGGCCGAGCCGGCGCTTCTGCCCGGCCGAGAGGTTCTGCGCCGGCCGCCCGGCGAGCGCCTCGAGTTCCATCGCGGCGAGCGCCGGGGCGATGTCGGACTGGCCGTAGATGCGGGCCCAGAAGGTGAGGTTCTCGGTGACGCTCAGCGTCGCCTTCAGCCCGTCGGCATGGCCGGCATAGGCCGCGCCCTCGGGCGGCAGCTCCATCCGGCCGGCGCGCGGCGGCTGGAGCCCGGCGACGGTGCGCAGGAGCGTGGTCTTGCCGATGCCGTTGGGCCCCCGCAGGATCAGCGCCTCGCCCGCGCGAAGGCCGAAGCCGACCCCGTCGAGGATCGCGATGCCGCCACGGGTGACGGCGAGGTCATGGACGCCGAGTATCATGGCAACGGGGTTAGTCGATCGGGGGCGCGAGGCAAAGCCGCTATTCCACCGGCAGAAGCGCCGCGGCGATCCGCCGCCCTTCGGAAAGCAGGACGTTGTAGGTGCGCGCCGCCGCATCGCTCGCCATCGCCTCGACCCCGATCCCGGCGGCTTCGAGCGCCGCGCGCAGAGCCGCCGGCGGGTGGGCGATGGAGGTGCCGGTGCCGAGGAGGAGGACGTCGATCTCGCCCGCGAGGGCGAGAAGGGGTTCGGCATCGCCGTAGCCGCCCCAGCCCCGCGCGGCCGAGCCGGTCACGATGACCGCGCCCCGCAGCACCTCGCCGCCGATGCGGAAGAAGCCGGGGCCGTAGCCGTCGATGGGCCGGGCGCTGTCGTAGGTAACCTCGGTCAGCCGTATCATCCGCTCCGCCTACTTGCCGGTGGCGAACTGCGTGCCCGCCGCGCCGTCGTCCTTCTTGCCCCAGTCGCGCTTGACGCCGAGGAAAAGGACGACGTTCTTCGCCACATAGACCGAGGAATAGGTGCCGACGATCACCCCCCAAGTCATCGCGAAGACGAAGCCCCGGATCACGTCGCCGCCGAAGATCAGGAGCGCGATCAGCGCGACGACTGTGGTGCCCGAGGTCATCACCGTCCGGCTCAGCGTCTCGTTGACCGACAGGTTGCAAAGGTCGCGCAGCGGCGTCGTCTTGTACTTGATCAGGTTCTCGCGCAGCCGGTCGAAGACCACGACCGTATCGTTGATCGAATAGCCGAGGATCGTCAGCAAGGCCGCGATGATGGTCAGGTCGAACTTGAGCTGGAAGAGCGCGAAAATCCCGATCGTCAGCGCGATGTCGTGGATCAGCGCCACCACCGCGCCGAGCGAAAACTGCCATTCGAAGCGCAGCCAGATATAGAAGACAATGGCGAGGGTGCCGGCCAGAACCGAGAGCACCGCCGTCCTGATCAGCTCGCCCGAGACCTTGGGGCCGACGGATTCGACCGACGGGAAGGTGATGGCGGGATCGACGCCCTTCAGCGCCGCCTCGACGCTGGCGATGATCTCGGGGGTGATCGCCTCCTCGCCCTCCTGCGCCTGGATGCGCAGCATCGCGACATGCTGATCCTCGCGGAAGGTCGGGTCGTAGACTTGCGTGATCGACACGTCGCCGAGGTTGAGCGGCGCCACCGCGGCCCGGTAGGCGCCGACATCGACGGCCTGGCTCGACTCGGTGCGGATCGTGGTGCCGCCCTTGAAGTCGATGCCGAAGTTGAGCCCCATGACGAAGGTCAGGACGATCGCCGCGACGACGAGCGCGACCGAGCCGCCGAAGGTCAGCGAGGCCCAGCGGAAGAAGTCGATATTCGTCTTTTCGGGGACGAGCTTGAGACGGTATGCCATGGAACTCTCCCCTCAGACCGTGAT
>WOZM01000223.1 GCA_011620265.1 Paracoccaceae bacterium
TGCGTCCCATCGGCCGCGGCCCAGGATGGCCTGCTGCCGCCACGGGCCGGGGTCGTGCGTGTTCCAGCTGATCGTGAACGCGCGTTCCATTCGATCGTGAACATCAGTTCCAGCGCATCGTGAACACGGATTCCGTTCGATCATGAACACCGCTCTGGTGATCATGAACGCGTTCTGCAACGGGGTGGCTGGTCGGTCCCGCTGACAGTCTTCAACCATGGGTAGGTTCGATCTTTTGCCGAGCAGCAGGGGATCGGAATGCCGGGCGAGAGATTGTCGATGCGGAAGATACGCGAGGTACTGCGCCTGCGGTTCGGGCAAGGGCTGGCGCAGCGTGCCATCGGACAGAGCCTTCGGCTGAGTGCCGGTGCGGTGAACGGCTATTTGAACCGGGCCCGGCGGGCAGGCCTGAGTTGGCCGTTGCCGGATGGTTTGGACGACGACCGCCTTGAGAAGCTGTTGTTCCCACCGGTGCCGGATGTGCCGGTGAATGAGCGGCCGGTGCCGGACTGGTCGGCCGTCCATCGCGAGTTGCGTCGTCCCAATGTGACGCTGGCACTGCTGTGGGAAGAGTATCGCGCCGGCGCTCCGGACGGCTTCGGCTATTCCTGGTTCTGCAATCTCTACCGGGAGTGGGTCGGACGGCTGAAGCCGACGCTGCGCCAGGTGCACATCGGCGGCGAGAAGCTGTTCGTCGACTTCGCCGGTCACACCATGGAGGTGTTCGACGGGGCGACCGGCGAGGCGCGCCGGGCGGAGATCTTCGTCGCGGTGCTCGGCGCCTCCAGCCTGCTCTACGCGGAGGCGACCTGGAGCCAGACGCTGCCGGACTGGATCGCCGTGCACGTGAACGTCCTGGCGTTCCTCGGCGGCGTGCCGCAGCAGATTGTCTGCGACAATCTGAAGGCCGGCATCACCAAGGCCTGCTTCCACGAGCCGACGGTGAACCGGACCTATGCCGACATGGCGGCGCATTACGGCACCGCGATCATTCCCGCCCGACCCTACAAGGCACGCGACAAAGCGAAGGTCGAGGTCGGCGTGCAGGTGGTGCAGCGCTGGATCCTCGCCCGCCTGCGTCAGCGACGGTTCTTCTCGCTGGGCGAACTGAACGCCGCGATCGGCGCGCTGACCGCGCAACTGAACGATCGGCCCATGCGCGGCTGGAACACCACCCGACGCGCTCTGTTCGAGCAAATCGATCGGCCGGCCTTGCTGCCGTTGCCGCCGACCCCGTACGAGTTCGCGGAGTGGAAGCGCTGCCGCGTCAGCCTCGACTACCACGTCGAGATCGCCAAGCACTTCTACTCGGTGCCGTTCCAGCTGCTGCGCCAGGAGGTGGAGGCGCGGATCACCGCCAGGACCGTGGAGGTCTTCCACCGCGGCAAACTGGTGGCCACCCATCTGCGCAGCTTTCGGCGACATCGACCGAGCACGGTGCCGGAGCACATGCCGAGCTCGCACCGGCGCTACCGCGACTGGACGCATGAGCGGATGCTGCGGGAAGCGGTTGCGATCGGCGATGACACCGCCGCTCTGGTCGAGACCATCCTACGCTCCCGTCCGCACCCCGAGCAGGGGTTCCGCTCCTGCATCGGCATCCTCAGCCTGCAGAAGCGCTACGGCGCAGAGCGTCTGGACGGCGCCTGTGCCCGGGCGCTCGCGCTAGGCACCCGATCCTACAGCTCGGTCGCTGCCATCCTGAAGAACCGGCAAGAGGCGAAGCCGGCCGAGCGTGGTTCGGCCGGCCTGTTCCACGAGAACATTCGCGGTTCCGGATATTATCATTGAAAGGGCGAACCATGCTGATCCATCCCATGGTCGATCGGCTGCGTGGACTGGGCCTGACCGCGATGGCCGACGCGTTCATCGAGATGAAGAACACCGCGGCGGCCGACGACCTCTCCCGTGAGGACTGGCTCGGACTGCTGCTCGACCGCGAAGTGACGAGCCGGGAGAATAAGCGGCTCGATCGCCGACTGCGTCACGCCCGATTGCGGCAGAGCGCCATCATCGAGGATACCGACTTCCGCGTGCCTCGCGGGCTCGATCGTGCGCTGTTCCAGAAGCTCGCCGAATGCGGCTGGATCCGCGACAGCCAGCATCTGGTGATCGGCGGCCCCACCGGCGTCGGCAAATCGTGGTTGGCCTGCGCACTGGGCCACAAGGCCTGCCGCGAAGGCTACTCCGTGCTCTATCGCCGCGCTCCGCGGCTGTTCGCCGAACTCGCCACCGCGCGCGGTGAAGGTCGCGCGGCTCGGCTGATGGCGACGCTCGAGCGCACGCGCCTGCTGATCATCGACGATTGGGGACCGGAACCGCTCTCCGCCGATCAACGGCGCGATCTGTTGGAGATCGTGGAAGACCGTTACGAGAAGGGCTCGCTCCTGATCACCAGCCAGGTTCCGATTGGCCGCTGGCACGACCTCATTGGCGATCCAACCCTCGGAGATGCGATCCTGGACCGTGTCGTGCACCGCGCCCATCGCATCGAACTGAAAGGACCCAGCTTGCGAAAACGCCACGCCGTCAATGTCACCCTCTCGGACGACGCAAGCTTGACGAACGCCAAGGGAAAGTGAGACGAGATCAACCGTCAGTGGCATCGTCCCGTCACCCCACCGTAGCGCTCGCAAAGTCCCGCTCAGGCCCAGCAAGCGCGCGTTCACGATCACCGGATCAGGTGATCACGATTGGCCGGAATGGCCGTTCACGATCAACGGAATGCGCAGCGGAACGCCACCGAATCATACGTCGCCCGCTCCAACTTGCGGCTGGAGAACAC
>WOZM01000184.1 GCA_011620265.1 Paracoccaceae bacterium
TTCAACGCCACCCACCAGAGATGCCGCGTTCACTGGATGCGGAATGAGGTGACCCCGATTTCGATTGTCACCACCGGCAGCAACGAGAAAATGGGCGTGGTCTCGCCAGTGATCCTGCCCGATATCGCGCTGCTGGACCCGGAGCTGACGCTCGGCCTGCCGCCGCACATCACCGCGGCGACCGGTATCGACGCGATGGTGCACGCGATCGAATCCTACGCCTCGGCCAACGCCAACAACAACCCGGTCTCAAGAATGTTGGCCACTCAGGCGCTGACGCTGATGGGCCGCTCGGTGCTGCGCGCGGTGCAAGTTGGCAGCGACATCGAAGCGCGCTCGGACATGCTCCTCGGTTCGATGCTCGCCGGGCAGGCCTTTGCCAACTCGCCAGTCGCCGCCGTGCACGCGCTGGCCTACCCGCTCGGCGGGCATTTTCACATTCCGCACGGGCTCTCGAACGCGCTGGTCCTGCCGCATGTGCTGCGCTTCAACGCCAAGACCTCGCCGCAGCCCTATGCCGATCTTGCGCCCTATGCCTTTCCGGAACTTGCCGTGCTGGAGGGCCAGGCGCGCGCCGAAGCCTTCTGCGATCGTCTGGCAGAACTCTCGAAAGCCTGCGGGCTGCAAGCGTCGCTGCGGGCGATGAACATTCCCGCCGATTTCCTGCCGCGTCTCGCCTCCGACGCGATGAACCAGACCCGGCTTCTGGTCAACAATCCTCGCCCCGTGACCGAGGCAGACGCGCTGGCGATCTACCGCGCCGCATATTGAAAGGACGCGCCCGATCGGGGTGGTCGGGTCGATCCCGCCGCGGAACTTTCCCAATGCCATGCTGGCACGCAAGGTCGGCCCGGCGCTGGCGACAGGCTGCACCTTAGTCGCGCGTCCGGCAATCAAGACCCCGCTTTCGGCGCTGGCGATGGCGGTGCCGGCAGAACGTGCCGGGGTGCCTGCGGGTGTGCGGAGCATCATCACCGGGTCCGATTCCAAGGCGCTCGGGCAAGAGCTTTGTACCAACCCGAAGGTGCGCAAACTGACCTTTACCGGCTCGACCGAGGTCGGGCGCATCCTGATGCGGCAATGTTCCCATGACATCAAGAAGCCGTCGCTGGAGCTTGGCGGCAACGCGCCGTTCATCGTGTTCGACGACGCCGATCTCGACAAGGCGGGAATCGGGACCGGGCCGCAGAAATCGCTCTTCGACAAGCTCGGGCATCTGACCGGGATGGGCGGCGCGGGCAACCCGGCCTGGCTGATGAGCCACCCGAAGACCGGGGACCGGATCGCGGCGATCGTCGCGAACGAGCGGAAATGGGGTGTCGGGCCTTCACGGCAAGGTGGGTTCAAACCCACCTTGCGCGAACCGCGCGCCCCCGGCTCAGCGGCCGAGGGCCTTGCCGAGACGCGGCAGGCGGGCGCGTTTGAGAAGCGGGCGGAGCGGCTGGGCCTCGCCCGAAAGGCGCTCGGCCTGCGCCCGCACGGCTTCGACCACGTCCGCGACCGGATCGGGATGCTCCTGCCAGAGCGCGAGCAGAAAGGCATCCGGGTCCTCGCGCCGCAGCCCCTCCTCGCCGAGCGTGTGGCGCGGGAAGTCGGTGGCGTTCCAGGTGAGGATGAGGTCGGCATGGCCGGCGATGGCGGCGGCGAGGACGTGGACATCGGCCGGATCGGGCAGCCAGAGCCGGGCCTCCAGCCCGGCGTGCGGTGCCACGGCGGCCTTGGGAAACGCGGCGCGGAGGGCCGCGATCTCGCCCCGCGCCACCAGCTCGGCGCCGGGGCCGAGCTTCACCGTCGCCCGCGCCCATTCCTCGAGAATGCGCTCCGACCAGAGCGGGGCATAGAGCCCCGCCCGCGCGACCCCGATGAGGATCTCGCGCAGGACCGTCGGATAGAGCACGCAGGCATCGAGAAGCGCCTTCATCCGTCGAGCCGGAAAAAGAGCGCCTTCAGATAGCCGCTCTCGGCCAGTTGCGGCAATTGCGGGTGGTCGGGCCCGGCAAAGCCGGTGTGGAGAAGCTGCCCCCGCCGGCCGCCGCGCCCGATGCCGCGCGCCGAGGCGTTGCGGAACTGGGTGAGGTCGACCGCGTGGGAACAGGAGCAAAGGCCGAGAAAACCGCCCGGCGCCACGAGGGGCGCTGCCAGTTTCGCCACCCGCTCATAGGCCCGGAGCCCGGCCTGAAGCGTCGGTTTCGACGGCGCGAAGGCGGGCGGGTCGCAGATGACGAGGTCGAAGGTCGCGCCCTCCGCCGCCAGCGCCTCCATCACCGCGAAGGCGTCGCCCTTGCGGGTCGCGAAGCGCCCGGCCCGGCCCGAGGCCCCTGCCCCGGCTTCCGCGAGGCCGAGCGCCGGTGCCGAGGCATCGACGGCAAGCGCCCTCTCGGCCCCTGCGGCCAGCGCCGCGAGGGAAAAGCCGCCGACATGGGAAAAGACGTCGAGCACCCGCGCGCCCGTCGCGAGGCTTGCGGCGAAGGCGTGGTTCGGGCGCTGGTCGAAGAAAAGCCCGGTCTTCTGCCCGCCGAGAAGGTCGGCCATGTAGGTGGCACCGTTCATCGGCACTGCAACCGGCGCGTCAAGCACCCCCGACAGGACCACCGTCTCTTCCGTGAGCCCTTCGAGACCGCGCGCCCGCCCGGTGCCGTTCTTGACGATGGTGCTGACCCCGGTGACATCGGCGAGCGCGCCCGCGAGGTCGCCGATCATCGCCTCGGCCCAGGCGGCGTTGGGCTGCACCACCGCCGCCGCGCCGAAGCGGTCGATGACCACGCCCGGAAGCCCGTCGGCCTCGGCATGGACGAGCCGGTAGAACGGCGCGTCGTAAAGCCGCTCGCGCAGGGAAAGCGCCCGGGCGATCCGTGCCGCGATCCAGTCGCGGTCGATCACCGCGCCCGCATCGCGGTCGAGCATCCGCGCGATGATCTTCGATTTCGGGTTGACCGTGACGGTGCCGAGCGGATGCCGGTCGGCATCCTCGAGCCGGGCGATGGCGCCGGGGGCAAGGCCTTGCGTCCGCCGGTCGGTCACCAGTTCGTCGGCATAGACCCAGGGAAAGCCGTGCCGGATCGCGCGCGCCTCGGCCTTCGGCCGCAGGCGAACGGTGGGGAGGTCATGGGTATCGGTCATCGGGGGCATCCGGCTGGGAAAGGTGCCCGACCTCTATCCCCGCTCCGGCCGCGACGGAAGAGCGGAGTGCCATAAAGGCGGCGACCCCGGCCTTCCGGTCGGGGTCGCGTGGGGGGAGGGATGCCCGGTCAGTGCGCCGGCTGGGTCCGGACATGCGCCCGCGTCCAGAGCCGTTTGAGGCCCCGGCCGAGGTCGCGCATCATCTCGGCCATCGCCTCGGCCCGCAGCGCGCGCGCGTGGATCAGGATCGCGTTGATGTCCGCCGTCGCCGGCATTTCAGTCTTGATTCGGGAGGCCATGTGAGGCTCCTTTGTTTTTGCTGTCATCAAGTGGAGAAATAGGTGACGCTGCAGCGCAGCACTACGGACAGAACCGAAACCCCGCTATGTTCCGCCGGCATGCCTGCGCCGGCCGGGCCGGATCCGGCGCTTTTTGTTTGTTAGCGCTAACAATTCGTGCTAGAGCCGGAGCCGCCGATATCCGCGTCCCGACCATGTCCGCCGAGGAGTGAAGCCCATGCCCACGAGCCCCCGCCCCGTCAGCCCCCGCCTCGCCGAGATCACCGACCGCATCCGCGCCCGCTCGGCCACCAGCCGCGCGGCCTATCTCGACCGCATCCGGCGGGCGGGCGAGGCCGGCCCGGCGCGTGCGCATCTGAGCTGCGGCAACCAGGCCCATGCCTATGCGGCGATGGGCGGCGACAAGGCGGAGCTCGCGGGCGGGCGGGCGCCCAATCTCGGGCTGATCACCGCCTATAACGACATGCTGTCGGCGCATCAGCCCTACGAGGACTACCCCCGGCTCATCCGCGCCGCCGCGCGCAAGGCGGGCGCTACCGCGCAGGTCGCGGGCGGGGTGCCGGCGATGTGCGACGGCGTCACGCAAGGCCGCGCCGGGATGGAGCTTTCGCTCTTCTCGCGCGACGTCATCGCGCTCGCGGCGGGCGTGGCGCTCAGCCACGACTGCTTCGACGCCGCGCTCTATCTCGGGGTCTGCGACAAGATCGTGCCGGGCCTCGTGATCGCGGCGGCGACGTTCGGCCATGTGCCGGCGGTCTTCGTGCCGGCGGGGCCGATGACCTCCGGCCTGCCCAACGACGAGAAATCCAGGGTCCGCCAGCAATTCGCCGCCGGCGAGGTCGGGAGGGACAAGCTGATGGCGGCCGAGATGGCCTCCTACCACGGCCCCGGCACCTGCACCTTCTACGGCACCGCCAATACCAACCAGATGCTGATGGAGTTCATGGGCCTGCACCTGCCGGGCGCTTCGTTCGTGAACCCCGGCACCCCCCTGCGCGAGGCGCTGACGGTGGCCGCGGTCGAACGCGCGGCGGCGATCACCGCGCTTGGCAACGACTACCGGCCGGCCGGTGAGATCCTCGACGAACGCGCCTTCGTCAACGGCATCGTCGGGCTGATGGCGACGGGCGGGTCCACGAACCTCATCCTCCACCTGCCGGCGATGGCGCGGGCTGCGGGCGTGCTTCTCGAACTCGAGGATTTCGACGCGATCTCGGGGCTCGTGCCGCTGATGGCCAAGGTCTATCCGAACGGGCTCGCCGATGTGAACCATTTCCACGCGGCGGGCGGGCTCGCCTACATGGTGGGCGAGCTTCTCGACGCGGGGCTCCTCCATCCCGACATCCGCACCGTGGCCGGCGACGGCCTCGCGCGCTATGCCGAGGAACCGGCGCTGAGCGGCGGCGCGCTCGGCTGGCGCGCCGGCCCGAAGGAGAGCCTGAACGACCGCATCCTCCGCCCCGCGGCCGACCCCTTCGCCGCCTCCGGCGGTCTTCGCGAGCTTCGCGGCAATCTCGGCCGCGCCGTCATCAAGGTCTCGGCCGTCGCCGAGGAGCACCGGATGATCGAGGCGCCGGCGCGCATCTTTTCCAGCCAGGACGAGGTCAAGGCCGCCTTCCAGCGCGGCGAGTTCACTTCCGACACCGTGGTCGTCGTCCGCTTCCAGGGGCCGCGGGCGAACGGCATGCCGGAACTGCATTCGCTGACGCCCGTCCTCTCGGTGCTGCTCGGCCGCGGCCTCAAGGTGGCGCTGGTGACCGACGGGCGCATGTCGGGCGCCTCCGGCAAGGTGCCGGCGGCGATCCATGTCAGCCCCGAGGCCGCCTGCGACGGGCCGCTGGCCCGGCTCCGGGACGGCGACATCGTCCGGCTCGACGCCGATAGCGGCCGGCTCGAGGCCCCGGGCATCGACCTCGCCGCCCGCGAGCCGGCCACGGCCGATCTCGCCGGCAACCGCCACGGCACCGGGCGCGAGCTTTTCGAGACCTTCCGCCGCAACGTCGGCGCCGCCACCGAGGGCGCCTCGGCGCTCTTCTGACCCGATGTCCTTCATCTTGCCCGAAATATCCCCGCCGGAGGCATCCGCCCTCCCCGCCCAAGCGACCGAAAGGACGACCGCATGACCCCAGCCGAACAAAGCCGCCGCGCCGCCGAAATCTGCGCACTCGCCCCGGTAGTGCCGGTCCTCGTGATCGACAGGGTCGAGGACGCCGTGCCGCTCGCCCGCGCGCTGATCGCGGGCGGCCTGCCGGCGCTCGAGGTCACGCTGCGCACCCCCGCCGCCCTCGACGCGATCCGGGCGATGGCTGATGTGCCGGGCGGCATGGTCGGCGCGGGAACCCTGCTCAGCCCCGCCGACGTGAAGGCCGCCAAGGCAGCCGGCGCGCGCTTCGGCGTCTCGCCGGGCGCCACCGACCGGCTCCTCGCCGCCTGCGAGGAGGAGGATCTGCCGCTCCTGCCGGGTGCGGCGACGGCGACGGAGGTGATGGCGCTTCTCGAGAAGGGCTACACGGTGCAGAAGTTCTTCCCCGCCGAGGCCGCGGGCGGGGCGCGGGCGCTCGCCTCGATCGGCGCGCCGATCCCGCAGGTGCGGTTCTGCCCCACCGGCGGCATCGGCCCGAAGAACGTCGCCGACTATCTCCGCCTGCCGAATCTCCTCTGCGTCGGCGGAAGCTGGGTCGCGCCGAAGGACCTCGTGGCCTCCGGCGACTGGGACGCGATCGAGGCGCTCGCCCGCACCGCATCGGCGCTGCCGCGCTGAGCGGCGCGACAGCCAACGGCCGGTGCCGGGGGCGACTTCTCAGCTCTCGCCGTGATCGCCGAGAAGGGCGCGCCGCACCGCACCCTTGGAACAGGCGGCCTCGCCGATCTGGATCCAGGCGGCGACGAAGAGCACCGCCAGCGCGAGAAGAACATGGCCCGCATTGACCGCGAGCGGCAGGTCGAACCCGAACGCCGCCGCGAGGCGGAGCGCCAGGACCGCGAAACCGGCCGCCGCCACCGCGAAGACGAAGGCGTAGCGGCAACGGTTGCGGCGAAGATCCAGCAGCGCCAGGACCGGACCGGCGCCGCCCGGCCCCGAGGGCGATGCCGCGAGGCCCACCGCCAGCGCGAAGGCGAGAAATCCGAAGGACAGGAGCACCGCCGGCGCGAGGCCCGGCGCGCTCGCCGTGGCAAGGACACCCAAGAGGAGCGCCGCACTCGCGCCCGGCAGGAAAGTCAGTACAAACAGCCGGATCGGATGAAATTTCCGCATGGATCCCGTCTCCGCCCCCTATCCACCCCAGACTGCCCGCGCAAACGGGCAAGGGAATGGCGGCGGCGCGGTCTTCGCGCGGCGAAACCCGGAACGTGGAACGTGGAGTGACAGGAAATCGGAGAAATCCGGAAAGGCCGGGAATGTCCGGCGCGGGTCGCTAGGGCTTGCCCTGGCCCGACGCGATCCGTGCCGCCCGGCCTCCGCGCCGCACCGGGGATTGCGGGGCGACGAGCCCCGCGGTCAGCACCGCATTCATCGGATGGCCCGGCGCTCCCGGCGCGTAATGCGAGACGAGAACGCGCAGCGCCTCGCGCGGGTCGCTCCCGCCGGCGAGGCTCAGCGCCCAGTCGAGGAAGATCGACCGGCATTCGCCGAGGCTGATGCCCTCGATCGCATAGCCTTCGCGGATCAGACCCTTGGGGTCGGCGACTGTCAGCTCCATCGTTTTCCTTCCCATCCGGCCCTGCCCATCCGCCTCACCCGGCCCCGGGCGCGGCGGTGCCGAGGCTGGCGGCGATGATGCCCGCGGCCCGCGCCACCTGCCGCTCCAGGAGCGACGCCAGACCGGCAAGATCCGACGCCCCGGTCTCGCGCATGAGGAAGGCCCGGCCGCCCTCGCCGATCGCCTCCATGTCGAGCGGCCGTTCGGTCAGGAGCCGCCCCCCGGCCTGCAGACGCCAGAGGAAGCGGTAGGCTTCCTGCAACGCGGCCTCGTCCTCCTTCGACAGGAGACCCGCGCGCAGCCCCGCCCGCAGCTGCGGCTCCACCCGCCGGGCGGGCGACGCGGCGCGCAAGGCGCAGGATTGCGCCAGAAGCTCGATATCCTGCAACCGGCCGGGGCCGATCTTCGCTTCCCACGCGCCGTCGGGCGCCTTGGCGGCGAAGATCCGCGCGCGCATTTCCGCGAGGTCGGGCAGGATCGCCGCACCTCCGCCCTTCCCGGCGAGAACCGCGCGGCGGATCGCCTCGACCTCCTCGGCCACGGCCGCTTCCCCCGCCACCGGCCGGGCGCGGGTCAGCGCCAGATGCTCCCAGGTCCAGGCCTCGGTCATCTGGTAGTCGCGGAACGACTGCACCGAGGTCGCGACCGGCCCCTGCCGCCCCGAGGGGCGGAGCCGCATGTCGACCTCGTAGAGCCGCCCCTCGGCCATCGGCGCGCTCAGCGCCGTCACCAGCGCCTGCGTCAGCCGCGCGTAATAGGCCCGCGCCGCGAGCGGCCGCTTGCCCTCGGAGGCCTCCACCCCGGCCGCGTCGTAGATCACGATGAGGTCGAGGTCGGAGGCCGCGTTCAGCCGCTCCGCCCCGAGCGAGCCCATGCCGAGCACCACCGCCCCCCGCCCCGGCGGCGCGCCGTGCTTGGCCGCGAATTCCGCCACCACGACGGGCCAGAGCGCCGCGAGCACCGCGCCGGCGAGATCGGCGTATTCGCGCCCCGCCACGCTCGCGTCGATGAGGCCGCGCAGGTGATGGACGCCGATGCGGAAATGCCATTCCCGCGCCCAGATCCGGGCGGCCGTCAGCCGCGCCTCGTAGTCGGGCGCCGCCGCCAGCCGCTCGGCCAGAAGGGTTGTCAACGCCTCGACCCCCGGCCAGGGCGCGAAGAAGTCGCCGCCGATCACCGCGTCGAGCACGGCGGCATTGCGCGAGAGATAGGCCGCGAGGCCGGGGGCCGTTGCGCAAATGTCTACGATCAGGTCGACAAGCTGGGGATTGGCCTCGAATAGGGAAAAGAGCTGGACGCCCGCCGGCAGCCCCGCGAGGAATCCGTCGAACTGGCGCAGCGCCTCGGACGGGTTGGCGGCGCGGTCGAGCCGGGTCAGGATCTCGGGCTGGACCCGCTTGAAGATCGCCACCGCGCGTTCGGAGCGCAGCGCGGGATAGGCGCGCCAGCCATCGACGATGTCGCGCGCCTCGGCGCTCATCTCCGGTTCGGCCCGCGCCTCGCCGGGGGCGAAGAAGCCCTCGGTCAGGTCGGCGACACGGGTCAGGCGGCCGAGAAGCGCCGCGCGGAAGCGGTCGGTATCGCCCTCGCCCGACATCCGGGCGATGCGGTCGAAGCCCTCGGGGTTCGTCGGCAGGTCATGGGTCTGGGCGTCGCCGACCATCTGCACCCGGTGCTCGACCTCGCGGTGGGCGCGGTAGAGCGCGGTCAGTTCGGCCGCGTCGGCCTCGGGCACCCAGCCCTTCGCCGCCAGCGCGGCAAGGCCGCCGACGGTGTCGCGGGCGCGCAGGCTCGGATCGCGGCCGCCGGCGATGAGCTGGCGGGTCTGGGTGAAGAACTCGATCTCGCGGATCCCGCCGACGCCGAGCTTCATGTCGTGGCCTTCGAGCACGATGCGCCCGTGCAGCCGCTTGTGGTCGCGGATCCGGAGCCGCATGTCGTGGGCATCCTGGATCGCCGCGAAATCGAGGTGCCGGCGCCAGACGAAGGGGGTGAGTGTGCCGAGGAACCGCTCGCCCGCCGCGATGTCGCCGGCCGCGGCGCGCGCCTTGATATAGGCGGCGCGTTCCCAGGTGCGTCCTTGCGCCTCGTAATACTGTTCCGCCGCCGACATCGAGATGCAGACCGGCGTGACCGAGGCGTCGGGACGCAGGCGCAGGTCGGTGCGGAAGACGTAGCCGTCGGCGGTGAGGTCCGAGAGCATCGCGGTCATCCTGCGGATCACCCGGATGAAGGCCGCGCGCGCCTCCTGCACGTCGCCCGGATCGTAGCGGGTATCGTCGAAGAGGCAGATGAGGTCGATGTCGGAGGAATAGTTCAGCTCCCCCGCCCCCATCTTGCCCATCGCGATGGCGACGATGCCGGCGGCTGTCTCGGCGTCCTCGGGCACGGCGCCCGGCACCTTGCCGCGGCGAATCTCGTCGGCGGCGAGGGCGCGAAGGCTCGCCGCCACCGCGCGGTCGGCAAGCCGGGTCAGCGCGCCGGTGACGGCTTCGAGCGGCCAGACCCCGCCGAGATCGGCGAGCCCGGCCAAGAGCGCCACCCGCGCCTTGGCGCGACGAAGCGCCGCGCCGAGCGCATCGCCGGCGAGATCGTCAAGCCCGGCAAGCGCGTCGTCGAGCGCCGCTTCCGGGGCGGAGGCGAGCGCGGTTTCCAGCCAGTCGGCCTCGCGCAGCATCAGGCCGGCGAGATAGGGGCTGCATCCCGCGGTGCCTTCGAGGAGCGCGCGCAGCTCGGGCGCGAGGGCGGCGAAGCGGGTGCGCGGCTCTTCGGTGCGGGCGGGCTCGAACGGGATCGGGCAGCGGCTGAGACGGGAGGCGAAATTCATGGACCGACAGTATCGGGCGGCCCGCCCGCGTCAACGGTCCGCGGCAGGGGCGGGACGGAATATCGCGGCCGGGGCACCTGAACCTGCGGACGGGCAAAGCCACCGCGTCACCGTCGCGCCCGGCGGCACCGCCGGGCAGCGCCCGCCCCGCCCCGAGGTGGGCGCTTCTCGCCCGCCCGTGTCGGGCGCGGCCCTGTCCACTGCCCGAAAGCATCAAGGCCTCCCCTTGATGTTCCGGAGCCGCCATGGCTTCAATGCCCGCGTCGAAGGCCGGAAACGGAACGGTGGGTCATGAGCAAGAGCCTGAAACGGGTCGCGGCGGCGCTCGAGGCGGCGGGATTGGGCAGCGAGATCGTCGAGATGCCGGGAGAGACGCGCACCGCCGGGCAGGCGGCGGCGGCGGCGGGCTGCGCGCTCGACCAGATCGTGAAGTCGATCATCTTCCGGGGCGAGGCGACGGGCCATGTCGTCCTCTTCCTGACCGCCGGCGGCAACCGCGTCTCGGCCGCGAAGGCGAGCGCTGTCGCGGGCCAGCCGCTCGGCAAGGCCGATGCCGATCTGATCCGCGCCGAAACCGGCTTTGCCATCGGCGGCGTCGCCCCGATCGGCCACCTGACGCCGATCCGAAGCTGGTTCGACCCGCGCCTTCTCGACTTCGACATGGTCTGGGGCGCGGCCGGCACGCCGCGCCATATCTTCCCGGCCGATCCGCGCGCGCTGTTGCAGGCCATCGGCGCCGAGCTTGCTGACTTCACCGAATAGCTCTGCCGACCGGCCGCGCCGGCGGGCCAATGTGAATTTCTTTCACATGCCTCTTGACGAAGGGCTGGCGGCACCCGATCTCTCGAAATGTGAAACGGATTTACATCAACCCTACGGAGGAAACCCGCATGTCCACCATCGCCGCCTGGCCCGGTCGGGCCGAAATGTGGCTCGACGCGCGCGGCAAGGGCGCCTGGATCGCCGCCATGGTGCTCGGCTTCATCGTCTTCTGGCCGCTCGGCCTCTTCCTTCTCGCCTACATGATCTGGAGCAAGCGCATGTTCTCGAAGTCCTGCGGCTGGAACCGCCACGACGCCCATTCCCACATCGCCCGCTGCCACGCCAGGCGGCACGGCTTCCGGTCCTCGGGCAATACCGCCTTCGACGCCTACAAGGCCGACACGCTCGACCGGCTGGAGCGCGAGCAGGAGGAGTTCGAGGGCTTCCTGAAGCGGCTGCGCGAGAGCAAGGACAAGGCCGAGTTCGACCAGTATCTCGATGAACGCGCCCGCACCGCCAGCGAGGCCGAAAGCGACGACGAGGACGACATGCCGGAGACCGGGCGCGGCACCTCGGACCGGCAGGAGCCGGGCCGCTACTGACCCCGCAACTGGCCCCGAAGGACGGCCCGGCGCGCGCCGGGCCGTCTGCCTTTCGTCAGGGAGATGCGGGGAATTGTCCTGAACTCGGGACTTGGCGGACGCGGCAACGCTTGCTAACGTCGCCACATCACTTGCGATCACCCGCTCAGAGAGACCCGTGCCACCCGGCCGATCATGCGCCATACGCTGCCCATCGCGCCCCAGTTCTACGTGACGGCCCCGCAGCCCTGCCCCTATCTCGAGGGGCGGTCGGAACGGAAATTGTTCACAGCCCTTCAGGGCGAGAATGCCGAGAAGCTGAATGACGCGCTGTCGAAGCAGGGGTTCCGGCGCTCGCAGAACGTGCTCTACCGGCCGTCCTGCGCCGAATGCACCGCCTGCCTCTCGGCCCGCATCCGGGTCGCCGATTTCGCCCCGAGCAAGAGCCAGCGGCGGACGATCCGGCGCAACGCCTATCTCCGGCGCGACGCCACCAGCCCCTGGGCGACCGAGGACCAGTACGGGCTTTTCCGCCGCTATCTCGACAGCCGGCATTCCGACGGCGGCATGGCCGACATGGACATCTTCGAATTCGCCGCGATGATCGAGGAGACCCCGGTCAAGAGCCGGGTCGTCGAATATTCCGCCCCGCCGGAAGAGCCGCGCGGGCGGCGGATCCTCACCGCGGTCTGCCTCACGGATGTGCTCGATGACGGGCTCAGCATGGTCTACAGCTTCTACGAGCCCGACAAGGTCGGCGACAGCCTCGGCACCTACATCATCCTCGACCATGTCGAGATCGCCCGCCGCGCGGGCCTGCCTTACGTCTATCTCGGCTACTGGGTGCCGGGGAGCCGCAAGATGGGCTACAAGGCCGGCTTCAACGCGCTCGAGATCTACAAGAACGGCCGCTGGCAGGATATCGGCAACCCGGCCGATCATACCGGCGAGACCCATCCCCTGTCGGTCGACCCGATCGCCGAGCAGGTGGCGCGGATCGCGCTGCCGGAAACCCGGCCGACGCGGGGCTGATCCGGTCAGGGATCGGGCGCGGCCCGGCGGCGTCCGGTGATCGCGAGCGCGCCGGCACCGCAGAGCGCCCCGCCCGAGAGGGCCGCGAGCCAGTCGCCGGGATGCAGCGGGCTCAGATGCAGGATCGCGGCGGCAGCAGGCACCTGGATCGCGAGAAACGCCGAGCCGAGCGTCAGCCCCGCCGCGATCCGGGCGCCGGGTGTGCGGAGCCGGCTCAGCGCCGCGGTGATCGCCGCGCTTGCGGAAATCAGGATCGCCAGCGCCATCGACCGCGCATGGGCGACATCGGGCGGCGTGCCGAGGCTGAAATCGTAGCCCCGGAGCACCGCCGCCGTCGTCAGCCCCCCGACAAGCCCGATCACCGCCCGTTCGCGCCCCGAGAAGAACCGCGGCGCCCCCGCCGGCCGGGCCGGGCCAAGGCCGCCCGGCGCCGGCAGGTCCTGAAAGACCAGAAGCGCTGTCGGATGGATGATGAGTTCGAGCCAGACGATATGGACCGGCAGGTAGAGAAGCGGATAGCCGAGGAGCGGAACGAGCGCGGCCGAGGCGACGAGCGGCGCGTGGACCATCAGGAGAAAGGCGAAGCTCAGCCGCAGGTTGGCGAAAAGCTGGCGGCCCTCGGCGATGGCGCGGATGATTGTCGCGAAGTTGTCGTCGAGGAGCACGATCGAGGCCACTTCCTGCGCCGAGCGGCTGCCGCCCTCGCCCATCGCGATGCCGATATCGGCGCCGCGCAGCGCCGGGGCGTCGTTGACGCCGTCGCCGGTCACCGCGACGAGCGCGCCTTCGCGGCGCAGCGCCTCGACGAGCGCGAGCTTCCCGGCCGGCAGGCAGCGGGCGACGACGTCGATCCCGCCGGTGCCGCCGCCGGCGGCGAGCCGCGCGGCGATGGCGAGGGTCACGGCACTCAGGATCGCATCCGCGAGCCCGTAGCCCTGCTGGTAGCGCAAGACCGCGAGCGCCACGCAGAGCGCCAGCGCCGTGG
>WOZM01000162.1 GCA_011620265.1 Paracoccaceae bacterium
CGGCCAGCGCGAGCTGATCATCGGCGACCGCCAGACCGGCAAGACCGCGATCGCGCTCGACACGATCCTGAACCAGAAGTCCTACAACGAGGCCGCCGGCGACGACGAGAGCAAGAAGCTCTACTGCGTCTATGTCGCCATCGGGCAGAAGCGCTCGACCGTGGCGCAGCTGGTGAAGAAGCTGGAGGAAAGCGGCGCGATCGCCTATACGATCGTGGTCGCGGCCACCGCGTCGGACCCGGCGCCGATGCAGTTTCTCGCGCCCTATTCGGCAACCGCGATCGCGGAATTCTTCCGCGACAACGGCCGCCATGCGCTGATCATCTATGACGACCTGTCCAAGCAGGCCGTGGCGTATCGCCAGATGTCGCTGCTGCTGCGCCGTCCGCCGGGGCGCGAGGCCTATCCGGGCGACGTGTTCTACCTGCACTCGCGCCTGCTGGAGCGGTCCTCGAAGCTGAACGAGGATTTCGGTTCGGGCTCGCTGACCGCGCTGCCGATCATCGAGACGCAGGCGGGCGACGTGTCGGCCTATATCCCGACCAACGTGATCTCGATCACCGACGGGCAGATCTTCCTGGAAACCGAGCTGTTCTATCAGGGCGTCCGCCCCGCCGTGAACACCGGCCTTTCGGTGTCGCGCGTCGGCTCTGCCGCGCAGACCGCGGCGATGAAGTCGGTCGCCGGGCCGGTGAAGCTCGAACTTGCGCAATACCGCGAGATGGCGGCCTTCGCGCAGTTCGGATCGGACCTCGACGCCTCGACCCAGCGACTGCTGAACCGCGGCGCGCGCCTGACCGAACTGATGAAACAGCCGCAATACTCGCCGATGACCAACGCTGAGATCGTGATCGTCATCTTCGCGGGCACCAAGGGCTATATCGACAGCATTCCGGTGAAGGATGTCGGCCGCTGGGAAGCGGGCCTGCTGTCCTTCCTGCGCAACAACCGCAAGGACCTGCTGGACGACATCACCCGGAACGACCGCAAGGTGGCGGGCGATCTTGAAAAGTCGATCCGCGCTGCTCTTGACGAGTACGCGAAAACCTTCGCCTGAGCGGGGGAGAGGACAGGGTTATGCCTAGCCTTAAGGATCTGAAGAACCGGATCGAAAGCGTGAAATCCACGCGCAAGATCACGAAGGCGATGCAGATGGTCGCGGCGGCGAAACTGCGCCGTGCCCAGGAGGCCGCAGAGGCCGCGCGTCCCTATGCCGAGCGGATGACCGCCGTGGTCTCGGGGCTTGCCGCCTCGGTCGCCGGGTCCGAAGGCGCGCCGCGCCTTCTGGCCGGCACCGGCGCCGACCGGGTGCATCTGCTGGTGGTGATGACCTCGGAGCGGGGCCTGTGCGGCGGGTTCAATACCGTCATCGTCCGGCTTGCCCGGGCGCGGATCACCGAATTGCTGGGGGCCGGAAAGACGGTGAAGATCCTCACCGTCGGCAAGAAGGGCCGCGAGCAGCTGAAGCGCGACTATGGCCAGTACTTCGTCGGCCATGTCGACCTGTCCGAGGTCAAGCGCATCGGCTATGACACGGCGCAGGGCATCGCCCGCGACATCCTCGCCCGCTTTGCCGCGACCGAGTTCGACGTGGCGACGATCTTCTACAACCGTTTCCAGTCGGTGATCTCCCAGATCCCGACCGCGCAGCAGATCATTCCCGCGGTGTTCGACAGCGGCGCAGAGGCCTCGACGCTTTATGACTACGAGCCTTCCGAAGAGGGTATTCTGGCCGATCTGCTGCCGCGCTCCGTCGCCACGCAGATCTTCACGGCCCTGCTGGAGAACGCGGCGTCCGAACAGGGTGCGCGGATGAGCGCGATGGACAATGCCACCCGCAACGCGGGCGACATGATCAACAAGCTGACCATCGTCTACAACCGCTCGCGCCAGGCCGCGATCACCAAGGAACTCATCGAAATCATCTCGGGCGCCGAGGCGCTCTGACGGAACCGGAGAAACCACATGGCAACAGCAACTGGCAAAGTCACGCAGGTGATCGGCGCCGTCGTCGACGTGCAATTCGAGGGCCATCTGCCGGCGATCCTGAACGCGCTTGAAACCTTCAACAACGGCAAGCGCCTGGTTCTGGAGGTCGCGCAGCATCTGGGCGAAAGCACCGTGCGCACCATCGCCATGGACTCGACCGAGGGTCTCGTTCGCGGCGCCCCGGTGTCGGACCTCGGCATGCCGATCTCGGTTCCGGTGGGCGATGCGACGCTGGGCCGGATCCTCAACGTGATCGGCGAGCCGGTGGATGAAAAGGGCCCGGTCGACGCGACCGAGACCCGCGCCATCCACCAGCCGGCCCCCGCCTTCGACGAGCAGTCCACCGAAAGCGTGGTGCTGGTGACCGGCATCAAGGTGATCGACCTGCTGGCCCCCTATGCGAAGGGCGGCAAGATCGGGCTGTTCGGCGGCGCCGGCGTGGGCAAGACGGTTCTGATCATGGAACTGATCAACAACATCGCCAAGGTGCACTCGGGCTATTCGGTGTTCGCCGGCGTGGGCGAGCGGACCCGCGAGGGCAACGACCTCTATCACGAGATGATCGAGTCGGGCGTCATCAACATCGAGGATCTGACGGCATCGAAGGTGGCGCTGGTCTATGGGCAGATGAACGAGCCGCCGGGCGCCCGTGCCCGCGTCGCGCTGACCGGCCTGACGCTGGCCGAACAGTTCCGCGACCAGTCGGGCACCGACGTGCTGTTCTTCGTGGACAACATCTTCCGCTTTACCCAGGCGGGCTCGGAAGTCTCGGCCCTGCTGGG
>WOZM01000128.1 GCA_011620265.1 Paracoccaceae bacterium
ATCTCCGTGAAAGTCAGTCGATCAATCCGGGCGCGAATGAACGTCTGAAGCTCGGGGTCTGCGTCGATCTTTCGTTGGACGCCGGGACGATGCGCGCGACGGTGATCGGTGGGCAGGGCCTCGCTAGCGGGAAGGTGTTGAAGACCATGTTGAACGGCCTGTTGAAGAGCCGTTTCAAGGCGGTTGATGGCGCGTTCCTGGGCGGCGTGGCTGGCCTTGAACTCGGCCAGCGCGGCAGCGATGAGAGGGGCGACTTCGTTCACTTTACGAACTCCGCAGGGGCAACTTATCGTGCGCAAATTCGACCGGAATGCACCGCTTTGATCGTGCGGTTTGTAAAGCGGGCTCGTTGCCGGTATCATGGCCCGGTCGGCGCGAGGCATTGGCTACTGCGGGTCGGCCGCAGGGTGTTTCGGACGGCAGGCCGGGGGCGTGCCGCCGCCATGCACTTGAGCGCTTGACGGTTCGTGCTACTATCCACGTCGCAGGTGTGACACGGTGATATTCTCGCGGCCGTAGCACGATCTTCTGATCGGAGCGCCATGCAGGGTTTCCGGGCAACCGGGTTGTGAGGCCCTGCCACCTGCACCTCCTCTTTTCGGGTTCATCCGCCCTCCGGGCGCAGTCAGGAGACGAGCTGGCCGGAGGGCGAACGATCACGCGACTGGCACCGAGCCGCGCAATATGACCGGACGCGGCCACGGCCGGTCAGTCGGAAAGCGCGGAGGGCTCGATGCCGAGTTGGGCGCAGATCGCTTCCGCCTCGGCCGAGGCGGGTGCGGAGGCTCCCCGGCACGGCGGCAAGCCGCGCAGCTGGCTTTCAGCCGTGATGTGCGCGAAGGCCGGAACGGCTTTCTGAAGGAAGGCGTCGAAGCTCGCCTCGTCGCGGCGGCAGAGGGCGACAGCCCAATCCTGCATCGCGGGCGAGAGGTATCCCTTCCGTGTTGCCTGGGAGACCTTCTCCCGCGCCCGCTCCTCGCTCATCGTGGCGATGTTCGCGTTCCGCTCGGCCAGGATAGCCTGTACGGTGGCGATGGGCACGAACTTCGCCGGGTCGGGCGTGGAGAGGCGTTCGGCGAGCTCGGCCACGGTCTTCTGCGCGTCGGCAGGATCACCGGCCGCCTTCGACATCACGTCCTTCATCTTCACGATGACCGACAGGACGGCATCGGGTGGCGTGTCAGGTTCAAGATCAAGGGCGTCGATCACCTGTTGAAGGAAAGTCGCTTCCTGGTCCATGTCGGTCTCCTGACTTGCAAGTGCGGTGAGGTGGAGGGCCGGATGATGCACGAGCCCGGCCCCCTTGAGCTTCACGATCTCGGCGGTCTTCCGGTTGACCGGGAACGAGGGGCTCAGATAGCGATATTCGCGGTTTGCGATCATCTCCGTGCCCGGTCCGTCCAATCGACGCGCGCCCAAAGGGCTGCGCCTTTCACCTTGAGTTCCTTGATCCAGCCCGCCGCCGGCACCGGCCCCTTGAGCCGCGACGCCTCCTTGTCGATCTGATGCTCATAGTCGATGGGCAGATCGACAGCGGCAGCCTGATAGGCGCGGATAACCGCGAAGGGGTCGCTCAGCCTGAAGCGGCGGCCGTCGCGGGCGTTCATCTCGCCGATGGTCAGGAGGTGCACCCAGTCGGGCGCACCGCCCGCCGCGAGCGGGCGTTCAAGCCCACCGGAACAAAGGCTGAGGGTGCCCATCGGATCACGCCACGTAGGGCGTGACGATCAGCTCGGCCGTGCCCTTCCAGGGATTGGAGCCGCCGCCGTCCTTCGTCTCGGTATTGAGCAGGTGCAGCGCGTCGCTTTCGAGCGCGGGCGGCACGACCAGGACGGTCGGGCTCACACCGAGAATGCGGCCGCTGTCGCTGCGGAAGTCCATCATCGCCGCGCGGGCGGCCGCATAGTTGGTCTCGTCGAGCGCTGCCTGGGAACCGAAGCCGAGCTGCCAGAGGCCGAAGCCCGCGTTCACCCGCGCCCGGACGCCGTACATGTATTCGTCATTGACGAACACACAGGGATCGTCGGCCTTGGTGATCGACTGGAACTCGTACTTCTCGCGCTCCTGCCAGATGATCGGGCGCACGGTGCGGGACGTGTCGAGCAGGAACCATGCGGGACCGGCGCCGGCCTGCCTGTTGCTGACCGAGGTCAGGCCAGTGTCGAGTTCGACCGGGTGATCCGAGTCGAAGAAGTTCTGACCGTCATAGCAGGTCGTGGCGAAGCCCGCCTTCAGGAGATCGAAGATCAGCTCGCCCGGATGGCGGCGCGCGAGCTGCCCCATTTCCGAGAACATCGGCTTGAACACGCCGAGACGGTCATCCGAAATGTCGTCGCGCGGCACCGCCACGGTGCTTTCGAACTTGCGGTTCCGGATAGTGAAGCCGTGGGCCTTCAGGTTGTTCACGACGCGCGGCCCGATCCATTCGCGCAGGTTCGGAAACTGGCCGAGTCAGCCATAGGTTTCGTCGCGCGCCGAGCTTGGCACCGTCATCGCAATCTTGTCCCAGTGCATGGGCGCTTGCAGATAGGCGTCGGAATAGACCGACTTGAAGCCTTTGAAGACCAGATCGAGGTTCTGGCTGTTGATCAGCATTTTCTTGTCTCCTGGTGGGGTGAGGTCCGATTGATCGCGCCGGGCAAAAGTCCGCGCGCCGTGAAGAGTTTCTTGCGGGTGCTGACGCCGCGCATGTGGAAGCCCGTCGCCGTGGCGATGCGGGTGTCCTCGATGTTGAGGCCGCGGGTCTTGGCATCGCCGAACAGGCATTCG
>WOZM01000020.1 GCA_011620265.1 Paracoccaceae bacterium
TCGCCATGCTGCGCGCCGAGGGCGGCGCGACCATCGCGGAAATCGTCGAAGCCACGGGATGGCAGCCGCATTATGCCGATGTAGTCTTGTAAGCGGCTGAATAGCCTCAAGTCCGTTGCGTCTGGGTCGGCATAATCCTCGGGACTTGGGACTGGTAACGTCTCCTCTTTTTGCGTTGAAACGAGAAGACTTCATGTTGACCGAACCGAAAAAGAGACGGGGCAAGAACCCGGTCACGGCCATCTCCATCGGCTTCGAGGAGGGTTCGCGGCACCAAGGATACGCGCCCGGCACGATCTGGAAGCAGCGCAAGCTGCTCAACGATCTGATTGGCTGGCTGCAGGGCCAGCAGATCACAATGGGCGACCTGTCCATGGCGCAGGTTGATCGGTTCATGGCTGACCGCCGTGCCGCTGGCGTACGCAAGCTGAAGACGCGCAAGGCACTGGGGTCCATTCTCGGCTATTTGCGCGGGCTGGGGCTGGTGCCCGCGGCCGAAACCCACTTGGAGGATGGGCCCGCTGGGGAGATCCTGCACCGGTACCGGCAGTTCCTGACCACGGAACGCGGTCTGGTCCCGGTGACGGGCCTTGGGTATGTCAATCGCCTGCGCCCGTTCCTGGACCGCAGGATGGCGGCGGGGGAGCTCGCTCTCGGTGGCCTGACCCCGGCCGATGTCACCGCTTTCGTGGTGGCGTGGTGCCCGTGCCTGAACTCCGGCGTGGCGAAGCTGACGATCACGGCGCTGCGGTCGTTCCTCGGCTTTCTGCATCTGGACGGCGTCACGGAACGGTCGCTCGTCCCGGCCGTGCCGACGGTCTTGCGCCGCCGACTGGCCGGGCTGCCCAAGGGGCTCGATCCCGATCAGGTGCGGCGCCTTCTCGCAGCCTGTGATACCAGCACGGTCGTTGGCCTCCGCGATCTGACGATCCTGAGCCTGCTGGTCCGCCTCGGCTTGCGGCGCAACGAGGTCGCGAGGCTCGGGCTCGACGACATCGACTGGCGCGCGGGCACGATCCGCATGCGCGGCAAGGGCAATTGTCACGAACAGCTCCCCCTTCCGCCAGATGTCGGTCGCCAACTGGTGGAATACCTGCGCCATGCCCGACCTGCGGACGCCCAGGGCCGGACCGTGTTCGTCCGGCACTTTGCGCCCCATCACGCACTTGGGCCAAGCCGTGTGAGTGGCATCGTGGCGGATGCTGCCCGGCGCGCGGGCCTCGGGCGCGTTCATGCGCATCGCCTGCGCCATACCGCGGCAACGGAGCTCCTGCGCGCCGGCGCATCCTTGCCGGAGATCGGCCAGTTGCTCCGTCATCGTCGTGTCGAGACCACGGCGATCTATGCCAAGGTCGACCGCGACACCCTGCGCCTGATCGCGCGCCCCTGGCCGGAGGGCGCGCTATGAGCCACCTGCGCAATGCCCTTGCCGATTATCTGACCATGCGGCGTGCCCTCGGCTACAAGATGGACAAGGCCCGAGCGACTTGTCGGCCAGTTTGTCGCCTTCGCCGAGGATCGCGGCGAGACCCATGTCCGGACCGAGACGGCGCTGGCCTGGGCGAACCTGCCTGCGGGTGCCGCCGCGGTCTGGACCTCCCGGCGTCTGGCCGAGGTGCGTCTCTTTGCCCGAAACCTGCATGCGCTCGATGGGGTGAGCGACGTGCCGCCGGACGATCTGCTTCCAGCGCGAGGACGTCGCGCGACGCCCTATCTCTACACGTCGCATGAGATCGCCGAACTGATGCACGCAACGGAGATCCTGCGCGGTTCGTGTGTGCAGGCGACCTACCGGACGCTGATCGGCCTGCTGGCTGCGACCGGCATGCGGATCGGCGAGGCGATCGGTCTCGACCGCGACGACTTTGACGCGGACGGCGGGCTGGTGATCATCCGGCACGGGAAGTTCGACAAAGCGCGCGCATTGCCGCTGCACCCGACGACAGTGGCTGCCTTGCAGGACTACCTCATACGGGATGACCGCCCCAATCCTGCGGGCATGCCGGCCCTGCTGATCAGCGCGACAGGCAAGCGGCTGCGCTATACGGTCGTGCAGCCAACCTTCAAGAAGCTGCTGCATCATTGCGGCATCGCTCCGCGCTCGGCGACATGCCGGCCCCGGATCCACGATCTTCGGCACAGCTTCGCCGTCAGCACCATCGCGGACGATTACAGGTCGGGCGACCCTGGCTCCCGCCTCGCGATCCTGTCCACCTACCTCGGCCATGCCGATCCCGGCGCCACCTACTGGTAAAGGCTCGAGCGCCGCCTGGCGGGTGACGCATGAGCGCGCTTGCCACAACCCTGCAAGCGTCCTTCACCGACCGCCTCGTCCGCCAGCGTCAGGTCAGCCCGAACACGGTTCAATCCTGTCGCGACACCCTGCGGTTGCTCTTGGTCTTCGCGTCGGAGCAGTACGGCAAGGCGCCGGGCAAACTCGGTATCGACGATCTCGATGCGCCCGTGATCGGCGCCTTCCTCGACCATCTGGAGCACGAACGACAGAATGGTGTGCGCACCCGCAACGCCCGGCTTGCCGCGATCCGCTCCCCGTTCCGCTATGCCGCCCTGCGCCATCCTGAACATGCCGCCACCATCGAACGGGTTGTCTTAAGAAATGACCGGCTCCTGTGCGATACGGGAGCCGCTCTCCGGCACCTCACACATGCCGGGGAGCGGCGGGGGACGGATCGGAAGAACGGTGGTCTCTCGGACCGGTCAGAAGTTGGATCGCCCCTGCCTTTCGCATGACCTGAACGGATACA
>WOZM01000232.1 GCA_011620265.1 Paracoccaceae bacterium
CTAGTGGCCTGAAACCAGCTTCAGCCCGACGATGCCGGCGAGAATCAGCCCGATGCAGGCAAGCCGCGACGCGTTCGAGGGTTCATTGAAGAGCAGGATGCCGAGCGCGACCGTCCCTACGGCGCCGATGCCGGTCCAGACCGCGTAGGCCGTGCCCATCGGCAGGGTCCTGAGTGCCAAAGCGAGAAAGCCCATGCTGCCGAGTATCGCCACCGCCGTGAGGACGGTGGGCCAGAGACGGGTCAGTCCTTCCGTATACTTCAACCCGACGGCCCAGCCGACCTCCAGAAGGCCCGCAATCGCCAGATAGACCCACGCCATTCCCGCCTCCGCACCTGTCCCGGCCGAGACGCTACGCCGCCCGGCGGAGCCCTTCAATGCCGCTTTTTCGCCCGCCGTGGTCCCGGCACGCATGTGCGGAGACCCGGCGGCCGCCTTGCTACCCAACGGACGAAGGCGGCGATGCTGGGATGGGCGCGGAGGGCCGCGACGGTCGCGAAATCCGTCGCGAGGTCGGCCTCCGACAGGGCCGCATGGATCTCGGCATGGCAGATCGCGTGGAGGAGCACCGTCTCGCCGCCCTTGCCGCCCTTCAGGCGCGGCACGAGGTGATGCCGGCCCTGCGCGACATCGGGCGGGATCCGGCGCCCGCAGAGCGGGCAGATCGGGTCTCTCTCCCCCGGCCGCGCCGGCTTTCCCCTTGTCTCCACGCGACTTTCTTGCCAGAGGATGTGTCCGGAGGGCAAGCCGGAGGAGACCCTATGGACGGCCAGCCGGAAATCGTCGCGAAGGCGCTCGCCTATCTTGAGCCCGGCTGGGATCTGGCGCTGAGCTGGCTCACCAGCCCCGCGGCATGGTCGCAATTCGCGCTGCTTGTCCTGTCGTGGCTGCTCTCCGTCTTCGTCTCGCGCCGCTTCGGGCCAAGGATCAGCGCCTTCATCGGGCCGAAGGACGGTGCGCGGGGGCCGGTCGCGGGAATGCGGCGTTTCGCCTTGCGGTTCCTGCCGCTCCTGCTGCCGCTTCTGGCCTACGGGTTCACCGCCATCGGCGAGGCCTTCACGCGGTCGGTCTTCGGCTCCGGCGCGGTCATCGCCTTCGGCAAGCGTGTCTTTCTCTTCCTCGCCGCGCGGACCTTCGCGACGAAGATCCTGCGCGACCCGTTCCTGCGGCTCCTCGGCCGCTATGTGCTGATCCCCGGCGTCGCGCTCTATGCGCTCGGCCTGACCGACGAGGCGGCGCTCTGGCTCGAAAGCCTGAAGGTCGAGCTTGGCAACATCACCGTCTCGATGGCGGCGCTGATCCGGGGCGCGATCGCCGGCAGCCTGCTTTTCTGGCTCGGCTCCTGGTCGAACCGGCAAAGCGCCGACTACATCAAGGCGCGGGAGGAGTTGCGGCCGGCGACCCGCGAACTGGCCGCGAAGGCCGCCGAGATCGCGATCTTCGGCGCCGCCTTCCTGCTTTTGCTGAACATCGTGGGGATCGACCTGACGACCGTCGCCGTCCTCGGCGGCGCGCTCGGCGTCGGCATCGGCCTCGGCCTCCAGCAGATCGCGGCGAACTTCATCTCGGGGATCATCCTGCTGATCGAGGGGCAGACGACGGTCGGCGACTATGTGGAACTCGACGGCGGCGAGGCCGGGACCATCGTGAAGATGACCGCGCGGGCCTGCGTGCTCGAGACCTTCGACGGCCGCTGGATCGTCGTCCCGAACGAGCATTTCATCACCACGCGGGTGGTGAACTTCTCCGACCAGGGCAGCGCCAACCGCTACGAGGTGCCGTTCTCGGTCAGCTACGACACCGACATCAACACCGTGCCCGACATCATCAGCGCGGCGGTCGAGGCGCTGCCTTTCGTCCTGAAGAAGCCCGAGGGGCCGGATTGCGAGCTGAAGGGCTTCGGCGAATCGGGCATCGACTTCGCGGTCGAATACTGGGTCAACGGCATCGACGACGGGCGCAACAAGTATGCCAGCCATGTCCTCTTCGCGGTCTGGAACGCGCTGAAGGCGGCCGGGATCGAGATCCCCTACCCGCACCGGGTGGTGGAGTTGAAGGGCGGGTTGCCGAAATGATCGACGTGCTCGTCATCGGCGCGGGGCCGGCCGGGCTGATGGCGGCCGAGGCTCTGGCCTCCGCCGGGCGGCGGGTGGTGATCTGCGAGGGCAAGCCCTCGCCGGCGCGGAAGTTCCTGATGGCGGGCAAGTCGGGGCTGAACCTGACCAGGGACGAACCCCTCCGGGCATTCCTGGGCCACTACGACGCGGACTGGCTGCGCCCCATGCTGGAGGCCTTCGGCCCGGCCGAGGTCATGGACTGGGCGCGCGGCCTCGGGCAGGAGGTCTTCACCGGCTCCTCGGGCCGGGTCTTTCCGGTCGTGATGAAGGCGTCGCCGCTTCTGCGGGCCTGGCTCGCGCGGCTCGGTCAGGCGGGGGTCGAGCTGCGCACCCGCTGGCGCTGGGCGGGGTTCGAGGACGCGGGCTTCGCCTTCGACACGCCGGCGGGGCGGCAGGTGCTCCGCCCGGCAGTGACGGTTCTGGCGCTCGGCGGGGCAAGCTGGCCGCGTCTCGGCTCCGATGCCGTCTGGGTGCCGTGGCTCGCGGCGCGGGGCGTCGGCGTCGCGCCGTTCCGGCCGGCGAACATGGCGCTTGGCGTCGACTGGTCGGCGCCGATGGAGCGGTTCTTCGGCCAGCCGGTGAAGGGCGCCGCGCTGATCGCGGGCGACCGGGTCGAGCGCGGCGAATTCGTGATCTCGGCCCGGGGGATCGAGGGCGGCGGCGTCTACGCCGTGTCGCGTGCGGTGCGCGAGGGGGCGGAACTGCGGCTTGACCTCGTGCCGGGGCGGAGCCCGGTCGAGGTCGCGGGGCGGCTTGCCAAGGGGCCGGGCAAGGAGACGGTGGCGAACTGGCTCCGCAAGGCGCTGAAGCTCGATCCGGTCAGGATCGCGCTCTTGCAGGAATGGGGGCGGCCGCTGCCGAAAGGGGACGCGCTGGCCCGGCTGGTCAAGGCGCTGCCGGTGCGCCATGCCGGGCCGCGCCCGCTCGGCGAGGCGATCTCGTCCGCCGGCGGCATCGCCCGCGAGAGCCTGACGGAAGGGCTCGAACTGACGGCGCTGCCGGGTGTCTTCGCCGTCGGCGAGATGCTCGACTGGGAAGCACCGACGGGGGGCTACCTGCTGACCGCCTGCCTTGCGACCGGGCTTTGGGCGGGACGGGCGGCTTCGGTCCGGTAAGGTGGGTTTAAACCCACCTTACGCAGCCATTCAGCGCGCCATGGCCCGGATATAGGCCGGCCGCTTGCGCATCCGGTCGAGATAGTCGGTGAGCTTGTGCTCGACGATCGGGAATTTCGCGCCGAGCGCCCAGTTGCCGCAATGGGTGAGGATGATGTCGGGCACCGTCATCACCTCGCCCATCAGGAACGGCCCCTCGCCCATCCTGTGGACGAGGGTCTTCTGGCTGCGCTCGAACTCCCAGCGGAGCGTGTTCTTGATCGCGGCATGGCGCAGTTCTTCCGGCAGGACGAAGCTGTGCCGGGCCGCCATCCAGAGCGCGGCGTCGAATTCGTCGAGCAGGAACTGCGTGAGGCTGTCCTGCCGGGCGCGGTCGAGCGTCCCGGCCCTGTGGGTGAGTTTCCCGTGCTTGTCGGCGAGATACTGGATGATCGCGGTCGAATCGGTGATCGGCGTACCGTCCTCGATCAGGACCGGCACCTTGCCGGCCGGGTTGAAGGCGGTCACGCCTTCCGAGCGCGGCGGGGCGGCAATGTGGTCGAAGGGAACCTCGATCTCCTCCAGCATCCACAGGACGCGGGCGGCGCGGCTCCTGACGGTTCCGATGACGGTATACATGGGCGGACTCCGCTGAGGGTCGGCACATGGAGCCATGCGCAAGCGGCGGGTGCAAGGGCATTGACGCAGCGCAAGGCGGGACGGCCCCCGCCATGCGACCCTTCGCCGGCAGCGGCCGGCCTCGTCCGCTACGCGACGCTTCTGGCGAATGGCCCCAACGCCCGGACGCGATCGTCCTCCGGTCTCGCGGTGCTCGTGGCGCCGCTCGACGCGCCCGAGGGCTCGGTGGCTGCGGGGCGCGGGCCTGCCAGGCCCTGATGTTTCAGGCCCGGGTCGAGGGCCTGACCGACGCCCTGCTCAACCAGACGGTGGAGGAGCCCCGGATGCGCACCGGGCTGCGATCGCTCCTCGGTCTCGGGGCCGCCCGGCCCAACCTGGTTCTGAGACTGGGCCGCGGCCCCGACATGGCGCGCAGCCCGCGCCGGCCCGCAGAGGCGGTGATCGACGCAGCCCAAGGCGTTTTGCTTTCTCAATGACGCGCAATCCGCCCCAAGAGCCGGGTGAATTGCGAGGTTCCCTGGTAAAGGCAGGACGCAAAGCGCTCTAGCGCTGCGGCATCATGGCAAGCCGGATCAGCGCCCGTTCGATCACCGCCATCGCCGGTGCGCGCGAGGTCGAGCGCAGCTTCAGGTCGGTTTCCACCAGGAGCTGGATCGCCTGTTCCAGCCGGTGCATCCCCCAGCTCTGCGCCTGCCGCAGCATCCGGTCGCGGCGGGGGCCGAAGACCGGGGGGCGCATCCGCGCGATGCCCTCGGACGGCCCGCCGGGAGCCGAGGCCGCGCTGTGGAGGGTGCGGAAATGGCGCATCGTGGCGATCGAGAGCGAGACCGGGTTGACGCCCTGACCCTCGAGCCGCCGCATCAGCGGGCCGACATCGCCGAAGCGCGCCTCGGCCACCGCATGCAGAACGTCGTCGACCTCGGCCTCGATCGTCGCGGGGGCGCAGGCGGCGACATCGGCGGGGCCGAGCGGCGCGGCATCGCCGAACTTGTAGAGCGCGATCTTCTCGACCGTCTGGCGGAAATCGCCCGGATCGAGTTCGCGGGCGAGGGCGAGCAGATCGGTCATCGCCTCGCGCCCGATCTCCTTCAGGCCGGCCCCGGTCAGCGTCGCCTCGATTTCCTCGCGGCTCGGCGGGTCGTCGTAGATGCCGACGGCATAGGCGTTCGGGTGATCCTCGAAGGCTTTCCTCAGGGCCGAGGCCTTGCTGAGGCTTCCCGCCGTCACGACCAGCATCGCGTCGCCGTCCTTCCAGCCGGCAAGCGCGCCCTTCAGGACCGGCGCGGCGGCATCGCCGGCCTCCTCGACGAAGGCCACGCGCGGGCCGGGAAAGAAGCCCTGCGCCCGCATCGCGTCGTCGACAAGCGCCGGATCCTTCCTAAGCTCGCCGCCCGGAATGCGGGTCAGGCGCATTTCCGCCTCGCCCTCGGGCCCGATCAGCGCCGCGATCACCTCCTGCCGCTTCAGCGCCACCCGCATCGCGTCGGCGCCGAAGATCAGAAGGCCGGCGCGGTCGGGCTCGGGCCTGGCAAGAAACCGGTTCGCGGCTGCACCGGCGAGCTTCACGGGCCGTTCCACGAAGCAGAGCTGGCGATCAGCCGGGTGACGATCTGGTCGGCCAGAAGCCGCATCAGGCGGGCATGGGCATCGGCCTCCGAGGCTGCCGTGGCGACGGACGTGCCGAAAGCCGAATAGGCGGTGAAGGACGAAACCTTGCCCGAACTCAGCGCCGCGCCGGTGCCCGCGTCGTGGAGCGTGTAGGCGACGCTGCCGACAACCTGATACCGGTTGATCGTGTTGTCGGGCGCGATGGCCTGGGCTTCGGTCTTGGTCTCGATCCGGTACGAGAGCCGGTAGTCCGGCACCCGGGTCCGGCCGAGCCGCTCCTCGAGCCGCGCCACGAGGTCGAAGCTGTCCTTGTCGTCGGGCGCGTCCACCGTCACCCGGTCGAGAAGCCCGGCCGCAGGTCCGCCCGGCGCATAGGCCGGGGTGAAGCCGCAGGCGGTCAGCGGCAGGGCCGCGAGAAGGCAAAGGATGGCACGGCGGTCAGATGACGACATTGACGATGCGGCCCGGAACGACGATGAGCTTCTTCGGCACGGCGCCGGCAAGCGCCTTCGTCACAGCTTCGTCGGCCAGCACCAGCTTTTCAACCTCCGATGCGGCCATGTCCTTCGGCACGCTGATTTCCGCGCGCCTCTTGCCGTTGATCTGGATCGGCAGGGTGACATGGTCCTCGACCAGCATCGCCGGATCGGCCTTGGGCCAGGGCGCCCGCGCCACCAGCCCCGCGCCGCCGAGCATCGCCCAGATATCCTCGGCCAGGTGCGGCACCATCGGCGACATGAGCTGGGCGAGCGTCAGCATCGCTGTCCGCTTCGCCTCGGCCGAGGCGTCGGATTTCGAGAAGGTGTTGGTGAATTCGTAAAGCTTCGCCACCGCCTTGTTGAAGGCAAAGCCCTCGATCCCCGCCGTCACCTCGGCGATGGTCCGGTGCATGGCCTTGAGAAGCGCCTCGTCCTGGGTCCGGTCGGTGCCGCCGCGAAGGTCGATCTCCGAGGCGAGCCGCCAGACCCGGGCGAGGTGCTTCTGCGCCGCATCCGCGCCCGAGGCCGTCCATTCGACGTCGCGCTCCGGCGGGCTGTCGGACATCACGAACCAGCGCGCGGTATCGGCGCCATAGCGGGCGATGATGTCCATCGGATCGACGACATTCTTCTTCGACTTCGACATCTTGATGACCGGGCCGATCTCGACCGGGGTCCCGTCCTTCAGATGCGCGCCCTCCGCCTCGCGGATCACCTCGTCGGGGGTGTGCCAGACCGGGCGTCCGTCCTTGCCGCGCGTGGAATAGGTCTCGTGCGTGACCATGCCTTGGGTGAAGAGCGCGTTGAAGGGCTCGATCGCCTTTGCGGGCAGGTGGCCGCAGACATGCATCGCGCGGGCGAAGAACCGTGAATAGAGAAGGTGCAGGATCGCATGCTCGATGCCGCCGATATACTGGTCGACATTCATCCAGTAGTCGGCCTCGACCGGGTCGGTCGGGGTCTTGGCATGCGGGGCGGTGAAGCGGGCGTAGTACCAGGACGAATCGACGAAGGTGTCCATCGTGTCGGTCTCGCGCTTCGCGGGCGCGCCACATCGCGGGCAGGGCACGTCGCGCCAGGTCGGATGACGGTCGAGCGGATTGCCGGGCTGGTCGAAGCTCACGTCGTCGGGCAGCCGGACCGGCAGGTTCTGCTTGTTCTCCGCCACCACACCGCAATCGGGGCAATGAACGACGGGGATCGGGCAGCCCCAATACCGCTGGCGGCTGACGCCCCAGTCGCGCAGGCGGTAATTGGTGACCCCCCGGCCGACGCCCTTGCTCTCGCAGAACGCGATGGCGCTCGTCACGCCGTCGTCGCCGGACTGCTCCCTGTGCCCGGCGAAGCCCCGGACGTAGCGGACCTTCTCCGACTTCGCCGGCACATAGGCGTCGCCCCCGCTCTCGGGGTGGCGGAACCCGGCTTCCGGCGCCAGCGGCTCATAGGTCGAGACCACCGGAAGCGCGTATTTTCGCGCGAAGTCGAGGTCGCGCTGATCGTGCGCCGGGCAGCCGAATATCGCCCCGGTGCCGTAGTCCATGAGGATGAAGTTGGCGATATAGACCGGCAGTTCCCAGGCCTCGTCAAAGGGATGCCGGCAGCGGATGCCGGTATCCATGCCCTTCTTCTGGGCCTTTTCCAGCGCCTCCTCCGAAGTGCCGACGCGGCGGCATTCGGCGGTGAAGGCGGCGACGGCGGGATCGTGCCGCTCCAGTTCCCTGGCCAGCGGATGATCGGGCGAGATCGCGACGAAACTCGCGCCCAGAAGCGTGTCGGGCCGCGTGGTATAGACCTCGATCCGGTCGAACCCCTCGGGCGCCCCCCGCGTCGAGAAGGCGAACTGCAACCCGCGCGACTTGCCGATCCAGTTGGCCTGCATCAGCCGCACCTTCTCGGGCCAGTCCGTGAGCCCGTCGATGGCCTCCAGCAACTCTCCGGCAAAGTCGCTGATCTTGAAGAACCACTGCGTCAGCTCGCGCCGCTCCACCTCGGCGCCCGACCGCCAGCCCTTGCCGTCGATCACCTGCTCGTTGGCCAGAACGGTCATGTCCACGGGGTCCCAGTTCACCACCGCGTTCTTGCGGTAGACGAGGCCTCTTTCCATGAAGTCGATGAACATCGACTGCTGCTGGCCGTAATATTCCGGATCGCAGGTCGCGAACTCGCGGCTCCAGTCGATCGAGAGGCCCAGGGGCTTCATCTGCTCGCGCATCTGCGCGATGTTGCCGTAGGTCCAGTCCTTCGGATGGCCGCCCCGCTCCATCGCCGCGTTCTCGGCCGGCATCCCGAAGGCGTCCCAGCCCATCGGATGCAGCACCGAAAACCCGCAGGACGACTTGTAGCGCGCCACCACGTCGCCCATCGTGTAGTTGCGCACATGGCCGATATGGATGCGCCCCGACGGATAGGGGAACATCTCGAGCACGTAGTATTTGGGCCGGGAAGGATCGTGCCGGGCGGTGAAGCAGCCGGCCGCGTCCCAGGCCTGCTGCCATTTCGGTTCGATCTCTGCGGGGTCGTAACGCGACATCTGAGGTTCCTCGGCGCTTTGCCCGCCGGTTATACAAGCGCGGCGCGCGAGGTCCAGAGTTTCCCTCTGCCCGTCTTCTGTTCGCAAATACCTCGGGGTCCGGGGCAGCGCCCCGGTCCTTGCCCGCGAGACGGGATCAGAGCTTGCCGTCGCGGATCCTGAGCTGCCGGGCACGGGTCAGGATCGCATCCTCGACCGCCCGCGCGGTAGCGGGATCGACCGGCCCCGCCTTCGACATCAGCGCGACCTTGAGCGAGCGCGCGTCAAGCGCCGGGTCCTGCACATAGATCGTCGCCCGGTAGGCGCGCCCACCTCCCGGCGGCGTGCCATAGCCGGTGACGATGACGCCGGAAAACGGGTCAACCGACTGGACCGGCAGGAAATCGAGCACTTCGAGCGAGGCCTGCCAGAGATACTTGTTGACCTCGACCGTATTGTTGGGGTCGGCGGAATTGGCGAAGAGATCGAGAACGCGCGTCCGCTTGCGGTTGGCGGCGGCGCTTTCCGTCCGCGACCGCGACTTGGTCGCAAGACCTTCCTGCGCGCCACTCTGCCGGGCGAGTGCCTGCTGGCGCGCTTCCTCGTTCGCGACCGCCTCGTCGGCCGTCTGCGGCGCCTTGCGCCGGAACAGCCCGCTGTCGCCGGACCCGATTCCACCGCAGGAGGCGAGCGTTGCCACCGTTCCCGCAAGAATCGCCCCGCGCATCACCTTCCGGACTTTCATGATCTACCCCCGGGCTGCCCTTTCCGCTGTCTAGCCGACGCTCCCCGCGTGAACAAGGCTTTTCAGGTCAGGGGGTTCGGGGCGTTTCCGGGCGGGGTCAGGGCGACTGTGGCAAGAGTGCACCATCGCCCCCAACTCTTCCCGGCCCGCCCGTCCTTTCCGTTGCATTGGGCCGGCCAACGGCGGAAATAGGGGCATACCCAATTCGGATTCCCCTGAGTTGGGCCCACCTTTTGAGATCAACGAGGGAATACGAAATGAAAAAGATCCTTCTCGCTTCCACCGCGCTCGTCGGCTTCGCCGGCGCCGCGGCTGCGGAAATCTCCCTGTCGGGCTATGCCGAAATCGGCATCTTCGGCGGCAGCGGCCCCAACGCGAACAGCCTGACTGCGGAAACCGAGACCCAGTTCCACAGCGACTGGCAAGTGGACTTCAGGTTCTCGAACACGACCGATGGCGGCGTCGAATTCGGCGGCAGGGTCCAGATCGAGGAGACCAACGGCGCGGACGCGATCAACGGCGGCCTCCGCATCGACGAAGAGTCCTTCTGGGTTTCGGGCGCGTTCGGCAAGGTGACGCTCGGTGAGACCGACGGCGCCTTCGACTGGGCCCTGTCCGAAATCTACTCCGGTTCGAGCCTGCAGGACGACCATACGACCCATGCTGGTGCGTACTGGAACACCGGCCTCGACGGCGCCTACGACGACCAGATCATGCGCTACGAGTATTCGTTCGGCGATTTCGCGGTGGCGATCTCGGCCGAGATGGACGATGACCAGAACACCGGCACGACCTTCGACGGCATCACGGATGACGCCAGCTTCGGGATCGGCGGCAAGTGGTCCGGCAACCTCTCCGGCGTCGATGTCGGCGCGGGCGTCGCCTATCAGGACAACGGCACCAACAGCGTCTGGGGTCTGAGCGGTTCGGCGGCATTCTCGAACGGCATCGTGGTCGCGGTCGGTTACGCTGACCTCGACGGCACCATTGATCCGGTCACCGGCGACAACGTGAACCCGGCGGTTGACAGCTGGTGGGGCATCGATCTGTCCTACACCCCGCCGACCATGAGCGCGCTGACCATCGGCGTGAACTACGGCGAGTACGAGGCGAGCAGCTCGCTGGACGGAAACCCGAGCGGCTGGGGCATCGTGGCCAACTACGACCTCGGCGGCGGCGCAGTCGCGATGGCCGGCTACGCTGCGAGCGACGGTGCCGACAGGACTGGCGCCGAGTACGGTTCGGGTAACGGCAACGGTACCGAAACCTTCTCGGTCGGTCTCGGCCTGTCGTTCTGATCGCACGATCGGGAAAATCATGAAAAGAGCGGGCAATGCCCGCTCTTTTCCTTTGCGCCGGCGGCAGTCAACTCGACATCACCGAGGGCCGGAGATAAGGTCCTCGGCACGTCGAGTAGCTCCTGGAATGTGCCGATGACCGTGATGACCGCAACCGATATCCAGACCACCTATGCGCAGGCTCTCGCGCATCACAACGCCGGACGGCTGGAAGAGGCGCTGCGTCTCTATGGCGCCATCATCGAGGCAAATCCGAAGATCGCCGAGGCGCATTTTCAGGTGGGCAGGATCTTCACCGCCAGCAATCGATTCGACCGCGCGTTCCAGCACCTGTCGACGGCGGCGCAGTTGCGGCCGGGCGAAAGTGCTGTCTGGCACGCCTGGGCCGAGGCGGTGGCACTGGCGGGCGACACCGCCACCGAAGCGGACTTTCTTCGGATGCTGAAACGCGCGCCCGTGAACGTCGAAACCAGGCTCCGGCTGCAGGATCGGTTCGGCGCGCACCGTGCGAAGACCAGACCGACGACGGGCGGGGCGAAGCCGGCCGAAATCCAGCGCCTCCTGGCGCTCATGGCCGCCGGGCGCCACGCGGACGCCGAACGTGGCGCGGTGACCGCCCTGAAGGCGCACCCCGCCTCGGCCCTGCTCCTCAACATCCTCGCGACAGCCCAGGCCGCGCAGGGCAAGGCCAGTCTGGCCGAGGCGAATTTCCGCCAGTCGATCAAGGCCGATCCGAACTATGCCGAGGCCTATGACAATCTCGGGCGTTTCCTTGTCGATCAGAAACGGGAGGAAGAAGCCACAAGGGCCTTCCGCACGGCTGTCACCCTCGCGCCGGGCCTGCCCTCGGCGCTGGTGAACCTCGGGACCGTCTTCATCAAGACCGGCCGGCCCGAAACCGCGCTGCTGCTGTTCGAGCGCGCCCTTGCGGCGGGCGTGGATGCGCCGCCGCTTCACATGGCGGTCGGCAATGCCCACACCAAGCTGAGAAATTTCGCCAAGGCGGAACAGGCGCAAGAGCGCGCGGTGCGCGCGTCGGACGGCAAGTCCGCGCTAGCCGTGGCCCTTCTCGCGCAGGCCCAGGCGCGTCTCGACAAGGACGATCTTGCCATGGAGAATTTCAACCGTGCCTTGGCACTCGATCCGGATTCGGCCGTTGCGACGGGTGGCAAGGCGACGCTCCTGCAGGCGTTCGGCGCGTTCGACGAAGCCGATGCCCTGTTCCGCCGAGGGTTCGAGCTCGACCCGTTGAACGGCGAGAACTACCGTGCCTTCATCACATCGCACAAGACAAAGCCGGGCGATCCCGTCGTCGATCTGATGCTGCAGCGCTACGAGGATCCGAGACTGCTTCCGACGGACAGGATGAACCTCGGTTTCGCGATCGCGAAGGCGCTGGACGATACCAGGGACTACGACCGCGTGTTCCGCTACCTCGACGAGGCCAATGCCCTGATGCGCCAGAGCGCGCCCTACGAGATCGAACATCGCATCCAGCATGTCGAACTGACGAAGGCCGCCTTTGACGATTTCGACTGGCACGGGGCCCGTATCGAGGGCACGACCGATTTCGCGCCGATCTTCGTGACCGGAATGCCGCGGTCGGGAACGACATTGATCGAGCAGATCATCGCGAGCCACTCGACCGTCCAGGGGGCTGGCGAGGTTGGCGAATGCGCGAGGTCCGCACAACTTCTCCTGGCCGAGGGGAAGGGTGCCAAGCACGTCTCTCGTCTGACGCCGACCGAGATTGCGGGCCTCGGTCACGATTTCAAGGCATTCATCGGCACCAAGTTCCCCGGCGCCGACCGGATCACCGACAAGTCGATCCAGACCTACATGTATCTCGGTCTCATGAAGCTCGCGATGCCGAAATCGCGCTTCGTGATCGTGCGGCGCGATCCGCGCGACAATCTCCTGTCGATCTACAAGAACAAGTTCCCTGACGACACGCATCTTTACGCCTACGACCAGCGCGATCTGGCGGCCTTCTACGACACCTTCGTCGACATGATCGAGTTCTGGCGCGAACGGGTGCCGGACTGGTTCTACGAGGTGCAGTACGAGGAGCTGGTGGCCAACCCCGAGGAAGAGACGCGCAAGCTCATCGCGGCCTGCGGGCTCGATTGGGAGGATGCCTGTCTCAGCTTCCACGAGAACAAGCGCAAGGTGGAAACCCTGAGCGTCTATCAGGTGCGCCAGCCGATCTCGAAGGCCTCGGTCAAGGCCTGGCAGCACTACGAGAAAGAACTGAAACCGATGCTGGATGCGCTGCGGGAAGCCGGCCATGTCGCTGACTGACATTCTCGCGCGCGTGCGGGATGCGGAGCGGCTGGCGGGGCGGGACGAGGGTTCGGTCACACTGATCGCGGTGTCGAAGATGCAGCCGCTGGAGCGGGTCGAGGCCGCTCTGGCCGAGGGGCACCGGGTCTTCGGCGAGAATTACGTGCAGGAGGCCGCGGCCAAGTGGCCGGCGCTTTGCGAGCGGTTCGGCACGGTCGAACTCCATATGATCGGGCCCTTGCAGACCAACAAGGCCAAGGTCGCGGTCGAGCTCTTCGACGCGATCCACACCGTGGACCGGCCGTCGCTGGCCGAGAAGCTGGCGCGGCTGGCCGAGGCGCGGCGCGCGCGGGCGAACATAGATC
>WOZM01000266.1 GCA_011620265.1 Paracoccaceae bacterium
CGCTTCATCTCCTCCGCCGGGTCGGGCTCGTACCGAACCCCCTCCGGCCCCGTCACCACGCCCGCCAGCCGCGCCAGCATGAAGGTGCGCAGCACCGCGTTGATCCGCGTCTGGTACCCCGCCCCCATCGCCCGGAAGAAGGCGAGCACGTCCTCGTCGAGCCTGATCGTCACCATCCGCTTCTTCGGCACGCCCGGCCGCGCGGCGATCTCGCGCCATTCATGGGGGATGCGCAGGCTGTCGTTCAGCCCCCAGCGCAGGTCCGCCTCCAGCCCCCGCATGGTTCCGGCGAGGTCGTGGTAGGCGGCAAGGCGGTCCTTTTCGGATCGGGTCTGTCTGGGCATCTCGGCTCTCCGAACGCGGGTCGCCCCATCGTCGCCGGGCACGGTAAAAAGGCGGTTTCCCGCCCGCGCGGTCCGTAGCTACGGAAAACCTACGCATATGTGACGCGGGTGTTATGGAATAACCACGGGCGCCGGCCTAGATTGGGGCCATGAGATATGCACGCCTCCTCCTCGCCCCGCTCCTCCTCGCCGCGATGGCCGTCCCGGCCCTTGCCGAGAAGCTCCCGCTTGGCGAAATATCCCGCTATATCAACGGCCTGACGACGGCCGAGGCCGACTTCCGGCAGATCAACGCCGACGGCTCCACCGCCACCGGAAAGGTCTATATCCGCCGCCCCGGCCGCATGCGTTTCGAATACGCCCCGCCCGAGCGCACCCTGGTCCTCGCCTCCGCCGGCCAAGTCGCTGTTTTCGATGGGAAATCCAACCAGCCGCCCGAGCAATACCCGCTCTCGAAGACCCCGCTGAACCTGATCCTCGCGACCGATGTCGACCTCTCCCGCGCCAGGATGGTGGTCGGTCATGACGAGGTGGACGGTCTCACCGTAGTGACAGCCCAGGACCCCGACCACCCCGAGCTCGGCACCCTGCAAATGGCCTTTTCCGCCGGTCCTGTGACGCTCCGGCAATGGATGGTGACGGACGAAGCCGGCGGCCAGACGACGGTGATCCTCGGCCCGCTGAAGACCGGCGAAAGCTATACCACCGGGCTGTTCTCGATCCAGGTCGAGGCCGAAAAGCTCAAGCGCCGCAAGACCAAGTGACGCTCAGAGTTTGCCGCAGGCGATGAGCTGGCGCTGGTAAAGTTCCGCCCGCGCGCCCACCTCGGCCGCGACCCGCAAGAGCCAGGCCTTCTCGTTGTGGCTTCCGCGCGAGAAGCCGGCGTGGCCTTCGTGATAGGCGAGGTACTGGCTCGTCGCGTCCCATTTCGAGATGCCGAGCTTCTTTTCCGACTGGTCCATGTACCAGCCGATGAAATCGGTGGCGTCGGTGATCTTGTTGCGCCGCGCCCCAAACCTGCGGGTCGACTTGACATAGTCGTCCCAGGTCCCGTCCAGCGCCTGGGAATAGCCGTAGGCCGAACTCTGCCGGCCCATCGGAATGATCCCGAGCGCGAAGCGGTGCGGGGTCTTGGCATTGCCGATGAACTTCGACTCCTGGTAGATCGTCGCCATCTGCACATGGACCGGCACGCCCCATGCGCGCTCCGCCCGCTTCATCGCGGCATGGTATTTCGGCCGCTGCTCGAGTATCGAACAAGCATTGTCGAGGTTGCGCGGCGCGGAGTTGTTGCCGCCTGCGCACGACACCAACAGCAACAGGATACCCAGCCGGAGAAGTCTGCTCATACTGCCTCGCTCGATCTTCTTTTTTCGGCAGTTTACGGAAAATCGCCCGAAGGGGAAATCATAAAGCGGCGCAGGCGGGCGGATCGTCGGCGATCCGGCCGGTCCGGGCAATCCCGTCAGGGGCGAGTGTCGTGTCCGCGGCGCAACGACCGGCAAATACTGTCGGGGTGAGGTCCACAGACTGTTTCCGTCCGAATCGGTCTGAGACATGGACATTCCGGCGGTCAAGGGGGTAGAAATCAAACTGGGACATGGGACGCTATGCTGAAGACGAGCGCGAAATATCATCTCGGACAGGTGGTGCGGCACCGCAAGCACCCGTTCCGTGGAGTCGTGTTCGATGTCGACGCGATGTTCTCCAATACCGATGAGTGGTATGCGGCGATCCCCGAGGACAGCCGCCCGGTGAAGGAGCAGCCCTTCTACCATCTCCTCGCCGAGAACGACGAGAGCTACTACGTCGCCTATGTCTCGGAACAGAACCTCGTCGCCGACTATTCCGGCGAACCGGTGGACCATCCCGACCTTCCCGATCTCTTCGGGGATTTCGAGGATGGCCGCTACCCGCTGCATTTCCAGATGAACTGAGCCGCCGGTCCCGCGTCGGGGGAGGGTGGGTTGAAACCCACCTTACGCCGCCCGTGGACCGCCGGACCTGTCAGTAGCCGAGCGCGCAGCCGTCCTTACGCGGATCCGACGCGCCCTGCAGGATGCCGCGCGCGTGGTCGATGAGGATCGCCTGCCCGCCGCCGAGCGGGTCATCGGGCACCGTCACCCGATGCCCCATCGCGGCGAGCGCCCGCGCGGTGGCCTCCGGATATCCGCGCTCCACCTTCAGCACCCCGTCCTCGGCCATCGAGCGCGGCGCATCGAGCGCCTCCTGCGGGTCCATTCCGTAATCGAGAAGGTTCGACACGACATGGGCATGGCCCATCGGCTGATAGGATCCGCCCATCACGCCGAACGGCAGGATCACGCGGCCTTCGTGGCTGAGCATCGCCGGGATGATCGTGTGCATCGGCCGCTTGCCGCCCGCCGCCTCGTTCGGGTGGCCTTCGGTCAGGGTGAAGCCGGCGCCACGGTTCTGGAAGAGGATGCCGAACTTTTCCGAGGCGATGCCGGAGCCGAAGCCCCAGTAGGTCGAATAGATCAGCGACACCGCCATCCGGTCACGGTCGACGACGGTCAGATGGACCGTGTCGCGGTGCACCGCCTCGGTCTGCCTCGCCACCTGTTCGATGACCCGCCGCGGGTCGATCAGCGCCGCAAGCCGCGCCGCCGTTTCGTCCGAGATCATGTGGTCGAGCCTGGTCGTGAAGTCCGGATCGGCGATGAACCGGTCCCGCGCGTCATAGGCGAGCTTCGCGGCCTCCGCCTCCAGATGCGCGCGTTCGGGGCCGCTTCGATCGAGCGCAGTGAGGTCGAAATGCGACAGGATCTTCAGGATGAGGATCGCCGTGGCGCCCTGTCCGTTGGGCGGATGTTCGAGAAGGTCATGCCCGCGATACCGGCCCGAAACCGGCTCGGTCCAGGTGCATTCGGTCGCCGCGAAATCGGCGAGGTCATGCGTCCCGCCGGCGGCCTTCAGCGAGCGCAGCATGTCCTCGGCCACCTCGCCGTCATAGAACCCGGCCCGGCCGTCCTTCGCGATCCGCCGCAACACCTCGGCCTGGCCGGGCGCGCGGAAGATATCGCCCGTCGCCAGCGGCTTGTCGTCCCGCAGGTAGAAGCCCCGCGCCGCGCCGGTCAGCCGCGCGCCGCTTTCGGGCCAGTCGAAGGCGACGCGGGGGGCGACGGGAATGCCCTCCTCCGCATAGCGGATGGCGGGCGCAAGGCTCGCGGCGAGGCCCGACCGGCCGAAGCGGTCGGACAGCGCGCAGAAGGCGTCTATCGCGCCGGGGATCGTCACCGAGGCGACGCTTTCCGTGCCGATCTCCGTCGCGCCGCGCTCCCGCAGGACGACCGCGCTCAGCCCCTTCGGCGCCCGGCCCGACCCGTTCAGCGCGACCACCCGCTCCTCGCCCGCCGGCTTGACCAGCACGAAGCAATCGCCGCCGATGCCACAGCTTTGCGGCTCCGCGAAGCCAAGCAATACCGCGCCGGCAATCGCCGCGTCGACCGCATTGCCGCCTGCCTGCAGGATGTCGAGCGCGACCTTCGTCGCCAGGGGGTGGGATGTGGCACAGACCGCATTCGCGGCGAGGACCGGAGATCGTCCGGGAAGCTGGAAATCGCGCATCGTGCCCTCCTGTCGCGGGCACGCTATAGCGTTTCGGGGCGACAATGAATCGGAAAAGGGGTGGCTCGGGATCGAATTTCGCCACCCGTCACCCGGCGGGTTCCGGATTGTGCCAGACCCCGTGCGAACGGCGGCCGGTGGCCGGCGGATCTCCCGCAGGCGGCGGTCTGGTTCTGTCGGGGAAGGAAAAGACCTCGGCGCCGCGCAATGGGTGGGGGCTGTTGAACGCGACGCCGAGGGAAGCCTTAAGCAGCTACAGGTCCCATCCTTGCGTGGCATTCGGGCCGAGTTTGGGTGTCATTGCGGCATCTTTGCGGCGTGGTCCTATTGCGTCGCCAGGGGAATGCGGAAAGTCAGCCGGTTACGGCCGTCGTCTCGCGTGTAGAGGATATCCGTCGTGAGGTCGCGGATCAGCGCCCAGCCCCAGCCGCCCTCGGCCAGACCCTCGACCGTGGCGGCGACCGGCTGCGGCGATCCTTCCGGCAGGACGAGGCCCGGCATCGGATGGCCCTCGTCCTCGACGAGGCATTCCAGCGCCCCGTCCGCCCGCCTGAGGTCGAGCCGGACCGGGCCGGGCGGCAGGTCGGCATAGCCGTGCTCGGCGACGTTGTTCAGCACTTCCGCCAGGGCAAGCTCCAGCGTCCCGGCATCTTCGGACGTGATCCGCCGCGCGAACCGCGCCACCGCGCGGCGCAGCGCGTCTCGAACCGCGTTCGGTTCGGCGAGGAAGGCGATATGGAAGAGATCGCATCCCGCCGGCGCCGCCCCGCCCGGTCCGATCCCGCCGGCCCGCGCGGGAGACTCAGTAAGCATTCCCGGCATCCCCCAGCGGTTCCGGGGCGCTGGCATGGATCGGAAAGACGCTGTCCATGCGCGTGAGGTGGAAGACCTTGCCGACATTCGGTGTCAGCGCCGCAAGCTCGAGTTGCCGCGCCGGGGCAAGGAACTTCATCACCGCGACGATGGCGCCGAGCCCGGAACTGTCGACGAAACTGACCTGCGACAGGTCGAGGATGACCGGCCCGGACCCGCCGCCGGTCAACTCGCGCATCCGGTCCTTGAACTGGATCGCGACAGCCGCGTCGATCCGCTCCTCGTTCACGCGCACGATCAGCGCGCTGTCGCTGGCTTCGGTGGAAAGGTTCATGGCTCCGCCCTCGATCTCGTCACGCGAAGGCTAGACGCCAATCCTTACTATTCGGTATGCCTCCGGGTGACAGAACCGGAAAGGAGCTCGACATGGAAGAGGTTGTGATTGCCGGCGCCGCGCGGACCGCGATGGGCGGCTTCCAGGGCGCCTTCGCCGAAACCGATGCCGCGACGCTCGGCGGCGCGGCCATCGCCGCCGCCCTCGCCGATGCCGGCGCGGCGGCCGGCCAGGTCGAGGAACTGCTGATGGGCTGCGTCCTGCCCGCGGGCCAGGGCCAGGCCCCCGCGCGCCAAGCCGGGTTCAGGGCCGGCCTCGGCCAGGAAGTGCCGGCCACCACGCTCAACAAGATGTGCGGCTCGGGGATGAAGGCGGCGATGATCGCCTTCGACCAGGTGGCACTCGGGCAGACCGGCATCATCGTCGCCGGCGGGATGGAGAGCATGACCAACGCACCCTATCTGCTGCCCAGGATGCGCTCCGGCGCGCGGCTCGGCCATGCGGCCGCGCTCGACCACATGTTCCTCGACGGGCTCGAGGATGCCTATGACAAGGGTCGCCTCATGGGCACCTTTGCCGAGGATTGCGCCGCCGCCTTCCAGTTCACGCGGCAAGCCCAGGACGCCTACGCGCTCGCCTCGCTCTCGCGCGCGCTCGATGCCGACCGGACCGGCGCCTTCGCGGGCGAGATCGCGGCCGTCACCGTCACGACCCGGAAGGGAGAGACGACGGTCGCGACCGACGAACAGCCCGCCAAGGCGCGGCCCGAGAAGATCCCGACGCTGAAACCCGCCTTTCGCAAGGACGGCACGGTGACGGCGGCCAATTCCTCATCGATCTCGGACGGCGCCGCCGCGCTCGTCCTCGCCTCCCGCGCCGCGGCCGATGCGGCCGGCCTCAAGATCCGCGCCCGCATTCTCGGCCATGCGAGCCATGCCCAGGCGCCCGCCGACTTCCCGACCGCGCCGATTCCGGCCGCGAAGAAACTCCTCGCCCGGCTCGGCTGGTCGACCGGCGATGTCGACCTCTGGGAGGTGAACGAGGCCTTCGCCGTCGTGCCGATGGCCTTCATGCGCGAGATGGGCATCGACCACGCGAAGCTGAACGTCAACGGCGGCGCCTGCGCGCTCGGCCACCCGATCGGCGCCTCGGGCGCGCGGATCATGGTGACGCTGCTCAACGCGCTCGAAAAGCGCGGCCTCAGGCGCGGCATCGCCGCGATCTGCATCGGCGGCGGCGAGGGCACCGCCATCGCCATCGAACGCGCCTGAGCTTCATCTTGCCGAAAATATCCTCGGGGGTCCGGGGGCAGACAGCCCCCGGCCGGCCGCGAAAGGAGTTCGCATGACCGTCGACTACCCCACGCTCGCCAAGGTGATCGCAAGCCTCACCGAGGGCGAGGACGACCCGATCGCGCTGATGGCCACCGTCGCCTGCGAGGTGCACCAGTCCGACGCCCGCTTCGACTGGACCGGCTTCTACCGCGTGACCGCGCCCGAAACGCTCAAGATCGGCCCCTATCAGGGCGGCCACGGCTGCCTCACCATCCCCTTCGGAAAGGGCGTCTGCGGCGCCGCGGCGCGAACCGGCAAGGTCCAGCTCGTCCCCGACGTGGAGGCCTTCCCCGGCCATATCGCCTGCGCCGCCTCGACCCGGTCCGAGATCGTTCTGCCGGTCTTCGGCAAGGGCGGCCGGCTCATCGGCGTCTTCGATATCGACAGCGATCGACCGGACGCCTTCCGCGAGGAGGACGCGGTCGGCCTTTCCGCGATCCTCGCGTCGGTTTTCGGCACCCGGTGACGCCGCCGGGCTCGCCCCCGCCGGCGCGGTCCGCCATCCTTCCGGCATGAGCGGCGATGATCTCCATTCCGGAAGCTGCCTCTGCGGCGGCGTGCGCTTCGAGGCCGACGGCCCGCTCCGCGACGTCTGGGCCTGCCATTGCGGCCAGTGCCGCCGGACGAGCGGGCATTACTGGGCCGCGACCTCGGTCCCGCTCGAGCGGCTCCGTCTCAGCGCCGAGGATACGCTCGCCTGGTTCGACAGTTCCGCTGCGGCCCGGCGCGGCTTCTGCCGGCGCTGCGGCGCAAGCCTCTTCTGGGAACCCGCCGGGGAGGAGCGCATGGCCATCGCCGCCGGCGCCTTCGACGGGCCGACCGGCCTCGTGACCGCGAGGCACATCCACACCGACGACGCGGGCGACTATTACCGCCCCGAAGGCCCACCGCCGGACACCATCGCGGCCCCGTCCCATCTCGACTGCGCCTGCCTCTGCGGCGGCGTTGCCTTCGGCCTGCCGGGACCGGCCGGTGCCATCACCGCCTGCCACTGCATCCAGTGCCGCAAGCTCGCGGGCCATTACTCCGCCTCCTTCGACGCGGACGAACGCCGGCTGGACTGGCGCCGCCGCGCCACTCTCGCGGAATTCCGGACCCCCGGCGGAGGAACCCGCGGCTTCTGCACCCGCTGCGGGTCGAGCCTGTGGTTCCGCTCGGTGGCGGGCGAGTTCTCGGTCGAGGCGGGCGCGGTCCTCGGTCCGACCGGCGGTCGGCTCTGCGAGCACATCTTCGTCGGCGACAAGGGCGACTACTACCGGATCGACGACGGCCTGCCGCAATCGGGCGGCTGGTAGCCCCCCCCATGCGGCCCCGGGGCCGGGTGGGTTGAAACCCACCTTACCTTTCCGGTCAGAGCCGCCGGCTCGGCACCCGGGCATAGCCGTTCTCGCAGAGGATCACGCATTCCCTGAGCCCGTGCGGCTTGTCCGCCGGCGCCTGCAGGATCGTCGCGTCGGCAAATCCGGCGGCGCGGGCGGCGGCCTCGTCCGGATCGGTCTCGTAAAGCCGGATCTCGATCCCGGCGCCGCGCGCCCCGGCTTCGGGCAGGAGCGAGGGCAGGGGATGCGCATGATAGGTCGCGTCGGCATGAAGCTGGAAGACCTCGCCATGATAGGTCATGATCGCGAAATCTGCCGACAGCCGGTGCGCCGACATGCCGAAGACCTCGGTCAGGAACCCGGCGAGCACCTTCACGTCGCGAACCAGGAGGTTGAGGCCGATCCCCTTCAGCGAGCGCCCGAATTCCTCCGGCGATACCGTCTCGAACGCCATCCGCGCCTCCTCCCTGTCCCGGCCACGCTGGCGCTCTTCGCCGCCGCCGTCAACGGCCGAACCGGGCGGCGGCGACCGGCGGCTTGACGCCGGCCGATCTTTCCGTCAGCGCTGGCGGCAAAGGAGCGCTGCGCATGTGGGAGACCATCGAGACCTTTCCCTCCGCCCAGCTTCTGGCCTTCACCCTGGCCGGGCTGATGCTGAACCTCACGCCGGGGGCGGATGTGATGTTCGCCACCGCCTCGGGGCTCCGGGGCGGGCCGCGCGCCGGGGTGGCGGCGGGGCTCGGCGTCGGGCTCGGCGGCGCGCTGCATGTGACGCTCGCGGCGCTCGGGCTCGCGGCGCTGATCGCGGCGCAGCCGGCGGCGCTGGGCGCGATCCGCTGGCTCGGCGCGCTCTACCTCCTCTGGCTCGCGGTCCAGGCCTGGCGGGCCGGGCCGCCCGAGGCGGCGGAACGGGGCGCCGCGCGGCCCCTCCGCGCGCTCGGTCGCGGCTTTCTCGCCAATGCGCTCAACCCGAAGGTGATCCTCTTCATCCTCGCCTTCCTGCCGCAGTTCACCGATCCGGCCCACGGGCCGGTCTGGCAGCAGATCGTATTTCTCGGCGGGATCTTCACGGTCACCGGAACCCTGGTGACGATGGGCTACGGCGCGCTGGCGGGGGCGATGGGGCAGGCGCTCGGCCGCCGGCTCGGGGCGCTCAACCGGATCGCGGCCCTGGTCTTCACCGGCCTCGCGGCGCGGCTGGTATGGGAGTGAGAAGATGGCGGACATAACCCTTCTCGACGGCGGCATGGGGCAGGAGCTGGTCGCGCGCTCGGGCGATGCCCCGACGCCGCTCTGGGCAACGCGGGTGATGATGGACCATCCCGGCCTCGTCCGGGCGGTCCATGCGGACTACTTCGCCGCCGGCGCCACGGTGGCGACGACGAACACCTATGCCGTCCACCATGACCGGCTCGTGAAGGCCGGCCTCGACGAGCGCTTCGCCGCCCTGCACAGGCAGGCCCTGGCCGAGGCCGCGAGCGCCCGTGCCGCGCAGGGCGCCGGCCGTATTGCAGGATCGCTCGGCCCGCTCGTCGCCTCCTACCGCGCCGAAACCCACCCGCCGCACGAAGAGGCGGTCGGGAAATATGCCGAGATCGCCATGCTGCTCGCGCCGGGGGTGGACCTCTTCCTTGCCGAGACGGTCGCCTCGCTTGCCCATGCCAGGGCGGTACTCGAAGGCGCGCAGGCGGGCGGCAAGCCGGTCTGGCTCTCGGTGACGGTCGATGACGAGGACGGGACAAGGTTGCGCTCGGGCGAGGCGCTCTCCGGCCTTGGGCCGGTCCTGAAGGCCGGTGGCGCCGCGGCGGCGCTCGCCAACTGCTCGGCGCCCGAGGCGATGGCGGCGGCGCTGGCGGTCCTGGGGGGCTTCGGCCTGCCGTTCGGCGCCTATGCCAACGGCTTCCGGCAGATCACCAAGGCCTTCCTGAAGGACAGCCCCACGGTCGACGCGCTCTCCGCCCGGCCGGAGATGACGCCGGCGCTCTATGCCGATTTCGCGATGCGCTGGGTCGACATGGGCGCGACCCTCGTCGGCGGCTGCTGCGAGACGACCCCGGCCCATATCGCCGAGATCGCGCGGCGGCTCGGGGCGGCGGGGCACCGGATCGTCTGAGCGGCACCGCGAGGTAAGGTGGGTTTCAACCCACCTTCGCCGGGGAGGGTGGGTTGAAACCCACCTTACGACGACGGTCTCGCCGTGCTATCGCCCCGCCCATGACAGATGCCGCCTATGCCCCGCCCGACGAGCCGCTCCGCGTGATCCATGCCGATCACGCGATCCTCGTCGTCGACAAGCCTGCGGGGCTCCTGACCGTGCCGGGCAAGGGCGAGGACCTCGCCGATTGCCTGATCGCGCGGGTGCAGACGGTCTATCCCGAGGCGCTTCTCGTCCACCGGCTCGACCGCGATACCTCCGGCATCATCGTCTTCGCGCTGACCCGGCATGCCCAGCGGGTGCTGTCGGCGGGATTCGAGGCGCGCAGGACCAGGAAAGCCTACCGCGCCCGGCTCTGGGGGCATCTCGAGCCGAAGGAGGGCCGCGTCGACCTGCCGCTGATCGTCGACTGGCCGAACCGTCCGCGCCAGCATGTGAACCATGCGACCGGCAAGCCCGCCCAGACCGACTGGAAGGTGCTCGGTCACGATCCCGACGGCACGACGCGGGTGCGGCTCTTTCCGATCACCGGGCGCAGCCACCAGCTTCGGGTCCACATGAGGGAGATCGGCCACCCGATCCTCGGCGATCCGCTCTATGCCGAGGGGCCGGCGCGCGACTTCCCGCGCCTCATGCTCCATGCCGAGAGCCTGCGCCTCGCCCATCCCGAGACCGGCAAGGGCATGACCTTCACCGCCCCCTGTCCGTTCCGATGATCGTCCGCGGCCACGAAGCCGCCGGCACCCGGTCCGAGGCGCTCTATTCGGACTGCGAGGCCTACCGCTACCTCCTGCGCCGCGACTGGGGCGCGGGCGGGCGGCTTCTCTATGTCCTCCTCAACCCCTCGACCGCGACCGAGGCGCGCAACGACCCGACGATCGAGCGCTGCGAACGGCGGGCGCGGGCGGCGGGGTTCGGCGGCTTTGCGGTGGCGAACATCTTCGCCTTCCGCGCCACCGATCCCGCCGACCTCAAGCGGGCGGCGGAACCGGTCGGGGCGGGGAACGACGCCATCCTTCGCGCCGCCGCCGCCGACGCGGCGATGATCCTCTGCGGCTGGGGCGCGCATGGCGGCTATCTGGGCCGCGGTGAGGCGGTCGCGCGGCTCCTGCGCGCCGGAGGCCACCCGCTCTGGCATCTAGGTCTGACGCGGGCGGGGCATCCGCGCCACCCGCTCTATATCGGCTATGCGCGCGGGCCCGGGCACTGGGCGGCCGCCGGGGAAAATGCCGACAATTGACGCCCGGGGGGCTGGCATTGGCCGGTTCTTAACACTCCTGAGCTTCACTGGACGCCGGGGTGCGCCGGTCATGGGGATGTCCGGCCGCGAATCGCGGGGGTGCGACATGTTCATGCTGGCCAGTCTGTTCGGGATTCTCATGGTGGGGGCCGCGGTCGATTTCACCGGGGTCCTGAAGCCGGAGGAGGAGGACGACGACGCGCTTCCCGCCTCCGATGAGGGCGATCAGCCGGAAAACACCATCGAGGGCACGCCTCTGGCCGAGATCATCTCCGGCGGCGCGGCGGCCGAGGCGATTTCCGGCGACGGCGGCGACGACCAGATCGGCGGCTACGAGGGCGCCGACACGCTCCACGGCGGCGGCGGCGCGGACGATCTGCACGGCATGGACGGCGACGACACGATCGCCGGCGGCGAGGGCAACGACACGCTCCACGGCGAGGACGGCGCCGACCGGATCGAGGGCGGGGCGGGCGACGATCTGCTCTCGGGCTACGAGGGCGACGACGACCTCCGGGGCGAGGAGGGCAACGACGCGCTGATCGGCGGCGGCGGGGCGGACCTTCTCGACGGCGGCGCGGGCGACGACGCGCTCGAAGGCATGCTCGGCGACGACACGCTGGCCGGCGGCGGCGGGCAGGACAGGCTGATGGGTGGCGACGGCAACGATGTGCTCGACGGGCGGGTGCCGGCGGACGGGTCGCCCGACACCGACGGGCGCGACTTCCTCAACGGCGGACGCGGCAACGACACGATCCTGATGGGCCAGGACGACTGGGCCGACGGCGGCGACGGCGCGGACAGCTTCGTCCTGTCGGACTGGCTGGCCGAGGCGGACGGGACCGCGACGATCGGCGACTACGATCCGGTCGAGGATCAGCTCGTCGTCGTCTACGACCCGACGGGCCATCCCGATCCCGAGGTCACGGTCGAACCCGACGACGGCACGGACGGGGCGATGCGCATCCTTCTCGACGGCGCGGTCATCGCGATGGTGCTCGACAATCCCGACCTGACCGCCGCCGACATCACCCTGATCGCGCAGGACGAGGTCCGCGCCGCCTGACCGCGCCCGCTGTCCGTCCCGCCGCGATGGGGGCTTTCCTTTCGTCGCATTCTCCCCTATATGCGCGCATCCGCTGGAAACGGCGGCACTTCTCCACGGGCCCTGCTGGACGACATCCCGGCTCGCGCCATAACCCTCATTTCCGAAAGGAGACCCCGATGTCGATCACCGTCGAAGAAAAAGCCCGCGTCATCAAGGAATTCGGCACCAAGGAAGGCGATACCGGTTCGCCCGAAGTCCAGGTCGCCATCCTGACCTCGCGGATCACCACGCTGACCGAGCACTTCAAGACCCACAAGAAGGACAACCACGGCCGCCGTGGCCTTCTCAAGATGGTCGCCCTGCGCCGGAAGCTTCTCGACTACCTCAAGGGCAAGGACGACGCACGCTATCAGAATCTGATCCAGCGTCTCGGCATCCGCCGCTAAGCGCGTTCTGCCTGACAGATTGGAACGCCCGTGCCGAAAGGTGCGGGCGTTTCGCGTTCCGGATAGCGGCATCGGGCCCTTTGCCGATCTGCCGGCAGTCACAGCGCAAGCCGGGCGCGCGCCTGCCCGTGGGATGGCGCCGCTACGTGGGTTCGGGGCGGTTTATCATGTAGCGCCATCGAACGTCCCTTCGGTGCACAAGGCGGCCAAAGCGCCAGCCCGGCCTCCTCCCCAATGCGCCCCTTCCCAACCCCTCTGTTTTCCTTCATGGCCCCGTCCCATCTGCGACGTGAGCCCATGCCCCCCGGGCGCATGCGACGGATTGGGGGCGGCGGTCCGGGCGCTAAAGCGTTTCGGGTTTATGTCGAGATGGCAAGTAGTTCAGGCTGAACAATCTTCTGGCATGCCGCTCTGACGATTAGCCCGGCAGT
>WOZM01000120.1 GCA_011620265.1 Paracoccaceae bacterium
GCCTGGTATTGCTGGCACGCCTCGCGCCGCCAGGCGATGCTGGAGGCCTGCTGGGAAAAGGCCGGGGCCTTTGTGCACCAGCAGATCATCTGGGTGAAGGATCGCGGGGTTCTCACCCGGTCGCATTACCTCTGGAAGCACGAGCCCTGCTTCATGGGCTGGCGCCGCCCGAACCGCCCGCCGAAGGTGGCCGAGCAGACGCTCCCTTCGACCTGGGAGATGCCGTCCTTTGCCAAGGGCGAGCGCCCGGACCATCCGACGCCAAAACCTCTCGACGCCTTCGGGATCCCGATTCGCCAGCATGTGGCGCGGGGCGGGCTTTGCTACGAGCCGTTCTCGGGCTCCGGTTCGCAGATCATGGCGGGCGAAGCCAACGGTCGGCGCGTCTTTGCGATGGAGATCAGCCCGGCCTATGTCGACGTTGCGATCGAGCGCTGGCAGGCCGAGACCGGCCGCGACGCGATCCTCGACGGCGATGGCCGGACCTTCGCCGACGTGAAGTCCGAGCGGCTGGGCGACAAGGCCGATGCTGCTGCCTGATGGCCGTCTACTACAACGATGCCGATCCCGCGGCTTGCGCCTGGCTGCGGGAATTGATCGCTGGCGGGCTCCTGCCTGCCGGCGAGGTGGACGAGCGCTCCATCCTCGAGGTGGAGCCTGCGGACCTGCGCGGCTTCGCACAATGCCATTTCTTCGCCGGGATCGGCGGCTGGCCCTATGCGCTGCGCCTCGCGGGCGTCGCGGAGAATCTGTCCGTCTGGACCGGGTCGCCGCCCTGCCAGCCATTCAGTCAGGCTGGGCAGCGCAAGGGACAGGACGATGACCGCCATCTCGCTCCGGCATTCCTGCGGCTCGTCGCGGCCTGCCGGCCGGAGTTCGTCTTCGGCGAGCAGGTCGCCAGCGCGGCAGTGCTCGGACCGGTTGGTGGCGCGGCTCGAGCACCGGCTGAGGATCCGGCTGGCTGGGCGTGGTTCGACGCTTTGGCGACTGACCTGGAAGCGGCATCTTACGCCGTCGCGGCGGCCGATCTGCCGGCTGCGGGCATCGGCGCGCCGCACATCCGCCAGAGGCTGTTCTTCGGGGCCGTCATGCTGGGGCTGGGCGGGCTGGGCGACGGCCTCGGCGCGCGATCACAAGGACGGATCGGAATGCCGGGCCGTTCCGATCAACGCACTGCTCGGCCGGCAGGTCTGGCTGGCGGGCTGGCCGACGGCGATGGCGGGCTCGCCCGCGACGGAGCAATACAATGCGGCGGGCAACACGGATGCGAGCCGCAGGACGGTGAAGCTGGTGAACTGGTCGATGTCGCCGATCCCGCCGATCCCGCCGGGACCGGCGCGACGGACGGCGTCTGGCGAGATCCGGACTGGCTCCTTTGCCGCGATGGCCGCTGGAGGCCCGTTGAGCCCGGAACATTCCCGCTGGCTGATGGGATACCCGGCCGCATGGGGCTGCTGCGGGGCTACGGCAATGCGATCGTTCCGCCGCTCGCGGCGGAGTTCGTGACGGCCTTCATGGAGTGCCTGCGATGAAGCAGAGCCGGACCATGTCGATGGTCGAGGCCACGGCAAACGTTGTCGTCGGCTACGTTTTGGCCATCGCCACGCAGATCGTCGTGTTCCCTTGGTTCGGGATCGAGACGGGGCTCACTGAACATCTGACCATCGGCCTCGCGTTCGTCGGCGTCTCGCTGGCGCGCGGCTACCTGCTGCGCCGACTGTTCGAGGCAATTCGGATGCGAAGCGCAGAATGAAGAACCGCCGCCCGGCGTTGGGCGGCGGCATCTGTTCGTTTCGGTGCAGAGCGTCAGTCACGGATGGCGTAGACGCGCCCCCTTCCATCGACCTTGTCGGAGGTGATCGTCAGTCCGAGCTTCTTTTTCAGCGCGCCGGACATCGCGCCCCTCGCGGTGTGAGCTTGCCAGTCGAGTGCTGCCACGATCTCTTCGATGGTCGCGCCACTCTCGGCGCGGAGCATCGCAATCAGTTGCGCCTGCTTGGTGCCCTCGCGCGGCGTGTGCGCCTTGGACGCGGCCTCGGTCGCGGCGTGGGTGTCCGGCGCGGGCTCCTCGGTTGGCGCGTCCGTCGCGTCCGCAGGCGCGTGGTTCGCGTCTTCGAGCTCGATCCCGATGGCGGCGAGGCCTGCGTCGGTGGCGACCAGCGTGACGCCGTGGCCGTCGCCGGTCTCGCGCCACATGGGCTCGCCCTTGCGCATGTCCGCGTCGACCTCCTGCAGGAAGCCCTTCGCGAGCATCGCGCCGACCACCTTGGCGGCGGCGCCGCCGCGCAGGCTCTCGGGCAGCGGCAGGGCGATGCGGTCCTCGCGCTGTGCGGCGGCGCTGAGGATGATGGCTTGGGTGTCAGAAAGCTTGGTCATGGGGTCGTCTCCGTATTCGGGCCCGCGACATGCGGCGCCTTCTACGACCCCGAGCCGCGCAGGGCGCGCGGCGGGAGTTCCGGCGGTGCCGGAGATCAGCGGGCGTGCTCGCCCTCGCCGAAGGCGCTGTCGGTAATGCGCTTCAGGAGGCTGGCGTAGTGTTCGAGGGTGCCGACCATGGCCCAGCCCGCCTCGTCGGGGGCGCAGTTGAAATGGTCGTCGCCGAGCGCCTGCAGGCGGGCGAGCATCTCGTCGATCTCGGTCTTCTTGCCGATGAAGGCTGCGAGCGCGGCTTCCTTGTTCCGGCGCGCCTTCTCGGCGCGGGGCTCAAAGCGCGGGGTGGTGATCGG
>WOZM01000214.1 GCA_011620265.1 Paracoccaceae bacterium
GGAGGTTGCGGCGCCATCCCACGGGCAGGCGCGCGCCCGGCTTGTGTCGCGCCGGGCGACAGGCCGCAAAGGGCTCGAAACGGACCAGCACGGTTTCGCGACAGGGCCGAAAAAGCCCGCCGGGATCGAGAGGTCGAAACACCGGCGGTTGCGGGAAGGCGATGCGTACCGAGCCTTCCGTTGAATCGGCTGCACGCGGGGAACCCGGGCAGATAGCCGATCCTGCAACATACACGGTCCAGGGCCGCCACAACGTCCTCGCCCCCGTGGCAGAACCTGACGTCGAGCATCGGCACAGAGCGCGAGAACGTGTCGGCCACCGCCAGAACCCACAGCTTCTTACCCGTCGCCAGATTGCTTTGGCCGTCCCGATCGGCTGTTTCTCCGGGGCGGAATGGACCGGTTCGCCGGAACGCCGTGAACCTCACGCGTCGCGTTTCATGATCCACTCTACTTCCGGCGCGGCCACGAAACGCCATTTCCGAAGCGGTCCCGCCATGACATTGAGGTAATACATCTCGAATCCGTAAGGCGCGCCGCAAGGGTGGTGGCCGCGCGGGACGAGCACCACGTCTCCGTCCGACACGGCCATCGTTTCATCAAGCTGCCGGTCGTCGGTGTAGACCCGCTGGAGTCCAAAGCCCTTCCTGGGGTTCAGGCGGTGGTAATAGGTTTCCTCGAGATAGGTGATCCGCGGGAAATCGTCCTCGTCGTGGCGGTGGCTTGGGTAGGACGACCAGTGGCCCGCAGGCGTGAAGACCTCGGTGACGAGCAGACTGTCGGCGTAGTCCTCATTCTCCATCGCGATGTTGTTGATATAGCGCGTATTCGTGCCGGTGCCGCGTTCGGTGAGCGTGATGCCGTCGGGGCCGATGCGCCGCGCTTCGTGGCCGCTCTTGCCCGGTGCGGAGCAGACAGCGATGACGCAATCGGTTTCCGCCCTTGCTGTCCAGTCCGTGCGGTCCGGCAGGTAGAGGCAATGCGGTGGCGTCTTTTCGAATACGTCCATCCGCTCGCCCAGCGTGCCCCAGTCCTGCCCGGCCCCCTGGACCCGCGCCTTGCCCTCGATCATCACGAGGATCACTTCGCGCTCGCCCGTGGCTTCGGACGCCGTGTCGCCGGCCCGGAGGCGATAGAGCGAGAAGCCGACATAGCGCCACCCGGCATTTGCGGGCGTGATGTCGTGGACCTTTCCGTGGGTGCCGAAAGGTGCGCGCAGTAGATGGTTCATGTCACCTGCCTATTGTTCAATGGGTTGCCCTGGTCGACCCGCTTCAGGTCGGCCCCGTGCTTGCGAAGCTCCGGCGCGCCTGTCCGCCATCCACGTGGCCGACCGGAGTTGTCTGGACCCTCCCCGGACCGTGTCGGACCGTTCCGCGCGGATCCTGCGGGGCGCATTCTTCATCGCGACATCGGTGGGGAAGGCGGCCGTAAAGTCCGGCAGGTCGTCGTTCCGCCAGCCAATCGGCGAGCCCCCGATCCTCACGCTCATCTCAGTCGGCCCTTTGCGTCTTCTTGTTGGCGACATAGTCCTTGCGGGCGTCGTTGACGTTCTTGCGCACGGACACTTCCGGGACGGCGACCTCCCACCAGGTGCCGCCGTATTCGGTGCTGGGATATGGGTCGGTGTCGATGACGATCACGTAGGGCCCGGTGATCTCATGGCGCCCGGCCAGCGCCTGTTCCAGCGCGGCGATCGAGGACACCTTGACGCTCGTCGCTCCCATCGCGCCGGCATGTGCCGCGAAGTCGATCGCGCTCGGCACCGAGTGGACCGCATGGTCCAGCAGGTTGTTGAATTCGGCGCCGCCGGTGCCGATTTGCAGCCGGTTTATGCAGCCGAAGCCCCGGTTGTCGGTCACAACGACGGTGAAGCTTATGCCCATCATGGCCGCCGTGGCCATTTCCGAGTTGGCCATCATGTAGGTGCCGTCGCCGGTGAAGCAGATCACGTCCCGCTCCGGCTGGGCGAGCTTTATGCCCATCGCGCCGGCAATTTCATAGCCCATGCAGGAAAAGCCGTATTCCATGTGGTAGCTGCCGGGCCGCCCGGCCTTCCACAGCTTGTGCAACTCACCGGGCATGGTGCCGGCGGCGCACATGACGACGGTGTCTTCGTCGGCGGCCCGCTGCACCGCGCCGATCACCTGCATATCGGTGGGCAACTGGTTGCTGTCCGAGGGCGCGTCCGTCAGCGGGTCGACCTTGCCGAACCAGTCGGGCTTCAGCCCGTCGATGCTGCCCGGCGCCCTGTGTCCGGCAAGCGCCGAGCCCAGTTCCTCCAGCCCGACACGCGCATCGGCCATCAAGGGCTCGGCCCCGTGCTTCATCGCGTCACAGGCGGCGACATTGAGGCTGACCAACTTGCGCGCGGGGTTGGCGAACAGCCCCCAGGAGCCGGTCGTGAAATCCTGGAACCGGGTGCCGACGCCCAGGACAAGATCCGCCTCGGCACAGACGATATTGGCGGGTTCGCCGCCCGTCACGCCGATGGGGCCGAGGTTCAGCGGATGATCCCATGGCAGCGCCGACTTCCCGGCCTGGGTTTCCGTGACGGGAATGTTGTGCGCCTCGGCAAAGGTTTTCAAAACCCCGGTCGCGCCGGAATAGTGCACCCCGCCACCGGCGACGATCACCGGACGCTTTGCCGCAAGGACCAGCGCAGCCACTGCCGACAATTCGCCGGCGTCCGGACGGATGCGGCGCTGACGCCAGACCCGCGGCGCGAAAAAGCTCTCGGGGTAATCATAGGCCTCGGCCTGCACGTCCTGGCAGAAGGCCAGCGTCACGGGACCGCAATCGGCCGGGTCGGTCATCGTGCGGAAGGCGCGCGGCAGTGCGGTCAGAAGGTGCTCGGGCCGGGTGATCCGGTCGAAATAGCGGCTGACTGGACGGAAGCAATCATTGGCGCTGATCGTGCCGTCGCCAAAGCTCTCGATCTGCTGCAACACAGGGTCTGGGCCGCGATTGGCGAACACATCCCCGGGCACCAGCAGCACCGGAATGCGGTTCACATGCGCCAGCGCCGCCGCCGTCACCATGTTCGTCGCCCCCGGCCCGATCGATGAGGTGGCCATCATCGCCCGCTTGCGCCCGGATTGCTTGGCATAGGCGATGGCAGCATGGGCCATGGTCTGTTCGTTATGGCCGCGATAGGTCGGCAACGCGTCCTGCACGTGGTAGAGCGCCTCTCCCAGACCCGCGACGTTGCCGTGACCGAAGATCGCCCAGCAGCCTGCGATGAACGGCTCGCCGCTCTCGGTCATTTGCGCGGCGATGTATTTCACCATGGCCTGCGCGGCAGTCAGTCGGATCGTCTTCGTCATGTCGCAGCCTTCCGTGCCGTATCCCAAATTTCACAAAGACGCAGATAGCGGCCGGCCATCTGAGCGACCGCCTCGGCGTCGGTCATTTCGTCCTTCATCCAGGCCCGTGCCGCATCGCCAAAGATCGTGCGGCCCACGGCGAAGCCTTTTACCAAAGGCTGTTTCGCAGCCAGCGCAAAGCTCGCCGCCAGATCTTCTTCGGGCGCGTCCAACCCCAGCACCACGATTCCACGGGTTCGCGGATCGTTTCGCTCGATCGCGCGCACGGCGTTCTGCCAAGCCGCCTCGGTCTTGAACGGCTCCAGCTTCCACCAGTCGGGATAGACCCCCGCGTCGTAGAACTGCTGGATCAGGGTGGCCGTTGTGGTCTCACGCACCGGTGCCACTTTCGACGGGATGACTTCCAGCAGGAATTCCAGCCCGTTGCGCCGCGCCGCGGTGAAGAGCCGTTTCACGCGCGTCTCCTGCACGGCCCGCATCTCCGCGTCATCGTCCGGGTGGCAGAAAACCAGGAACTTGACGACATTCTCCCGCGCCCATTCGCGCAGTTGGCCCAGGTCCTCGCCCAATTCGTTCTCGAATTCGATGGGACGCGATCCCGGCAATTCCGTCGGCCGCCCGATCCAGAGGCCCGTGCCGCTGGCCCGGTGCAGGGCCGACCGGCCGATCCGGTTGTCGCAAAGGATGCCGAAGCCACCCTGCCCGTTCTGCACCTTCAGCGCGGCGTCGAGGCACAGTTCCTTGAAGGCCCCGCCCTTCTCGGGGGTATAGCTTTCCATCTCTTCCAATTGCATCCGGTGATCGAAGGCGAACACCCGCATGGTCGACCAGTCGCCCTTGCGGTTGGTCGCCCAGTGCACCTGCTCCAGGTCGGCATCATTACGCAGATCGGGCCGCGTGATGCCGCGTTCGAAGAAGAACCGAAGCTCTTCCCAGCTTGGATAGGCCGGAGTGCAGCCGTGGCGGCTGACCGCGAAGGCGCCGCAGGCATTGGCGTATTTGAGTGCCGTGGGCCAGTCTTCTCCATCGAGCCAGCCCTTCAACAGGCCCGAGAAGAACCCGTCGCCCGCGCCCAGCACGTTGAACACCTCGATGGGAAAGCCCGGGCCGGTCTGACCCTCGTCCAGGCTGTCGGGAATCGCGCCATCGAAGGCCACCGCGCCCTCCGCGCCGCGCTTGCAGACGAGCGTGGCGTCCGAGACCGCGCGCACCGCGCGAAGGGCGGCGATCGTGTCGGTGGAGCCGCCAGCGATGTGGAACTCTTCCTCGGTCCCCACGATCAGGTCGAAGTAGTGCAGGCTGGACATCAGCCTGGCCGTCACCTCGGCGCTTTCGACAAAGCGGCTCTCGCCATCGCCATGGCCCGCCACGCCCCAGAGGTTCGGTCGGTAGTCGATATCGAGCGCCGTCTTCAGCCCGTGCTTGCGCGCAAGCTTCAGCGCCTTGATCACTGCCGCCTCGGTCCGGCTGTTGCTGAGATGGGTGCCGGTCGGAACGATCGCGCGGGCGGATGCAATATAGGCCTCGTCGATATCGTCCTCGCACAGCGCCATGTCGGCGCAGTTCTCCCGGTAGAAGATCAGCGGGAACTGCTTGTCGTCGCGAATGCCGAGGATCACCAGCGCGGTCAGCCGGTCCGGGTCGGTCTTCACACCCTCCACATCGACACCTTCCCGCACCAGTTGCTCGCGGATGAAGCGCCCCATGTGCTCATCCCCCACGCGGGTGATGAGGCCGGATCGCATCCCCAGCCGCGCCGTGCCGCAGGCGATGTTGGTGGGGGAGCCGCCGATATACTTGTCGAAGCTTCCCATGTCCTCGAGGCGACCGCCGATCTGGGTCCCGTAAAGGTCCACGCCCGCGCGTCCGATGGTGATGACGTCCAGTCTTTTCATGGTGTCAGGCCAGTATCTCTGAAAGTTTGACCGCGCGCGCCTCTTGCACCGATTTCAGGGCCGCTTCGGCCAGGGCCAGCGCCATCAGCCCGTCCTGCCCGGTGGTCGCGGTTTCCGCCCCCTCGGCAACGGCGGCGACGAAGGCCGCGATTTCATTGGCATAGGCCGTCGCATAGCGCTGCATGAAGAAGTTCAGCAGCGGCGGGCGGGTATAGCCCTGTCCGTTGGCGACCTGGATATTGGCCTCGCGGTGGTTTTCGGCGGCGACGGAACCCTTGGAGCCATGCACCTCGATGCGCTGGTCATAGCCATAGGTGGCGCGGCGCGTATTGGTGATGGTGCATTGCCTGCCGCTGGCCGTGGTCAGGATCACGTTGACGCTGTCATAGTCGCCCAGCTTGGCGATCTCGGGATCGGTCAGCACGCTCGCGGCGGCCTGAACCGTCTCGACCTCTTCGCCCAGGAGCCAGCGCGCCACGTCGAAGTCGTGGATCGTCATGTCGCGGAAGATGCCGCCGGAGCGCTTGATGTACTCAGCCGGCGGCGCGCCCGGGTCGCGGCTGGTCAACGTGACCATCTCCACGTTGCCGATCCGGCCATCGTCGATGACCGCTTTCAGCGCCATGAAATCGGGATCGAAGCGCCGCTGAAACCCGACCATCAGTACGGCCTCTTCCTCCGCCACGACCTTCAGGCACGCCTTTACCCGGGCAAGGCTCAGGTCCACGGGCTTTTCGCAGAACACCGCCTTTCGCGCCCGCGCGAATTGCTCGATCAGGTCCGCATGGGTGTCAGTGGGGGTGCAGATCACGACAGCGTCGATATCGTCGGAGGCGGCAATCTCGTCGATCGTGCGTATGTCGCAGCCGAACTGCGCCTGCACGGCGCGGGCCGCCTCTTCGAACGGTTCGGCGACGGCGACCAGGTCCGCGCCCGCGACAGAGGAAATCGCGCGGGCATGAACGAGCCCGATACGGCCCGCCCCCAGAATTCCAAAACGAACACCCATTTGTCTGCTCCTCTGTTCGGGGTAGGCCCCGGCGGCATTTTGATCGAGATCGGCGAAAGAGCCTGACATCCCACCCCCAGCATCACCAGCGAGGTCCGCCGCGAGATCTCCGCCGCCACACGGTCCGGCACGACCTCCAGCTCCGCCCCGAAACAGCCCGGCTCCTCCAGCTTGCGGACATGGGCCCAGACGTCGAGAGCCTGAGCGGCGGTCTTTCCCACCGCCCTGAACCCGCCGGTCCGCATCGCCTTGTGGGCCGCGCGCTGATAGTCCTCGGTCGTGATCAACTCGCCGTAAAGCAGGCCGACCTGGACAAAACAGTCGCCGGCAGCCTCGCGCATCGTCGGGTTCCAGAGCGGATCGATGATCGACAGCATGTCGATCCCCGCTGCCGATGCCGCGGCGGCCTCTTCCGGCGTTTCCACGTAGAGCATCGCCAGCTGTCGTGTGCCCTCGAGCGCACGAATATCGGCGACCGTCGGTCTCGGCATCGTCTCGATCCTCGATCCTGGCGGGGAAAGCCGGCGCTCAGGCCGCGCCTTCCCCCACGTATTCCGGCTGGGTCTTCGCCCCGGTGATGTAGGCAACGACGTCCTGGCCGTCGGTTTCGTCGCGCTTGAGGTTCGCCACGATCCTGCCGCGACGGAACACCACGATCCGATCGACAAGGTCCATGACCTGCCGCATGTTGTGGCTGATCAGGATCAAGGGCTCGCCGGCCTCTTTCAGAGTGCGGACGATGTTTTCCACCTGCGCGGTTTCCTGCACGCCGAGCGCCGCCGTGGGTTCGTCCATGATCGTCAGCTTTGAGTGGAAGGTTGCCGTTCGTGCGATGGCCACGCACTGCCGCTGGCCACCTGACATCCGCTCGATCGTGTTATGGATATTGGGGATCTTCACCCCGGTTCTTTCCAGCGCTTCAAGGGTCGCGCCATGCATCGCCCGGTAGTCGAGGATCGAGAAGGGGCCGAGCCTGAAGCGGATCTTCTCGCGCCCCAGAAAGAGGTTGTCGGAGACGTCCAGATGATCGGCGAGCGCCAGCGTCTGGAACACCGTCTCGATGCCAGCCTCACGCGCCTCAAGCGGGCCGGCGAACTGCACCGGTCTTCCGTTGAAGATGATATCGCCGCGCGTCCGCTGCTCCACTCCGGTGATCTGGCGCACGAAGGTGGACTTGCCCGCCCCGTTGTCGCCCATGATCGCGACATGTTCGCCCCGGCGCAGGGTGAAGTTGGCGCCTTCCAGAGCATGGACGCCGCCATAGTGCTTGGTCAGGTCACGCGTCTCAAGGATCACGTCGGACGGGTGCCGGTCGGACTGCGGCGCTGCGTCGCCCGGGAGGTTGGTCTTTGCATCACTCATGATCTCTCCTCCTCACATCCCGGCCGCGGTGCGGCGCTGGCGCCACTGGTCGAGGACGACCGCGCCGACGATGATCGCGCCCTTGACCATCTCCTGGTAGTAGGCGTCGAGCTTCAGGAACGTGAAACCCGATATGATCACGCCGAAGATCAGCGCGCCGAGGACCGTACCGATGATCGACCCGCGGCCGCCGGCAAGGCTGACACCGCCGATGACCGACATGGCGATGGCGTCCAGTTCGTACATCCCGCCCATGCCCGCCTGCGCGGTCAGGTTCTTGGACGACAGCACGATGGCGGCGATGGACGCGAGCATCCCGGCGAGCGTGTAGATCAGCACCTTGTGCCGGGCGACGTTGATGCCGGACATTCGCGCCGCATCCTCGTTCGAGCCGGTCGCGTAGGTGTGCTTGCCATAGACGGTCTGGCGCAGGATCAGGTGGAAGAGGATCGCGAGCGCGATGAAATAGACGACCGGCATCATGCCCTTGCCAAGCGCGGCAAAGCCCTCGGTCGGGAAGGAGACCGGCTGACCGTTGGTCCACCACTTCGACAGGCCGCGCGCCGAGACCATCATGCCCAGCGTGGCGATGAAGGGCGGAATCCGCGTATAGGCAATGAGAAGCCCGTTGATGCAGCCTGCGACAAGTCCGCATGCAAGGCCGACAAGGATCGGAACAATGACCGGGAGATCCATGGCCCAGGCGCCGAAGACCGCCTTGGGGTTTGGATTGCCGTTCACCAGTTCCGTTTGCGCGAAACTCATCACGATCATGGCCGTCGCGCCGACGATGGATCCCGAAGACAGGTCGATACCGCCCGAGATGATGACCTGCGTCACGCCGATGGCGATGATGCCGATGATCGAGACCTGAAGGATGATGATGTTCAGCCGCGCCCAGTTGAAGATCGCGTCGACATTGTCGCGGGTGTTGAACAGGAACGAGTCCCGATAGAGGAGCCAGCCCAGCACCTCGAACGTGACGATGATCAGGACGAGCGCCAGGAGGACGTTCAGTTCCGGTGGCTTCGTGCGCTTCCTGGGGTCGTATTTCAACCCGCCGATACCATGTGCCGTGTTGGCCATGCCCTTTCCTCCCCTTCCCCGGGTCGCCGGGCGAATGAGGCGGCGCGTCACCGCACCGCCTCGGGTCTCAATTCGGCCGCGGATCAGTTCTTGGACAGATAGTCGCCGATGTTGGCCGGCGTCACCAGTTCAAACGGGACCCAGACCGCCTGGTCGACCGCTTCGCCCCTGGCGAGCTTGACGGCCGCATCGAGCGAGCCGGACCCCTGCGCGGCCGCGTTCTGGAACACGGTCACGTCAAGATCGCCCGCCTGCATCGCCGCCAGCGCATCCTGCGTCGCGTCGACGCCGCCGACCTGCACCGACGCCATGTCGATCCCCGCCGCCTTCATCGCCTGGATCGCGCCGATCGCCATTTCGTCGTTGTTCGCGATCACGCCGTCGAAGGCCGCGCCGGTCGACAGCCAGTTGGTCATCAGGTTCTGGGCCTCGTCGCGGCTCCAGTTCGCGGTCTGCTGGTCGATCACGTTGACCGTCACCTTGCACTTGCCGGCCTCGATAACGTCATAGATGTCCTGAGTTCGCTGGACCGCCGCCTGGTTCGACAGCTGGCCCTGCATGACATAGACATTGACCTCGGACTTGCCTTCCGCCGCCCAGTTGTCGCAGAGCGCGATGGTTTCGAGCGTACCGGAATCGACCTCGTTCGAGGCCACGAAGGCCTGGTTGTCAGGCAACGTGTCGAGGTTGATCGGCTGGCGGTTCACATAGACAAGCGGAACCCCCGCAGCGGCGGCGGCGTCGGTCATTGCCTGCGTCGCCGAGGTGTCGACCGGATTCACGATGATCGCGTCCACGCCCGAGGCGATGAAGTTGTTGATCTGGTCGAGCTGCTTGGCGACATCGTCCTGGGCATCCTCGATCTGGATATCGTGACCCTCGGAATCGGCGTAGGACTGAATGCCGTTGCGCAAAACGGTCAGGAAGTTGTCGTCGAACCTGGACATGGACACCCCGACATTTTCGGCCATGGCGGTGGTGCCCATCATGGATGCGAAAGCCGTCGCAACGATAAGAGACTTCTTCATTGGTTTCCTCCCATTGGCGGTGTCCGGTTCACCGTCATTTTCACCGGAAGCCCCTTTTCAGGGCGGTTTGACCCCGCGTCAGACCGTCTGTCTGGCCAGCTGCGAAGAGATGAAGTCGAACGAGCGCCGGATCTCCGCTTCCGGATCGCTCAAGGCATGGGTCTCGGGCGAGAAGCACTCGTACGAGACAGGCCCGTCATAGCCGGCTTCCAGCAATGCGCGGAGCTGCGCGACGTTGCCCAGCCGGTCATTCTCGTCCACGAGGACGCGGTGCGCGTCCTCCATCTGCTCTACGGACAGCTTGGGATCGACAACGCCCGATATGTGGACAATGCCGGTATATTCGGGGAAGATCGGCCCACCGCCCGCCAACGTATGATGGAACGTGTCGTGGACCAGTTTGAAGCGGTCGCGGCCCCCCAGAGCCTCGATGGTCTCGACAAGCTCCTCCTTGGAGCGCAGCGACGAGCGCAAGAAGCCCAGCGGCTCGACCAGCGCGACCATCCCCGCCTCGTCCAGAAGCGGGCGGATTTCCTTCAGTGCAATGCGCAGGTTGGCATGACGTTCGCCGTTGCCCGTTCCGGTCCCGTCGTTTCGCGGGATCAGGCTGATGGTTTCGGCGCCAGCCGCCTTCGCGGTGGCGATCAGCTTGCTCACTGCGGCGGCAATCGCGTCGGACCAGGCGTTGAACGGGTAGACCTGGCTCAGTCCGACCAGCCTGAGTCCCTTGGCGCGGGCCATCTTGCCCGCTTCGTCGGCCGGCAGGCCATCGAAAAGCGGGCGGGCAATATCATTGCGCACTTCGACGCCCATACATCCCAGGGACCCGGCGAGGTCGAGAAAGGCGTCATACCCGAGGCCGGGTACGGTCATGTGGTTCAACGCACGTTTCATCTGGATGGTGCGCCCCTCCCCCGCGCCCCTCGGGACGCGCCGCTTTGCCGCAGGGAGGTTTCACCCGAGTCGGCCTCCCGGTCAACGTCTGGGGGGACATAATCAGTCATTCATGACGCTTTTGCGCGCAAACAGAATGATGCTTTTGCGTCAATCACGCGAATTCGGGCAGAACGATCCGCGGGTCGAGGAAGTGCTGGCCGATGATACCGTCATCGCCCGCCCGTGACTTGATCATGAGATCGACGACCGCTTCGCAAAGTTCCGCCAGCGGCGTCGCGATGACCATGCGCAAATAGCCATCCAGAAGCGCGGCCCGGCTTTCGGAGGTGACTTCGTTGACGACCAGCGCGATTTCTCCCGGGTCACGCGTTTCCCGCATGGCGGCGATCGCGCCTTCCATGCCGCCCCCGGCGACATAGATCCCCCGCAAGTCCGGGTGACGGATGAGCAGATCCAGCGTCGCCTCATAGGTCAATTGCCGCGTTTCGAGGTTGACGAGCGTATCGAGGACCGTGAAGGCCGGGGCATTTTCGCGGACAAAGGCCCGGAACCCGACCTCGCGAAGATCGTGTCCATGCCAGCGATTACCACCGACGAAAATCGCCAGCTTGCCGGGAATCGGACAGGTCTTGGTGATCATCCAGGCCGCCTGCCGACCCACCTTCATGTTGTTCAGACCTATGTAATTGCGGCGAATTCCTTGTGCAAAATCATTGAGCAACGAAAATGTCGGAACACCTTCGGCCCTCAAGTCCTCGACCACCCGGTCAAGCATCTGGTGGTTGACGGCAATCCCGGCGATCGCATCACTGCGCGCGCCAAGGCCACGCAGGATGGTCGCGAACTCCTCGGGCGATTGCGACTGGGAAAAACGGATGTCCACCGTGCCGCGAATATCCGTGCGCGAGGCCACCGCGCGCTCGATCTCGCGACGAAAATTCTTGTAGAACTCCTGCTTCTCCTTCAGCAGGAAGAATCCCAGCCGCATCTCGGGAACCATTTCGACCAATCGATGGTCGAAAAGCCCGCGGGCGTGATAGCCGACCCGATGCGCGGCCTCGGCAATCTTGCGCAGGGTGTCGTCGCGCACGGCCATGCGTCCGTTCAGCGCGCGATCCACGGTCGACACGCTGACATTCGCTTCTCGGGCGACATCCCGGATCGTCGGTCTCTTGGCCATGCGCGGAGGTCTCTTTCGCTTCGATCATACACCATCACGAATGACGTGTTTTCCGCAAGAGCATGACGTGACTGCATCATGACCGTCAGGCCGCCGATGAAACCGGCTGCAACACGCGCGCCGCGCCTGTCTCATGACTGCGGACGAAATCCTGCCACGGGTCATATGGCCGTCACGCTCCACGATGTTGCCGCCCGTGCCGGCGTCTCGAAATCCGCCGTATCGCGGAGCTTCACGGCCGGGGCATCGGTGTCGGCCGCGACCCGGGCGAAAGTCGAGAAAGCCGCGACCGAGCTCGGTTACCGGCCCAACGTGCTGGCCTCCAGCCTCACGACGGGGCGGACCAAGCTGGTGGCCTCGTGTCGAACAACTTCACCAACCCCTATTTCCTGGAAATCTTCGACCGTTTCACGCAAGCCCTGCAACATGCAGGACTGCGTCCGCTACTCGTCAACCTCGCCCATGAGGACGACGCGGAGCGATCGCTCGACATGCTGAGGCAGTATAACGTGGACGGGGTCATCGTCGCCTCCTCCACCCTGCCGCCGGACTTCACCGCCGCATTCCGGACGGCGGGCCTGCCCGTGGTCCACGCCTTCGGCTGGTCCCGGAGCGCGCCGGGCACGCACCTTGTCAGTATCGACAATGTCGAGGCCGGGCGAGTGGCCGCCCGAACCCTGCGCGCGCGCGGATACGATCACCCTGCCTTTCTCGGTGGCCCGAAGGAGGCCAGCACGACGCAGGACCGCCTGTCGCGCTTCCGCGAGATTTGGCAGGACCGCGACCTGATCGTCCACTTCGCCGAAGCGTACTCTTTCAACGCGGGGCGCTTGGCCATGCAGCAGCTCCTCGGGATTGGCAGGCCAATGGACGCCGTCTTCTGCGGCGATGACGTCATCGCCATCGGCGCACTGAGCGCGGCACAGGACGCCGGGCTTTCGGTGCCCGACGATCTCAGCCTTCTCGGCCTCAACGACATGGAGATGGCCGGGTGGCAGAACATCTCGCTGGCCACGATTCGTCAGCCGATCGCCGAGATCGTGGCTGCTTCGGTTGACCTCATGCAAAACAGCATCGCGGGCGCCGACACGCCCCCGGAAACCCGTCTGCTTCCCTGTGCATTGATCGAACGCGGGACCTTGCGCCGTCTGCCCTGACCGCTGTTCGGCCTCTAGC
>WOZM01000088.1 GCA_011620265.1 Paracoccaceae bacterium
TCGATCTCGTAGCAGCCGTCGTCGATCTTGATGCGGCGCACCGTCCAGCCGTTCTCTTCGGCCAGCCGCGCCACCGCATCCCGCGGCTGCCAGTCCGCCATCGGAACGAAGCAGTCGTCGTCGGCGAACGCCGCCCCGGCCGGGAAGACCGCGAGAAAGCCGAGAATTGTCAGTGTCTTCTTCATGGCTCAAACGCCTCTTTGCGGCCATCTTGATGCAATGCATGCGCGGCGAAGCTGACGGGAGCCTGAAGCGCTGGCCCTGGCGCCGTCAGCTTCGCGTCAGCCAGACGGCTCATGGAGGGTCATCGGGAAAGGACGGGACGACCATGCGCATCCTGCTGATCGAGGACGACACGACTCTCGGCGCCGCAGTGCGCGACCAGATCGCAGCCGATGGCCAGTCGGTGGACTGGGTGACGCGCCTCGACGCTGCCGGCGACGCAGTGAAGGCCACATCCTACGACCTGATCCTCCTCGACCTGATGCTGCCCGACGGGCGTGGCATCGGGTTTCTCAAACGCTTGCGGACCCGGGGCGACGTAACGCCGGTCATCATTCTGACCGCGCTCGACCAGGTCTCGGACCGGATCGAAGGGCTGAATGCGGGCGCCGACGACTATCTCGTGAAGCCCTTCGACCTCGCGGAGTTGTCGGCCCGCATCGGTTCGGTCGCCCGGCGCTACAGCGGCAACCCAAACCCCATCGTGACCCATGGCCCGCTGGCGATCGATCTCGCCGCCCGCAGCGTTCACCGCGACGGCAAGCCCGTCCAGCTGACGGCACGGGAATGGGCGCTGTTCGAGGCCTTCCTGGCGCGCCCGGGGCAGCTCTTGTCCAAAGCGCAGCTGGAGGAGAAGCTCTACACCTTCGACGCGGAGGTGGAGAGCAATACCATCGAGGTCCATGTGAGCCGCCTGCGCAAGAAGCTCGGGCCTGCCGTCATCGAGACCGAGCGCGGCATGGGCTACCGCCTGGGCAAACCATGAGGTGGCCGGCCAGCTTGCAGGCGCGGCTCGGCCTGTCGGTCGGGCTGGTGCTGACGGTTCTGTGGCTTCTCGCCGCGACGGTCACCGCGGTGATCGTCCGGGGCGAAATGGACGAGGTCTTCGACAGCGCCCTGCGCGAGACCGCAGAGCGCATCCTGCCGCTCGCCGTGACCGACATCGTCGGGCGCGAAGATCAGGGGGTGACACAGCGGCTCGCACCGATCCGGGAGCATGACGAGTTCTTCACCTATCTCGTCCGCGATGCCGAAGGGCGCATCCTGCTGCAATCCCATGCCGCTGATCCGGCCGTGTTCCCGCCCTGGGACGGGCCAGGGTTTCGACAGACGGCGACCCATCGCCTCTACAGCGACGCGGCGCTCCAGGAGACGATCCGCATCACCGTTGCCGAACCGCTGGTACATCGCGCGTCGGTCGCACGGGAAATCCAGATGGGTCTCGGCCTGCCCTTGCTGATCGTGCTGCCAGTGGCCTTGATCGCGATCATCCTGGCCGTCCGCTTCAGCCTCGATCCTCTGCGCCGGTTTCGCGCGCGGCTCGAGGCGCGTGGCGTCCGTGACCTGTCCGAAGTTCCCGCGGACGATCTGCCGACAGAGATCGGACCGCTGGCGGAGACCTTGAACAGCCTGCTGGACCGGTTGCGAAAGGCGTTCGAGGCCGAACGCAGCTTCGCTGCAAACGCCGCGCACGAGTTGCGGACACCGCTCGCGGGCGCCATCGCGCAGGCGCAGCGGCTTCGGTCGGAGATCAGCGACCCTGCAACTGACGCGCGTGCCGCAGAGATCGAGGCGACGCTCAAGCGGCTGACGCGGCTTTCCGAACGCCTCATGCAGCTTGCGCGGGCGGAAGGCGGTCGACTGCGCATGGACCACAGTGCGGACCTGCGCGCCGTCGCGCGTATTGTGGTGGACGATATCGGGCGCGGGGGGGCGCCGGGCCGCATCAGGTTGACGCTACCCCAGACGCCGGTCCTGTCGGACATCGATCCCGACGCCTTCGGAATTGTCTGCCGGAACCTGTTGGAGAACGCTCTCCGTCACGGCGCAGACAATGCGCCGATCGACGTGACCCTGACGGCGGATGGGCAACTTTTCGTCGCGAATGATGGTCCCGTCCTGCCCGGCGACACCCTCGACCGCCTGACCGCCCGTTTCGAGCGCGCAAGTGCAAGCACCGATGGCAGCGGGCTCGGCCTCGCCATCGTCGCTGCTATCGCGGACCGGATCGGAAGCCCGCTCATTCTGGAGTCGCCGCGTCCGGGTGCCTCTTCCGGTTTCGAGGCATCACTCAGGTTGCCGACCGATGCCCCCGGGTCAGGCGCTGTGCGCGGCGCGTAGTCCGTGACAAGTGCCGGAGGATCAGCACACCCGCGCCTGCTCTCGCGTCACAGCGTAGTCGCTCAGCATCTCGCCAATGGCCGAGCCATGCGGCAGCAGGGCCAGTTCCTCGGCCGCCAGAGCCTGGAACTCGCGACTATACTCGAAGACCGGCGAACACGCCCCCGGCCCGCTGCCGTCAGGCAAACACAGAAGGTATGGGCTATCGCATGCTGCATGCAAAACTCGTCCGTGAGGGCTTCAGGGTGAACGTGAAGGTGGTCGAGCGCATCTATCGCGAGGAACGCCTGTGGTTGCGCCGCACGAAACGCAAGAAGATCCCGCGCGAGGGGCGTGAGGGAGCCTGGTGCCCGA
>WOZM01000140.1 GCA_011620265.1 Paracoccaceae bacterium
CTGACCGACCAAGCGGTGCCCCGAAAGGGCGCCGCCCCTTTCACCGGACCTCCGATGAGCAACGCCAAGCCCGCGCCGAAATACACCCGCCTGACCGGCGAGGAGCGCCGCGCCGAGTTGATCGCGGCGGGGCTTGCCTGCATGGCGCGGGGCGGCATCCAGGAATTCACCGTCGACAGGATCTGCGCGGAAGCCGGCGTCTCGCGCGGGCTCATCACCCACCATTTCGGCTCGATGAACGGACTTCTGGCGGCCGTCTATGCCGCGATGTACCGGGTCGCGACCAAGGCCGGCCGGCCGGCGGCGCCGGGGGAGCCGCGGCTCGCAGCGCTTCTCGACGCCTTCTTCGCGCCCGAGACCTTCAACCGCGATGCGCTGACGATCTGGCTGACGCTCTGGGGGCAGATCTCGATCAACCCGGAGCTCGGCGCCGAGCACCGCGCGCAATATGCCGACTACCTCGCCGACGTGGCCGGTGCGATCGACGAGATCGCGGCGGAGCGTGGCCGGGCGGTGGATGCGCGGGCGCTGGCGAAGACGCTGATCTGTCTGGTCGACGGGCTTGGCCTGCAGCACTGCATCGACCCCGCGACGATGCCGGCCGAGGCCGCGAAAGCCGCCTGCCATGCCCTGCTGGAGCCGCATCTCGGCGCGTTCTAAAGCGTTTCGGGTCTATATGGAGATATCAAGTATCTGAATTCGAACAAGAAAAGTTCGAATTCCGATTTCAATGTAAACTCGAAACGCTATCGGCGTTCCTGTCGCGAAGGGGGGATGGTACCGACGCCCCGGCTCGAACGGGGGACCCCTAGATCCACAATCTAGTGCTCTAACCAACTGAGCTACGTCGGCACTCGGGGGCCATTTAGCCGCCTGCCCCCGCGATTGCAAGGGGCAGATTGGCGCGCGGGCCGGCTCAGAGATCGCGCTCCCAGGTCTGGTCGACGACCGCCTGACCGAAGGCCACGGCAGGGGTTTCGCCGGTCATGCTGAAGCCCGCCGCGGCATAGAGCGCACAGGCCGCGCGGTGGCTCTCATGGGTCCAGAGCACCATGCGCCGGTAGCCCGCCTCGCGCGCGAAGCCGAGGCAGAGGTCGAGCATGCGCCGGCCGAGCCCCCGCCCCCGCGCGGCGGGTTCGAGGAGAAAGAGCCTCAGCTGCGCCACCTCGTCGGTCTCGCGGACACAGAAGATGCAGCCGAGCCGGTCCTGCCCCGCACGCGCGATCCACGCCCGCCCGCGGTCCGGATCGCGGGTCCGGATGAAATCGGCGACGATGCCGGCGACGAGCGCCTCGAAGGTCTGATCGTAGCCTTCGTCCCTTGCATAGAGCGCGCCGTGGCGGGAAATGATCCAGCCGGCATCGCCCGGCGCGAGATCGGTGAAGCGGAGCGGCGGTTCCGGCAGATCGGGATCGCCAAACGCCCGCCGCACCGCCGCCGCACCGGCCAGGAGACCGGCGCGCGCATCCGGATCGAGCCTCTCGAGCCGCGCGGCGATCTCCGCCCGCGTGGCGTCTTCGAGCGGCGCCATCGCGGCCGCGCCGGCCGGCGTCAGCGCGATCCCGCGGCGGCGGGCATCGCCGGCATCGGGCCGGCGCTCGATCCAGCCGCGCCGTTCGAAACCCTTGAGCACCCGGCTCAGATAGCCCTCGTCGAGGGCGAGACGCTGCGCGAGATCGCGCGCCACCCACGGCCCGCCATGCTGAAGCTCGTAGAGCACCCGCACCTCGCCCGTCCCGAGGCCGGAGCCGAGAGAGGAGCGTGCGAGCAGGCCGAGTTCGCGAGTATAGAAGCGGTTGAATTCCCGGATTTCGTCGATCTCGTCCATGATCCCCCCTTCGTGCCGCGCCGACTGTCCGCAAGACACTTGATCCCGTCAAGTATTTTGCCGCCTTGCCCGCCCGGCCCTTCCGCGCTAGCGAGTCAGGCGCAGCCAGGGAGAGTTTCGATGGGCATCGACAAGGAAAGCGAGATCGCCGCCAATCTGCAGATCGGGCCGACCACGCTCGGCATGGTGCGGATCTATGTCGAGGCGGAGGGCGTCGACCTGCCCTTGGATTTCGAACCCGAGGAAGCCGAGGAGATCGCCGAGGAACTGCGCGCCGCCGCCGAGGCGGCACGCGGCATGGGCGGCGGCCCTAAGGGGAAATCCCGGAAGTCGTGACGCCGGGATCGCGGTAGCCCTGCAGCCGCAACGCCGCGTGACGGGCGAATTTCTGCATCATCACCTTGCGCCGCGCCCCCGCGAGCGGGCTCGCCGGACCCATCCGCAGGATCTCCGCGTCATAGGGGTCGGCGACGATGAGACCGGTCTCCTCCGGCAGAAGCTCGACCGGAAAATCGGCGTCGACCGCCCAGAAGAACCGGTCCGACCATTCCAGATAGTTCCGCCACTTGCGGTCAGAGGTGAAATCGGTGCGGCTCGACTTGCATTCGACGATCCAGACTTCGCCCTTGGGGCCGAGCGCCATGACATCGACCCTGAGGCCCGGCGCAGGCACCAGTTCCTCCACCGTGACGAAGCCGCGATGGAGGAGGTGGCGGCAGACGCCACGCGCGAGAAGCTGGCCGGGCATGAGGGTGTCGGACATGGGGCAAATATGAACATTAAGGGAACATATGGCAAGCCTTGCGCACCCGCCCCGACAGGCTTATCTCTGGCTGTGGCGGGTTCTGCCCCTCTTGTGAGAGGCCCTTTTCCAGTGGCCGATAATCTCTTCCGAGGGAGCTGGCTCTGCCGGGACCGTGGTCTCGGTATCTGGCGCCCACCTGGTAAACCAGGCTCTCGGGAAATTCACGTCTCCACGGTTGCCGCGGTTCCCGCCACTTTCCCCGCCGCGCGTCAGCGCCGAGCGTCTTGCCGCTGCGGCGCCCTGGCCGGCGCGTGGACGAGCGCCGGGGTCGTCGTCGCCACCGGCGCCTTCCGCCCGCGTCCGTCGCCGTCGTCCTTCTGCTCCATCCGCATGATCGCGATCGCGAACTGCACCCCGGCAAAAACGATGCCGTTGAACACGAAGAGCATCGCCACCGCGATCCAGCCCTGTGGCGAGGTCGAGATGAGGTGCCAGAGGTTGGCGACGTTGAGCCACAGAAGTGATGCGACGAAGACCGCCGAAAGCGCGAAACCGGCGATGACGTTGCGGATGTAGAGGCGGACGAGAGCGGGCATGGCGAAAACTCCCTTTGCCCGCAATCTAGCCCCGCGCGGCCCGGAGTAACAGAGGCATGCTGTCGCAGCCGGCCCAGCCGAGCCAGAGCAGCGCGAGCACCAGAAGCGCCGGCACCGCCTGAACGAAGAGGATCCGCCGCGCGGCGGTCGCGGCGCCGTAGATCCCGGCGATGGCGATGCAGCGGAGGAAATGGAGATGCAGCGCCGCGATGAGCCCGATGAGGAGTTTCGCGGCGATGAGCATCAGAACGCCTCCGGTCGCGCCTCGCGGGCCATGTGGTCGAGGACCGCGTTGACGAATTTTGGCTCTTTCCCGTCTGGAAAGAAAGCCCGGGCGACATCGACGAATTCGGTGATCACCACCTTGGGCGGCGTCGCCTCGCCGAGGATCTCGGCCCCGGCGGCGCGGAAGAGCGCGCGGATGACCGGGTCGATGCGGTCGATCGGCCATTTCGCCACCAGCGCCCGGTCGGTCATCTGGTCGATCTTCGCCTGCCAGTTCACCGCATCCTCGACCGTCTTGCGAAAGAGGCCGACATCGCCCTCGGCCATCTCGTCGTCCTCGTAGACCGCGCCGAAGCGATGGGTCTCGAACTCGCGCGCGACCTTGTCGACGGTCTGGCCCGCCGCCTCCATCTGGAAAAGCGCCTGCACGGCATAGAGCCGGGCGGCGGATTTCATCTGGCGTTTTTCGGCCAGCGTGGGCTTGCGGTCGTCGCTCATGCGCGGCTTGGTCCTTCGGTGTCCCCGGCGATGCGGAAGTCCCCGCCTGCGGGCTTGAAGCCGATGCCTTTCGTCTGGCGCGCCCATTTGCGGGAAAGGGCGACGAGATGCAAGGCCGCCGCCGCGGCACCGCCGCCCTTGTTCTGGCCCGCCGGGTCGGCGCGAACCTCGGCCTGCCTGCGGTTCTCGACCGTGAGGATGCCGTTGCCGATGCAGGTGCCGTGAAGGCCGAGCGTCATCAGCCCGTGCGAGCTGTCGTTGCAGACCGTGTCGTAATGCGTCGTCTCGCCCCGGATGATGCAGCCGAGCGCCACGAAGCCGTCGTAATCCGCCATGCGGGAGGCGAGCCCGATCGCGGTCGGGATTTCCAGAGCGCCCGGCACCTCGACCAGATCGGCCTCGGCCCCGGCCTCGGCCGCCACGGCCTTCGCGCCGGCGACGAGGTTGTCGGCGATGTCCTTGTAATAGGGCGCCACGACGATCAGGAGCCGCACCCGGCGGTCGAATTTCGGCAGGTCGAGCGTGTGGTGGGTTTCTGCGGTGGCCATGTCTCAGCCCTCGGTGATGGGGCGGGTGCCCGTGATGGTCAGATCGTAGGCATTGAGGCCCACATAGCGGGTCAGCGGCGAATCCGTCAGCAGGATCAGATCCTTCAGACCCATCGCCGAGAGGATCTGCGCGCCGAGTCCGGTCTGCTTGATGGTGCGCGGCCCGTCCTCTTCCTCGGTCAAGAGCTTGGCCTTGGGGTCGCGGAAGAGGCAGACTGCCCCCCGCCCCTCCCTGGCGATGATCCGCATCGCGCGCGCCAGTTCGCCCTCCGGCGCCGGGCCGAGCGCCAGCACGTCCTCGAGCACGTTGAGCGCATGGGTCCGGACCAGGACCGGCTCCGGCGTGGTGATGTCGCCCTTGGTCAGGACGACATGCTCCGTCCCCTCGGTCTGGTCGGTGAAGACCCGCATGGTCCAGTCGCCGCCATGGGCCGAGGTCACCATCTTCGTCATCGTCTCGCGCACGAGGTTGTCGTGGCGACGACGATAGGCGATGAGCTCGGAGATGGTGCCGATCTTCAGCCCGTGCTTCTGCGCGAAGGCGATGAGGTCCGGGAGCCGCGCCATCGTCCCGTCCTCGTTCATGATCTCGCAGATCACGCCCGAGGGGTTGAGCCCGGCAAGCCGGCTCACATCGACGGCGGCCTCGGTATGGCCGGCGCGGACGAGAACCCCGCCGTCGCGGGCGCGCAAGGGGAAGATATGTCCGGGCGTCGCGATGTCGGCGGGCCCCTTCGTCGGGTCGATGGCGACCGCGACGGTGAGCGCCCGGTCATGGGCCGAGATGCCGGTCGTCACGCCTTCGCGCGCCTCGATCGAGACGGTGAAGGCGGTCTCGTGGCGCGAGGAGTTCTTCGTCGACATGAGCGTGAGCCCGAGCGCCTCGATCCGCGCCGAGGTCAGCGTCAGGCAGATCAGCCCGCGGCCATGCGTCGCCATGAAGTTGATGGCGTTGGGCGTGCACATCTGCGCCGGGATGACGAGGTCGCCCTCGTTCTCGCGGTCCTCGTGATCGACGAGGATGAACATGCGGCCGTTGCGCGCCTCGTCGATGATTTCCTCGGTCGAGGAAATCGCGGCTTTCAGGTCTTCGGTCATGATGTTGCCATGTCTAGTGCATCCCCGCCGCCCCGATAGCCCAAGCGCCGGGCTTTGGCCAGTGCAGAGGCGACGCTTACCGGCCCGACCCCGCCGCAGGGGCGCCGAAGTAGCGCGCCGCGGGAAGGAAGCCCGCCATCCGGGCGGCCCCGGCCCAGTCGCGTTCGAGAGCGGTCTCTCCGATCACCAGAACCCGGTCGGCCGGGGCGCGGATCTCGCCCAGCAGGTCGAGAAGTGCCTGCCGCGTCTTGCCCCAGCCGAAGGTGATGCCGGGCGCCCGGGCGGCGGCGTCGATGGCGATGCCCTGCCCGGCAAGGCCCTGCCGCACCCGCGCGGGATCGAGCGGCGGCTGCGCCGCGACGAGGCGGCCGACATGCCGCGTCCGGGCGAGCCGTTCGGCATCCACCGCCGGCATCCGGTCGCCCTCGCGCAGCAGCCGGAGCGCGTTGGTGGAAAAGAGGAAGGCCACGAGATCATGGCCCGTCGTCGCCCGCACCCCGGCATAGGTCTTGTAGTCGAGCCCGATCTCGGCGGCGCGCTTGACATGAAGCCGCACGAGTTCAAGCGGCAGTCTGGGCAGCAGGTCCGCGCGCGCCCTTTGCCAGCAGTGCCGGCGCCAGCTCGCGCCTCTTTCGAGCGTCGGGCCGTTGTTGTGGCCGAGGCCGCTCATTGCCCCGCCCAGTCCCGAAGCCGCGCCACGTAGCGTGCGAGCGTGTCGATCTCGAGGTTCACGAGGTCGCCGACCTTGGCTTGGCCCCAGGTGGTGACGGATTTCGTGTGCGGGATGATGTTGACGCCGAATTCCGCGCCCGCGACCTCGTTCACCGTCAGCGAGGTGCCGTTGAGCGCCACCGACCCCTTCGGCGCGATGAAGCCCGCGAGCGCCTCGGGCGCGCGGAAGGTGAAGCGGGTGCTGTCGCCCTCGTCCCGCATCGCCACGATCCCGGCCACGCCGTCGACATGGCCCGAGACGATATGGCCGCCAAGCTCGTCCCCGACCTTCAGCGCCCGTTCGAGGTTCAACTGCTTGCCGACATGCCAGCCATTACGGCCGATATTGGTCTTTGAAACGGTCTCGGCGGAAATCTCCACCTCGAACCAGCCGCGCGGGCTCTCGCCGGTGGCCACGACCGTGAGGCAGACCCCGTCGCAGGCGATCGAGGCGCCGATGTCGATCCCCGCCACCGGATAGGTGGTGGCGATCCGCGCCGCGAGGTCGCCCCGCTGCTCAAGGGCGATGACCTCGCCGATATCGGTGATGATCCCTGTGAACATCGCGGCACTCCTTTTGCCCCTGCCTAGCCCGTGGCCGCCTGCGCCGCAAGAGCCGCGCCCGGCACGACCGGCTTGGGGTGCCACAGTGCTGCCGCAAGCCTCTGCTACGCGGTTTCACCGTGACAGCAGGTCGAAATGCCGTCAAAAGATGACGTCGGTCCGGTGGGAGATGCGTGGACGAGTGCAGAAGCGAAGCCGAGCCAGTGAAAACGTGCGCCGGATCCTGATGCTTCAGGGGCCGCATGGGCCGTTCTTCCGCCAGCTCTGCGGCATGCTCCGCAAGGCCGGGGCCGAGGTCTGGCGGGTCGGCTTCAACCGGGGCGACGAGGTCTTCGCCGGCCGCGACGGGTATATCGCCTATAGCGGCAAGTCCGAGGACTGGCCGGCCACCTGCGGCGAGATCTTCGACGCGAAGGGCATCACCGATCTCGTGCTCTACGGCGATTCCCGGCCGGTCCATGCGACCGCCATCGCCGCCGCGCGCGACCGCGGCATTAGCGTCCATGTCTTCGAGGAAGGCTATCTCAGGCCCTACTGGGCGACCTACGAGCGCGACGGCTCGAACGGCAATTCGCGACTGATGTCGATGCCGCTCGCAGCGATGCGGACCGCGCTCGAACGCTCCGAGATGGAGTTGCCGAAGGCGCCGGCGCATTGGGGCGACATGCGCGAACATGTCTTCTACGGCGCGCTCTACCATTTCTTCGTGATGGCGATGAACGGGCGCTACCGCAATTTCCGGCCCCATCGGGACCTGACCGTCGCGCAGGAATTCCGGCTTCATCTCAGGCGGCTCCTGATGATGCCGGTGCACCGGCTCGAACGCTGGGCCGCAACCGCGCGGGTCCGCTTCGGCGGCTTTCCCTATCACCTCGTCCTGATGCAGCTCGAACATGACGCGAGCTTCCGCGCGCATTCCGACTTCGCGTCGATGACGGACTTCGTCACGCTCTGCCTCGACGGTTTCGCGGCGGGCGCGCCGCGCCACCACCACATCGTCTTCAAGGCCCATCCGCTCGAGGACGGCCGCACCGCCGTCGCCTCGACCATCCGCGACACCGCGCGCCGGCTCGGCGTCGCCGACCGGGTGCATTTCGTCCGCGGCGGCAAGCTCGCCCGGCTTCTCGACGGGGCGCGAAGCGCGGTGACGGTGAACTCGACCGCGGGCCAGCAGGTGCTGTGGCGCGGCCTGCCGCTCAGGGCCTTCGGGCGGGCGGTCTACGGCAAGTCGGAATTCGTCTCGTCCCAGCCCCTGCCGGATTTCTTCGCCGCGCCGCGCCGGCCCGACCAGCGCGCCTATCGCGACTACCGCCACTACCTTCTGGAGACCTCGCAGATTCCGGGCGGCTTCTACTCCGCCCGGGGGCGGCGCTATCTCATGCGCCAGGCGGTCGACATGATCCTCGCGGCAGAGGACCCCTACGACGCGCTCCTGTCGGGCAAAGCGGCACCTCGGCAACAGTTGGTCGCGGTGGAATAGCAGGACTGGCATTTTTGTTGCCGCGACACTACGCTCGGCGAAAAATCGAGGCAGTTTCGATTAAAGAGGAGCCTGACAAGTGAAACCCGTCGTGTCCCGCTGGGCCAGGTCGCTGGTCTTGCTCGCCGTCATTGCGGGCCTTTCGGGTTGTGGACTTCCACGATCCGGTCCGAACAAGCGCGAGATCTTCAAGAGCTCGGTCGAGCAGGAAGGCGACGCCTTCGTCGTCGCCGTCGATGCCGACGTGGCCCGCGCCGCCTCCATGATGCCGACGCTCGGCTTCACCAACGGCTTTCTCGGCGCCGGCGTCGTCGGCTCGGACGATATCCGCCCGGGCGATGTCCTCGGACTGACGGTCTGGGAGAACGTCGATAACGGGCTTCTGGCGAATCAGGGCGTGAACTCGACCGCCCTGAACGAAATGCAGGTCGACGGCGAGGGCTATATCTTCGTGCCCTATGCCGGCCGGATCAAGGCTGCCGGCAATACGCCCGAGGGGCTGCGCCGCATCATCACCAACAAGCTCGACGCGCAGACGCCTGACCCGCAGGTGACGGTCGCGCGCCTTGCCGGCGACGGCGCCACCGTCTCGGTCATGGGCGGTGTCGGCGGACAGGGCGTCTATCCGATCGAGCGGCCGACCCGGACGCTCTCGGCGATGCTGGCCAAGGCCGGCGGCGTGGTGATCGAGCCCGAGATCGCCCAGGTCACGATCACCCGGGGCACACATACCGGCACGATCTGGCTGAAAGACCTTTATTCCGATCCGCGCATGGACGTGGCGCTGCGCCCCGGCGACGTGATCCTGGTCGAGGAGGACCAGCGCGCCTTCACCGCGCTGGGCGCGATGGGCGGGCAGAACCGCGTCAAGTTCGAGAACCAGAACCTCTCGGTGGTCGAGGCGATCGCCCAGGTCGGCGGCCTGTCCACGCACTATGCCGATCCGACCGGGGTCTTCGTCCTGCGCGACGAAACGCCCGAGATCGCCAACACGGTCCTGCGGCGCGGCGACATCACCCACCCCGTGCGGATGGCCTATGTGCTCGACCTCACCCAGCCGAGCGGCATCTTCAACGCCCGCGACTTCATGATCCGGGACGATGACACGATCTATGTCACCGAAGCACCCTATGTGCAGTGGGGCAAAACGCTGGCGGCCCTGACCGGAACGGCCACTTCGGCCAACGCATTCTCGAACGCCGCCGGGAACTGATGCCCACGGGCCTGACCGACGAAGCCGCCGGAGCCGATCCCCGGCGGCTTTTCGTTTTCTCCGGCGGGTTCCTCACCCAGCCGCGCATCCGCCGCATCCTGACGCTTGCAGGCTACGATATCCGCCTCGGCAAGCCTGCCGGAGCCGGCGACCGCATCGGCGTCTGGGGCCGGAGCCCGACCGCGCCCCGGGGCGAGGCGGTGTCGGACTGGACCGATACGCCCGTCGTCCGGATCGAGGATGCCTTCCTCCGCTCGGTCCGGCCGGGGCGCGAGGGCGGCGAGCCGCCCCTCGGCCTTCTGATCGACGAGATGGGCGTGCATTTCGACAGCTCCACACCCTCGCGGATCGAGCAGATCCTCGCGACCGATCCCCTCGACGACGGCGCGATACTCGCCCGGGCACGGGACGGGATGGCGCGGCTGAAGGCGGCGCACCTGTCGAAATACAACGATTTCGACCCCGAACTCGCGGTGCCCGAGCCGGGCTATGTGCTGGTCCTCGACCAGACCCAGGGCGATGCGTCGATCGCCCATGGCGGCGCCACCGCCTCCACCTTCCGCGAGATGCTGGTCTTCGCGCAGGAAGAGCATCCCGGCGCGCGGGTGGTGATCAAGGCCCATCCCGAGACGGCGGCTGGCACGCGGCCCGGCCACTACACCGAAGGCCATGCCCACGGCCATATCTCGCTCCTGAGCGATCCCGTCTCGCCCTGGACGCTGCTCGACGGCGCGATCGCGGTCTATACCGTGTCCTCGCAGCTCGGCTTCGAGGCGATCCTGGCCGGCCACCGCCCCCGCGTCTTCGGCCAGCCCTTCTATTCCGGCTGGGGCCTCACGGCGGACGAAAACCCGGTGGCCCGGCGCGAGCGCAAGCTGACCCGGGCGCAGCTTTTCGCCGCCGCGATGATCCTCGCGCCGACATGGTACGATCCCTGCCGCGACCGGCTCTGTTCGTTCGAGGAGGCCGTCGATCAGCTTGAAGAGCTGGTCCGCGCCTTCCGCGACGACCGGGCGGGCCATGTCGCGACCGGAATGCGGCTCTGGAAACGGGCGCATCTGCAAAGGGCCTTCGGCCGCGAGAAGCGTCTGGTCTTCGAGGACGATCCGGGCCGCGCCGCCGCCCGGGCCAGGGCCGAGGGGCGCGGGCTGCTGGTCTGGGCGGGACAGGAAACCGAAACCTTGCGCGCCCTCGCCGAAGGCCTGCCGCTCCGCCGGATCGAGGACGGGTTCCTGCGCTCGCGCGGGCTCGGGGCGGAACTGGTGCCGCCGCTGTCGCTCGTCGCCGACCGCGCCGGCATCTACTACGACCCGTCGCGCGAAAGCGATCTGGAGCGGCTGATCCTCGCCGGCCCGCCGCCCGGCGGCGAGGCGCGGGCGGAACGGCTCGTCGCGCGGCTGGTCCGCGCCGGGCTGACGAAATACAACCTCGACGCCGAGGCGCTGCCGGACCTGCCGAAGGGCCACACGATCCTCGTCCCCGGCCAGGTCGAGGACGATGCCTCGATCCGGCTCGGCGCCGGGCGGGAACACACCAACCTCGCGCTTCTGGCGCGGGTCCGGGCGGAGAACCCGGAGGCGGTGGTGATCTACAAGCCGCATCCCGATGTCGAGGCGGGGTTGCGCAAGGGCGCGGTGGCCGAGGCCGAGGCGCTGAAACACGCCGACCGGATCGTGCGCGGAGCAAGCCCGGCGGCGCTGATCGAGCATACCGACGAAGTCTGGACCATCACTTCGGCGATGGGCTTCGAGGCGCTTTTGCGCGCACGGCCGGTGACCTGCCTCGGCATGCCCTTCTATGCCGGCTGGGGGCTGACGCGCGACCTCTTCCCTGAACCCGCAAGGCGGTCCGCGCGGCCGACGCTCGCGGCCCTCGCCCATGCCGCGCTCATCGCCTATCCGCGCTATGTCGATCCGGTCTCGGGCCTGCCCTGCCCGGTCGAGGTGATCGTCGACCGGCTGGCGCGCCACGAGATCCCCTTGCCGGGCAAGGCCAACCGGGTCCTGTCGAAGCTGCAGGGTCTTTTCGCCAGCCAGCCCTGGCTCTGGCGGTGAGGGCGGATGCCTCCGGCGGAGGTATTTGGGCCACAATGAAAGGGCGGGTCAGTCGCGCGACCAGAGGCTGAGCGTGTCGGGACCGATGGAGCGGCAGTCCCTCAGGCGGTAGCGCGGCGCCTCCGCCAGCGCGTCGAGACCGAGCGGACCGACCGAAGCGCGGCCATCGGCGCCGAGCGCGAGGCCGGCGCCGAAGAGCGCGATCTCGTCCACGAGCCCGGCGCGGAGGAGGCTCGCCGCGAGGTGCCCGCCGCCTTCGCAAAAGACCCGCGTCAGCCCCGCCTGCCCGAGCGCCGCCAGCATCTGGGCGGGGTCGAGCCCGCCCCCGCCTTCCGCGACCTCGATCGGCCGCGCGCCCGCGGCCGTCCAGCCTGCCCGCGCGCCCGCAGGCGCCGAGGGGCCGTGGAGAAGCCAGACCGGCACCTCGCGCGCGGTCCGGCCCAATGCGCCCTCGACCGACAGGTCGAGGCTCCGCGCCGCGACGATGCGGACCGGCTGGTGCGACACCCCCAGCCCGCGCACGGTCAGCGAGGGATCGTCCGCCCGCGCCGTGCCGCCGCCCACCAGCACCGCGTCATGGGCGGCCCGCATCGCGTGGACCCGCGCCCGCGCCTCTGGCCCGGTGATCCAGCGGCTTTCGCCGGCTTGCGTTGCGATGCGCCCGTCGAGGCTTGTCGCGAGCTTCAGCGTCAGCATTGGCCGGCCCTGCCCGATCCGGGTCAGGAAGCCGCGCTGAAGGATCCGCGCCTCGGCCTCCAGAACGCCCTCCGTCACCTCGATGCCGGCCGCGCGGAGGACCCCCATACCGCGCCCGGCGACGCGGGGATCGGGGTCGCGCAGGGCGGTCACGACACGCGCCACGCCCGCCGCGACCAGCGCCTCGGCGCAGGGCGGCGTTTGCCCGTGATGGGCGCAGGGTTCGAGCGACACATAGGCCGTGGCGCCCCGCGCGGCGGCGCCGGCCTCAGCCAGCGCCCCGGTCTCGGCATGGGGTCTGCCGCCGGCCTGGGTGGACCCCCGGCCAACGATCCTGCCATCGTTCACGAGAACGCAGCCCACCGCCGGGTTGGGCCAGACCCGGCCAAGCCCGCGCCGGGCAAGGCCGAGGGCGTGGGCCATGTGGCGTCGGTCGTCTTCCGCCGTCACTCTTCCGCCGCGCCCTCGGGGCGCAGCTCGGAGACGAACTTGTCGAAGTCGTCGGCGGCCTGGAAGTTCTTGTAGACGCTGGCGAAGCGCACATAGGCGACGGTGTCGATCCGCGCCAGCGTCTCCATCACGATCTCGCCGATGG
>WOZM01000240.1 GCA_011620265.1 Paracoccaceae bacterium
CTACAAGGCGCTCCATGACCGCATCGGACGCGAGCGCGGCTGGCCACCCACGACCCGCGCGCATTTCGACCGCGAGGCAGATCACGGCTCGCTCTATGTCGGATCGCCCGAGACCGTCGCCCGGAAGATCGCCGGCACGGTCAAGGCGCTCGGCCTCGCCCGGTTCGAGATGAAATACACCTCCGGCCCGCTGCCGCACGACCGGCTCATGCGCTCGATCGAGCTTTACGGCACGCAGGTCATCCCCCGCGCCCGCGCGCTTCTCAGTTGAGACCCCCCGCGACCGGGGCGGGCGCCGGTCCCGAGGAAGATCGCGGTTTCGCGGCCGAGGCTGCGGGCGTCGGCGATCATCTGGCCCCAGAGCTTGCGCGCCTCCCACCAGCGATCATAGGCGGCGTTGTTGCGAAAGCCGAGGATCAGCGACAGCGCCACGCCGAAGACGCCCATCGCCGCGATCGAGACATGCGGAAGCGCCACGACCTGCCGGTCGGCGACGAGGACGGCGAGGCTGAGCCCCGCGAGTGCCGCCATCCGACCGGCGATGCGGGGGACGATGGCCCCCTTCATCACGAAGAGGAGTTGGAGGAGGCTCGGCGGGTCCCGGACGATCATCGGCATGTCTCCCTTTCCGTATCCCCATTGCTCCGGCTGCGGCGGCCCGGTGCGCCCAAAGGCGACAGGTCGCGGCGGGAACCTGCCGAACGCACGGTCTTTCCGCAGACGGGTGCCGTCCGGCCGGGCATCGAGCCCGCCCGTCCGGCGTTGCCACGAGACTGCATCAGCCGGTCGCCACGACCTTGTCGAGCGCCCAGTCCGCCGCCTGCATCTCGCGCAGGCGGCTGGCGGTGCGTTCGAACTCGAACGCGCCGGCACCCTCGACATAGAGCCGTTCGGGCTCGTCCGCCGCCGAGGCGATCAGCCGGACCTTCGCCTCGTAGAGCGCGTCGATCAGGATCACGAAGCGCTTGGCCTCGTTGTAGTTCTCGGACGAGAGATGCGGGATGTCCTCGAGGATCAGCACCCGCACCGCGCCGGCGATGGCGAGGTAGTCGGCGGGTCCGAGCGGCCGGCCGCAAAGCTCCCAGAACGAGGCGCGGGCGACGCCGGCATGGTAGTTCGGCAAGACCACCTCGCGCCCCTTGATCATCAGCTTCAGCGCGGCATCGCCGCCGCCGCCCGTAAGCTCGAGCCAGATCTTCCCGATCGCCGCGCGGGCGGCCTGCCCGGCGGGGGTGAAATAGACCTTCGCCCCCTGCAGCCGGTGCTGGCGGTAATCCGTCTCGCTTTCCAGCGGCAGCACCGTCATCCGCTCCTTCAGAAGCCGGATGAAGGGCAGGAAGAGCGGCCGGTTGAGCCCGTCCTTGTAAAGGTCGTCCGGCACCCGGTTCGAGGTGGTGACGACGGTGACGCCCTTGTCGAAGAGCATCTGGAAGAGCCGCCCGACGATCATCGCGTCGGCGATGTCGGTGATCTGCATCTCGTCGAAGCTGAGAAGCCGGAGCCCGCTCGCGATCTCCTCGGCCACCGGACGGATCGCATCGTCGACCCCGGTCTTGCGCGCCGCGTGCAGGGCTGCCTGCACCTCCTGCATGAAGGCGTGGAAATGCACCCGGCGCTTGGCCTCGATCGCGACGTGGTCGTGGAAGAGGTCCATCAGCATCGACTTGCCGCGCCCGACGCCGCCCCAGAGGTAGAGGCCCTTCACCGCGTCCGGCGCCTTGCCGAAGAACCCGCCGAGAAGACCCGGCTTGTGCGCGGCCGCCGCCTCGAGTTCCGCCCGGATGCGCTCCAGTTCCGGCAGCACCGCGCGCTGCGCCGCGTCCTGCCTGAGGCCGCCCTCATGCGTCATCCGGTCGTAGATCTCGGTCAGCGTCTCGGTCATGGATTTTCGATAACCTGCCGCCCGGAAAAGGGAAAGGCCGGCGGTGCCGGGGGAGCGCCCGTGTTGCGCGGCGCGCTGATTTCCATCATTCTTGATACATGGATAGGATTCGCAGCCTCGCGGCGCTTTCGGCCCTCGCCCAGGAAACCCGGCTCGACGCCCGCCAGAACACGATGTCGGCCAATCTCTCGATCCTGCGTCAGGCGGGACTGGTCCGGAACCGGCGCGAAGGCCGCAGGATCCGCTATTTCGCCGACATGGAGGGGATGCGCTGATTGCTCGGCTACCTGATGGAGGAGTGTTGCGGCGGACGGCCCGAGCGCTGCCGGTCCGTCCTTGACGAAATCGCCTGCGCCGGCCGAGGAGACCGTGATGCCCGGCCCGCATAACCCGCATATACGCCGCACCGGGGGTTCCGCGCGGTCGCGCCTTGCCGAGCCGACCCATGATCGCGAGGGGCCCGGACGGTTCCGCGGATCGTCGGCCGGCGCGCGGACGGAGGCCGGATGACCGGGCCTGCGGACGCAACGGATACGCCCAATATCGACGAGGACTGCTTCCGCACGGTCGACGCGGCGGACCTCGTCGCCACCGACCGCGCGCCCCATCCACCACGCATCCTGATGCTCTACGGCTCGCTCAGGGCGCGCAGCTACTCGCGCCTGCTGAGCGAGGAGGCGGCGCGCGTGTTGCACCGCCTGGGCGCCGAAACCCGGATATTCGACCCGCGCGGCCTGCCGCTGCCGGACGAGACCGGCGCCGACGATCCGAAGGTGGCCGAACTGCGCGGCCTCGTCGCCTGGTGCGACGGCTTGGTCTGGTGTTCGCCCGAGCGGCATGGCGCGATGACCGGGGTGATGAAGGCGCAGATCGACTGGATCCCGCTCTCGCTCGGCGCGGTGCGGCCGACGCAAGGCAAGACCCTCGCCGTGATGCAGGTCTCGGGCGGCAGCCAGAGCTTCAACACCGTCAACCAGCTCCGCGTTCTCGGGCGCTGGATGCGGCTGCTGACGATCCCGAACCAGTCCTCGGTCCCGAAGGCGTTCAACGAGTTCGACGAGGCCGGGCGGATGCGGCCGTCGCCCTTCTACGACCGGATGGTCGATGTGATGGAAGAACTGATGCGCTTCACGCTCCTCACCCGCGACATCCGGGATCGTCTGACCGACCGCTATTCCGAGCGCAAGGAAAGCGCCGGGGAGCTGTCGCGGCGGGTCAACCAGCCGTCGATCTGAAAGCCGGGGCCGCCCGCCTGCAGGCCGGGGTGGGTTGAAACCCACCTTACGGCTTGCCCGGCGCGCAACGGTTGATGGCATGTTGGAATTGTCCCGATCACAATTCTCGATTTGACCTGGTCCCGCAGCAGCGCCAATGCTTCCCTCCGGACGGGAGACATCATGATCGCGCGCGCCAGGCTTTTCACTCCGGTCCTGATCGCCGGTCTCCTGATCCTCATCGTCGGCAATGCCATCCGGTCGAGCTTCGGGGTCTTCCAGATCCCCGTCGCCGGGGAGTTCGGCTGGCCGCGCGCCGAATTCAGCTTCGCCATCGCGATCCAGAACCTCGCCTGGGGCATCGGCGCGCCGATCTTCGGCGCCATCGCCGAACGCTTCGGCGACAGGAAGGCAATCGTGCTCGGCGCGCTATGCTATGCGGCGGGGCTGGTGCTGTCGGCCTGGGCGGTGACGCCGGGGCAGCATCAGGTGCTGGAGATCCTCGTCGGCTTCGGCATCGCCGGCACCGGGTTCGGCGTCGTCCTCGCGGTGGTCGGGCGGGCGGCGTCGGACGACAACCGCTCTCTGGCGCTTGGCGTCGCGACGGCGGCGGGATCGCTCGGTCAGGTCTTCAGCGCGCCGGTGGCGGAGTACCTGCTCGGCCATTTCAGCTGGCAGGTCGTGTTCATGATCTTCGCTGCGGCGATCCTGTCGGTGGTGCTGGTCCTGCCGCTGATGCGGGCGCCGGAGCGGGCAAGATCGGCCAGCGACATCAGCATGGCGGCGGCCCTGCGTCAGGCGCTCCGCGACCCGAGTTTCACGCTGATCTTTGTCGGTTTCTTCTCCTGCGGCTATCAGCTTGGCTTCATGGTCGCGCATTTCCCGGCAATGGTGACCGAGATGTGCGGACCGATCTCTCCGGCCGGGCCGCTCGCGGCGCTGGGGATCGCCTCGACCTCGGCCCTCGGGGCGGCGGCGATCTCGCTGATCGGGCTCGCCAATATCGCCGGCACGCTGACGGCCGGATGGCTGGGCAAGCGGTTCGCGAAGAAATACGTGCTGGCGGCGATCTATACCGGGCGGACGCTGTTCGCCGCGCTCTTCATCGTCTTCCCGATCACGCCGTTGACGGTGGTGCTCTTCTCGGTCGGGATGGGGTCGCTCTGGCTTGCCACGGTGCCGCTGACCTCCGGTCTTGTCGGTCATATCTACGGGCTGCGCTACATGGGCACGCTTTACGGGATCGTCTTTCTCAGCCACCAGATCGGCAGCTTCATGGGGGTCTGGCTCGGCGGGCGGTTCTACGACGCCTACGGGAACTACACGACGGTCTGGTGGATAGGGGTCGCGGTGGGCGCGTTCTCGGCCATCGTGCATCTGCCGATCCGGGAGCGGTCGCTGGACGCACGGCCGGCGTGACGGCGGAGCGGCCGGGGGCGCCGCCCCCGGACCCCCGAGGTATTTTCGAACAGAAGAACGGGGCGTCAGCCCGTCCGCGCCGCCTCGAGCACGTAGCGCGCCGTCATCAGGTCGAGATGGGCACCGCCGCCGTTCTTGGCGAGGGTGATCTCGTCCTCCGACCGGCGGACGAAGGCGCCGCTTTCGATGTCGTAGAAATCGGCGAGGATATCGGATTCCGCGATGGCACCGCTCGCAAGCGGGGCCATCAGCTCACCGATATGATGCAGTGTCGTCGCGCGGGCGTCGACGAAGACCCGGGCGCGACGGAAGGTTTCGTCATCCGCCTCGCGCATGTCGGGCCGGTAAGCGCCGATGAGGTCGAGATGGGTGCCGGGCTTCAGCCAGGCGCCGCGAACGAGCGGCTCCAGCGACATCGTCGCCGTGGCGATGACATCGGCCTTGCGCACCGCCGCTTCGAGGTCGGTCTCCACCACGGCTCCGGTCTCGTCGGCAAAGCCCCGCGCGCTTTTGGGAGAGCGGGTCCAGACATGGAAACGCGCCTTCGGAAAGGCTGCGGAATAAGCCTCGGCCATCGAATGCGCGACGGTGCCGGCGCCGATGATCAGGAACATTTCGGCGTCCTTCCGTGCAAGCCGCCGGGCGGCCAGCAGACTGTCCGCGGCGGTCTTCCACTTGGTCAGGAGGGCGAAGTCGATATAGGCCTCCGGCACGCCATCCCGGTCGGAAAAGAGCGCCACCGCGCCATGCAGGTTGGGCAGGCCCAGCTTGTGGTTCTCCGGGTAGATGGTCGCCGCCTTGACGGCGATCCCCATCCCGTCGATCCACGCGGACCGGGTCAGGAGCGTATCGCCGCCGCGCCGGAGGAAAGTGTCGCCGACCTCGGCCCGCGGCAGGCGGTGGCCGGCCTCCAGCGCCTCGGTCAGCGCGATCCAGTCGAGCTTCGCCTCAACCTCCGGACCGACGATTTCAATGCTCATGCCGCCTCCTCCTCTTCCAGCAATCCTTCGGCGACGAGCCGCGCCGCCCAGCCCTCGGGCCCGTCGAAGAGATGGGTTTTCCAGCCGCGCGCCCCGGCGACGGCGATGTTCTCTGCCCGGTCGTCGGTGAAGAGAAGCGCCCCGGGCGTCAGGCCGCAATCCGTCTCGAGATACGCGTAGATCGCCGGATCGGGCTTTGTCAGCTTCAGCCGGCCCGAGACATAGGCGCGGTCGAATTCGGCGAGGAACGGATAGTGCGGTTCGGCGAATGTGTAGGTGTCGTCGCCGAAATTCGTCAGCGCGAAGACCGGCACGCCGCGCGCCTTCAGCGCCCGCAGGAGCCGCACCGAATGCGGGATCTCCGGCGAGGCCATGTCGAGCCAGTTGTCGTGCCAGAGGCGGATCTTGTCCTCCCACTTCGGGTGGCGGGCGGCGAAGGCATAGATCGTCTCACGGAAGGGGGCGCCCTTGTCGATGGCCTCGTTCATCGTGTGCAAGTCGATCTCGGCGAACATGCGGACGCGGTCGGCAGGCGCCATGATGCTGTCGTAGAACCGTTCCGGCTGCCATTCGATCAGCACATTGCCGATGTCGAAGATCACCGCCTTTGCCCGCGCCATTCCCGTCCCTCACCTCGTGTTCCGGGCCGACACTAAAGCGTTTCGGGTTCATGTGGAAATATCAAGTATCAGAATTCGAACAGGAAAAGTTCGAATTCTGATTCAATGCAAACCCGGAACGCTATAGCGGCACGACGGGGAAAGGAAACCCCGGATCAGCGCCGGACCCGTGGAGCCCGAGGCAGATCCCGCGCCCGCGTCTCGCGCCAGAGCATGTAGAGCCCGCCCAGGACGATGAGGGCGATACCCAACCAGGATAGCGCATCGGGCCACTCCCCGAAGACCACCACGCCGCCGAGGACGGCGAGTGGCATCGCGATATATTCGAAGGGTGCGATCATGGCCGGTTCGCAAAGCCGGTAGGCCTGGCTGAGAAGAACGGCGCCAAAACCGCTGGAGAAGCCCACCAGCACAAAGACCGGCCAGTCCTTGGCCGCCGGCCAGACCCAGCCACGCATGAGAAAGTCGATCGACGCGTCACCGGTTCCGTCAAATCGCCCGTCGCCGAAGGCCAGTCCCATCGCCCCCGAGAAGACGAGGAATGTGAGCTGGACGTAGAAGGTAAGTGTCGTCGCCCGCTCGGTACCGCCCATCTTGCGCGAGAGGATATTCAGCATTGCATAGGCAACGGCCGCAAAGAGAGGCAGGAGGGCGGCGGGTTGAAAGGCCGCCGTCCCAGGCTGGAGCACGATCAGGACGCCGATCAGACCGACGACCACCGCGACCCAGCGCCGGGGGCCGACGGATTCCCCGAGAATGACGACCGAAAAAGCGGTGATGAGAAGCGGGCTGACGAAGGTGATCGCAACCGCCTCTGCCAGCGGCATTGACGCCAGCGCGACGAAGAACGCCGTATTGGCAATTATGACGAAGAAGCCGCGCAGGAGATGCAGCGGCAATCGGTTCGTGCGCAGGGCCGCGTAGCCTCCATGAAAGGGCACGATTACCCCCAGCAGAATCGACATGCCGATCACTGTGCGGATCAGGACCACCTGATGAAGCGCGTAGTCGCCGCTGAGGAACTTGATCGCCACATCCATCGCGGAAAATGCCGCCATTCCCGCCGCGATGCAGAGCATGCCGATCAGCCGGTTTCGCCCGGCTTCCCCATCCGTTTCACCGATCAAGCTCATGCCGTCATCAGAAGTTCCGGGAGAGCGCTGTCTGTCCCACCCGTGACATGACCCTATCGCGCCGCCACCCGCAAGGCCCGGTCGAGGGCCGAGGAGAACCGCGCCCGGTCCTGCTTCGAGAACGCCTTTCCGCCACCCTGCCGGAACGGGTCGGCGGCGCGCAGGTCGGCCATCAGGTCGCGGGTGGCCAGCACGTTGCCGATATTGGCCTCGGTCAGAGCCTCGCCATTGTGCTTGAGAACCTGCGCCCCGGCGGCCACGCATTTCGCGGCCAGGGGAATGTCGCCGGTGATCACAACATCGCCCTGCCCCACCCGTTCGGCGATCCACTTGTCGGCCTCGTCCGGGCCTTCGGTGACGAAGACCGTCTCCACCAGCGGATGGGCCGAGGGCCGGATGCCGCCGTTGCAGACCATGAAGACGCGGGTGCCTACCCTGTCCGCCGCGCGGATGCATTCGTCCTTCACCGGGCAGGCATCGGCGTCGACATAAAGGCTCATGCGAAAAGCGCCGCCGCGTGGAAGCCGATGTGGTCGGGCATGAAGGTCGAGACGAAGAAATAGCTGTGGTCGTAGCCGGGCTGCATCCGGACCTGGCCGTTCTGCCGCCGCTCCATCATCGCCTGCGCCAAAGCTTCGGGTTTCAGGAGGTCGATGAACTGGTCCTTCGATCCCTGATCGACGAGGACCGGCCCGTCGAAGCCGAGCCGGCGCATGAGGAGCGTCGCGTCATGCGCCGCCCACTGTGTCTCGTCGCTGCCGAGATAGGCCGCGAACTGCTTGCGGCCCCAGTCCGACTGGGCCGGATGGGCGATAGGCGCGAAAGCCGAGACCGAGCGGAACCGCCCCGGCAGCCGCATCGCCATCGTGAGCGCGCCGTGGCCGCCCATCGAATGGCCGCTGATCGCCTGCCGCTCCTCGTCGACGGCGAAATTCGCGGTGACGATGGCGGGAAGCTCCTCGGTCACGTAGTCCCACATCTGGTAGTTGAGCGCCCAGGGGTCCTGCGTCGCGTTGACGTAGAAGCCCGCCCCCTGCCCCAGATCGTAGGCCTCGTCGTTCGCCACCGCCTCGCCGCGCGGGGAGGTGTCGGGAAAGACCAGCGCGATGCCGGCCTCTGCCGCCCATCCTTGCGCGCCGGCCTTCACCATGGCGTTCTCGTGGGTGCAGGTCAGTCCCGACAGGTACCAGAGCACCGGCACCGGCTGATCGGCCGCCTCCTCGGGCAGGAAGAGACCGAAGGTCATGTCGCAGCCGCAAGCTTCCGAGGCGTGGCTGTAGACGCCCTGAATGCCGCCGAAGCACTTGTTTTCCGAAATCGTCTGCATGGCTTTTCCTTTCGTCAGGCACCGGTGATCCAGGCGATCACCGCCGAGACGGTGATGATGCTGATCGCCGTCGAAAACAGGATCGAGGCCGACACCCGATGTGGCGCGACCCCGTAGTGGCGGGCGAGGATATAGACGTTCCCCGCCACGGGAAGCGAAGCGGCGGCGATCATCACGCCGGCCGCGAAGCGGTCGACCTCGAAGAGGTAGAGCGCGGCGACGGCGACGGCCGCCGGATGGAGGACGAGCTTGGCGAAGGACAGCCAGAGCGCCACCGACACCCGCTCGGCCGTCTTCGAGGCGAGCGAGGCGCCAATGGCGAAAAGCGCACCGGGCGTCGCGGCGGCGCCGAGAAGGCTCAGGAACTCGTCCGCCGGCGCGGGCAGCGGCAACCGGGTGGCGGACCAGAGGAGGCCCGCGACCATCGACACGATCATCGGATTCTTCAGGAGCCCGCCCCCCAGCACCTTCACGATCCGGGGCGAAACGTGGCCCTCGCGGGCGGCGGTGATGATCAGCGTGAAGAGGCTGGAAAAGACGATGAGGTCGATCGCCAGCACCATGAGGACCGGCCCCGCGGCTTCGGGGCCGAGCAGCACGGTCAGCATCGGCACGCCGAGAAATCCGGTATTGCCGATCACCGCGCATTGGGCCTCGATCGAGGCCTCGGGGACCGATACCCTGCGCAGGAGGGCGACGGTCAGGGCCAGGAGATAGACGACCGTGCAGCCGCTGAGATAGGCGAGCGCGAAGACCGGGTCGAAGATCTCGGCCAGAGACAGGTTGGCCGCGAAGCGAAAAAGCATCGCCGAAAGCGCGAAGTAGAAGACGAACCGCGTCAGCCACTCGGTCGCCGCTTCGGGAAAGAAGCGGAGCCGCCCCGCAGCCCAACCGAGGCCGATGAGCGCGAAGAACGGAAGGGTCTTGAGGAAGATCGCCAGCATCGCCCCGCGCCTAGCATGTGAAAAGCTGCGCCGCTATAGCGTTTCGGATCCGACGCAATCCCGGCCCTATCCGCCACCGATCAGCACGCCCGCCGCGAAGACCAGCGCCCCGCCGAGGACGACCTGGAAGGCCGCGCGCAGGAACGGGGTTTCCATGAAGCGGTTCTGGATCCAGGCGATCGCCCAGAGCTCGACGAAGACGACGGCGATGGCGATCGTCGTGGCGGTCCAGAAATCCGGGATGAGATAAGGCAGCGCATGGCCGAGCCCCCCGAGCGCCGTCATCACCCCCGAGGCAAGGCCCCGCTTGAAGGGCGAGCCGCGCCCCGACAGCACCCCGTCGTCATGCGCGGCCTCGGTGAAGCCCATCGAGATGCCCGCGCCGACAGAGGCGGCGAGGCCGACGAGGAATGTCGTCCAGGGATCCTGCGTCGCGAAGGCCGTCGCGAAGATCGGAGCGAGGGTGGAAACCGATCCGTCCATCAGCCCGGCAAGCCCCGGCTGCACCCAGGTCAGGATGAACTGGCGGTGCGCGGCGCGGTCCTCCTCGCCCTTGGCATCCTCGTCCAGATGCGTGTCCGAAAGCTCGCCCGCCTTGATCTCGTGCCTGGCCTCGGCGGCGGCCAGATCGCCGAGGAGCTTGCGTGTCTCCGCATCCTGCGTCGATTGCGCGGCGCGGCGGTAGAACGCGGCGGCGTCGTGCTCCATCGCCTCGGCCTCGCTGCGGATCCGCTCCAGCCCGAGGTTCTCGACCAGCCAGACCGGCCGGCGGGCGTAGAAGCCCGCGACATGTTCGCGGCGGATCAGCGGGATCACCTCGCCGAACCGCGCCCGGTGGCGTTCGATCAGCGAGTGGCGGTGGGTGTCCTCTTCCTTCGCCATCTCCTCGAAGACGACGGCGGAGGCGGGATAGTCGGCCCTGAGCCTCTCGGCATAGGTCCGGTAGATGCGGGCATCGTCCTCTTCCGACGAAATCGCCAGCGCGAGCACTTCCTGCTCGCTCAGGTCCGAGAACCGGCGGCGATTGGCGAGACCGGGGATCATGGGCACCTCCACTTGGAACGATTCCAAACTATTCGCCTGCGAGAAGGGGGGCAAGTGCGACACCTTGGCATAAATGTCCCCTTCGGTTCGGATATATCCTGAATTCTTCGAACCAATCGGTTCAATTAGCCCCTGCCAAGCCAACCAGTTCAGATCGGAAAGATCATGACACATGTTCGCGCGACCCTGACCACCCTCGGCCGCGTCGCCCTTCCGGCCTTCGCCGGCGGCATCCCCTTCGACCTGCCCGAAGCCGCGCGGCGGATCATCGACTTCTCGCTTTCGGAGATCGGCCGCTCGGTCTTCCGCATCTGCGTGGCCGAGGCCGAGCGCTTCCCCGAGCTTGGCCGCGAGTTCTACGCCTCCGGCCCCGGGCTGGTGCGCGAACGGCTGGCCGCCTATCTCAACGGCGCGGTCGCGCGGGGCGAGTTGCGGATCGACGACGTCTACCTCGCCGCCGACCAGTTCGCGGAACTCTGCAAGACTGACATCTTCCCTTGCGTCTGCTTCGGCATCAAGGGCGACTTTTCCGCAGCCGACCGTGACCGCATCGCGAAGGGCACGGTCGAGATGTTCCTCGCCCGCTACGGGGTCCGGAAAGACTAGTCCTGTGCGGTCAGTTGATCATCATTCGCGATACAAACGTCGCGCAGCGCTAGGTAGACCTCTTCAAGATTCTCTGGCCGGCTAGACAATAGTCCATTCAGCACCTTTTGCGCTGCTTGGGCGCCAAGGTATCGATCACGTCCGAAATTTCCGTCGCTACTCGCACGAAATTGCATGGTGCGGAACCACGCATATCTGCGGATTGCGGACTTGAGATTCTCATCCGCGACGCCACTTCTCATCGCCACATAGCTCCTGTTCAGAATGTTGATGACACCGAACTGTCGTCCGTCCGTGCGGCGCTCCGGCGCTCGGTCATGATAGATATGGGCATCTAGTGCTGCGACAAGTGACTTTCCACGTGACAGCACTCGTAATCCTGCATCTACGTCTTCATACAAGGCATAGGGGCCAAGCGCTTCATTGAACCCAAATTCGCGTATCGCATCAGTTCGAAATGACATCCTGAATCCGGTCATCCACTCGACTCGAACCGCGTTTTCCGCTTCCAGCCAGCGTTCGGGGGCGGGCATGTCGTCGTAGAGCCGCCGGGCAGCAAGCTTCATCGGATCCGGGAATTGGTCTCGCTCAAGCGCCAATCGCATGCGTGTCAAACGTTTTCGTAACCAGTTTGATTGGCGGGTCGAAGACGCTGCGATGCACGGCATCACACCACTAGGGGGTCGTGCCACCTCGAGACCACATACCCCTCCGATACGGCCCAAAGTGTCAAGATCGTAGATGCGGAGCATCTTCTCCAAAGCTTCAGGATAGACGAGACTATCGTCATCGGGGAAGAAAGTAACGTCGCTCGTGACGCGTCTGATACCGATGTTGCGTTGCAAAGACGAACCTGCAGCACTGAGGATATGTTCGATCGGTATCGGAGTGTGTTGCGAAAGGTTGCCGATCAGAGTTCGGTTAGCCGTCACATCATCGGAACTGTCCACAACGACGATCCGGTCAGGCCTGCGTGACTGTCCAAGAAGGAGAGGTAGCGAAAGGGCGAGAGCGTTAGGTCTGTTACGGGTCGCGATAACCGTGGAATAGCTAACCGTCATGAGAGGTGGCTCGGTTTGACTGAACAGGTTCCGGGCGTTTTCTAAGTGGTTTTCTGCCTCGGCTACGCCGCCACCGCTTCGGGCGTCGGCTGACTGAAGTAGACCTGATCGGGGGTTCTCCCGTCAAGCGATGAATGCGGGAGGCGGCTGTTGTAGAAGCTCAGATACCGGCCCGCGTCTCCCAGTCCCGGTCTTCATATCCTCGACCGTCACGCGCTTGCGCCACTTCGCCACCGTCTTGGGGTCGATGCCCAGTTCCCGGCTCAGCTGCGCGAGCGAAGCTTGCGATCGCTGTATTTCAGCTCTGACGGCGTACGTGATCGTGGCCTGCCATGACGAATTTGTCCCATAGTGCTTCCTTCCATTCCCGAGAAAGGATCGCACCATCAAACCGTGGGATCAAACACCTAGCGTTTCGGGTTTGCTTTGACTCAGAATTCGAACCTTTGTCGTTCGAATTCTGATACTTGCCATTTCAACACAAACCGGAAACGCTTTAATCCACCCGCCGCACGTAAAGCTGGTTGCCGACGCGCTTGGTCTCGAACCGCT